>CAMDGD010000027.1 GCA_945897785.1 Paludibacter jiangxiensis
ATTTGTACTTTGTGTACTTCTTGTTCTACTTTTTTGCCCTGCGCATCTACTTTAATTTTGGTTTTGCTTGTGTCGGCTAAACCTTGAGGTAAATCAAATTCCGTTTTTAGAATGTCGTCAACGGCACGAACAATAAAATTAACCACAGGCTGCGGTGTGTACCAAACGCCACGGGCTTTGCGCAACTTAGGGTCGTACTCGCTCAAAAAGTCCTCGTAAAAATGGATAATAGGGTCTTCCATTTTTGTGGCTTTCCCATAATTCTTTAGCATTTCTTCTACATTGCAAGCCAAGAAAATGTTTACCAAATCATCCACAATCCATTTTATACGGTCGTCCACATCTAATCCCGCAATATATCCGAAAAGTTTTTTTAGAAATGGGTTTGATTTAGGGATAAGTTCGTAAGCTTCCTGTCTACTAAAAGTAGGCAATGTTGCATCATGAGAGCGCGCTGCAAACATTCCGTAAGCAATGGTCTGCGCATATACATCGGCAAATCCTTTCGGTGTAATGTCATGAATAAGGATTTCTTTAAAAGCGTGCATCTGGTCTTTTAGCGTACTGTCCTCGCTGTTTTCCTCATCGCTGTTTAAAGCCTTTTCAATAATATCAGCAAGCAGGCGGGCTTTGCCCGCCATCATTTCTGCTAATTTTTTACTACTTTTTATGGTTTGTCCAACATGACAACAAAAGTCTTTAATTATGTTTTCAAAGTTGCCAAAGTTTTCAGGTAAAGGTTTTATTCCTTTGTCCGTAATTTCAGCAATGGAAATTTTGGTAATGAATTCGCCTTCTCTGTATAGATGAAAATTTATATAGTCGGTAAAAAATAGGTTGTTTAAGGAAGCTTTGTAGCGGTCAAATTGTTCTTTGTTTCCTGTTTTCTTTGTACCGTCAAGGTCTTTGTCGCCAATATCTTTAGCTTCGATAAAGCCAACGGGAATATCTTTTTTTGTTAGGATGTAGTCGGGAGCACCGCAACTTTGTCTTTTTGGTTCGTTGGTTACTTGGATTTCGGGTACTAAGTCTTTAATAAGTTGTTGTAAGTCCCCTCGAAAAGAATGTTCAGTTGCAATTCCTTGTTTGTAGAGTCTGTTTACATTATCAATATATTGTTCTATTGTCATGTTTCAAAAGTAATAAAAATTCTGTTTGAATTGGAATGGAAGGTAACAGCTTTTTTTCAAGCTGAGGTAACGAAGCTTGCAAATGTGCTGTGGTGAGTATAGAAGATTTCCATTTTTTCTTTTTATTTCCACTTGATTAACTTACAACTGCGTCTTTCTACGGCTTGCTGGTAACTATTCAATATATCATCGATAATATTGTTAATGCATAGGAGCTATAGCTTTTGTTTTAGCGAATAGAACATTTTGAATGAATGGTTGTACAGATGCTTAATACAAAACAACAGCAACACAACCATGAGTTTTGCTATATAGGGTTTGATGTAACTTTACTATAGTAATAGGAGTAATAAGCACTTAGGTGTTTTTTTTCTTTACCTGAAAACGAGGATGTTCGCTCTTTGTTTTGTGTTTATTGTTTTGGTTGTTTGATTTTTTCTTAAACGAGCGACTTTTTCCTTCGCCTTTCGGATTCCATGCAGGCCCCTCGCCAATTGTATCAGGCAGGCTTACTCGAGGCACTTCCATTTCTATCAGTTCTTCGATGCGCTGCATTTTTTGCATATCCTTTGGGTTCACCAAGGTATAGGCTTCTCCTTCGGAACCTGCTCTTGCGGTACGGCCAATGCGGTGCACATAGTCTTCGGCATCGTGTGGCACATCAAAGTTTATCACCATATTTATTTCTTTAATATCGATACCGCGACTCATTACATCGGTGGCAACTAAAATACGGGTTCGTTTGGAGCGGAATCCTATCAGCACCTCTTCTCGTTGAATTTGATCAAGGTCAGACGATATGCCTAGTGCTTTTAACCCACCTTTTCGAAGGTCGCGTACAATTTCGTTTACTTTTACCTTAGCCGAAGTGAAAATAATAATGCTGTTGTATTCGGGCTTTTGTTCGATGATGTGCTTGAGTACAGCCGTTTTTTGCGTGTCGTAGGTGAGGTATAGAAACTGACGAACGCCAGCTGCCGGTTTAGACATGGATAAGGTAATTTCTTCCGGATGTTTTAAAATCTTTTTGGCTAAAGTTCTTATTTTAGGAGGCATAGTAGCACTAAACATAAGGGTTTGCCTTTCTTTGGGTAAATAAGTGGTTATTTTTTCAATATCGTCTAAAAAGCCCATATCCAACATCTTGTCGGCTTCGTCTAAAATAAGGTGTTTAACATGCTTGAAGTTTACATAACCTTGAGCCAAGTGAGATATTAGTCTGCCCGGAGTAGCAACAATGATGTCACGACCGTTTTTCAATGCCCGTTCTTGTTCAGCATACACAATGCCATCGCCACCCCCGAAAACAGCAATAGAGCCTACAGAGATGTAATACGATAAGCCCTGAATTTCCTGGTCAATTTGAATGGCCAATTCTCGCGTAGGAACAATGATTAGCGTATTGGTGTTGTTGTCAGGTTTATTGGCTAGTTTATGTAAAATAGGTAGCACAAATGCTGCGGTCTTTCCGGTGCCTGTTTGTGCACAAGCAATAATATCTTTTCCGTTTAAAATATTGGGAATAGCAAATTCTTGTATGGGCGTGGCATCCGTAAAACCCATTTGTTCAATGGCTTCTAAAATATTTTCGTCTAAGCCTAGTTCGGTAAATTTCATCTGATAATAATTTATTTGATAGTTGCTTCGCGATAGGAACTCCTATTAGTCGTAATATTGACTTGCCTTTGCATAGGATACGCTAACGCTAATTGTGCGGTAGCAATTCCAGTTAATCAAGTTTCAGTGTAAGAATGCTTTTTACTGCACCATTTTGGGATAATATAACTATTTATTAACCACAAAAGTACTGAAATTTACGCAAAGAATATCATCATAGGCTAATGGCTGTTAATTTGTTGTCGTTTTTCCTAAACTTTAAGTAAATTTGCGCTCTTATTATTCACGGGTTTACTCAAAGTCATCCCGTAAATGAGTCAGACTATCAACAGTTACCACTAACCGATTACCGTTAAAAAAACATGGAATATAATTTCAATACCATTGAACAAAAATGGCAACAGTTCTGGAAAGAGAACAAAACCTACCAAGTACAAATAGATAATAATAAGCCTAAGTTTTATGTGCTTGATATGTTCCCTTACCCATCAGGTGCAGGCTTGCATGTAGGACATCCGCTAGGGTATATTGCTTCTGATATTTATAGTCGATATAAACGTTTGAAAGGTTTTAATGTGTTGCACCCGATGGGATACGATGCTTATGGATTACCTGCAGAGCAGTATGCTATCCAAACCGGCCAACATCCTGCCATTACTACTAAAAATAATATTGCTCGTTACCGTGAACAATTAGATAAAATTGGATTCTCTTTTGACTGGGATAGGGAAGTGCGTACCTGCGAACCGGATTATTATAAATGGACGCAGTGGGCTTTTATCAAAATGTTTAATCATTACTATCACCTCCCCACAACCCCCTCCGAAAGAGGGGGAGCAAGACCCATTTCCGACTTGGTCGCTCTCTTTGAAAAAGATGGAACAAACGGCATTTTGGCTGCTTGCAGTGAAGAACTAAGTTTCTCTGCTGATGAGTGGAAAACTAAATCGGCTGTGGAGCAACAAGAAATTTTGATGAATTATCGTATTGCTTACAAGGCAAATACGATGGTAAATTGGTGTCCGGAATTAGGAACCGTATTGGCCAATGACGAAGTGAGCGATGGTGTTTCAGTTCGAGGAGGTCACCCTGTTGAACAAAAAGTGATGAGTCAGTGGTGTTTGAGGGTGTCGGCCTATGCACAACGGTTATTAGAAGGGTTGGAAGTAATTGACTGGAGCGATTCCTTGAAAGAATCGCAACGGAATTGGATAGGTAGAAGTGAAGGAGCGGAGATATACCTCCCCCTAGCCCCTTCCCAAGGAGGGGGAACCCCTAGTCGACCGAAATATTTTACTTCGCCAAAGGAGGATTGGCACTTGTTGAAAGAGAATGCCAAAAGAATGCGCAAGGAACCTACTGAGGCTGAAAATATTTTGTGGAAGTATTTAAAAGGAAAAAAACTGGGATTAAAATTTAGAAGACAACATCCTATAGATATATTTATTCCTGACTTTGTTTGCTTAGAGAAGCAGTTGATTATTGAAATAGATGGAGGGTATCATTTTACAGAAGAACAAAAGAATTTAGATAAAGAAAGAACGCGAATATTGAATGCTTTTGGTTATCAAGTTTTAATATTTACAAATGATGAAGTTATTGGAGATATAGAAGGAGTTCTCTCACAAATAAGTGTAGAGCTAGATTTAATTGAGAAGAGAAATTGTCTAGTGCAAGCCACCTCCCCTTCCTTGGGAGGGGGTCGGGGGGAGGTGTGCGTTTTCACCACCCGCCCAGACACCATCTACGGAGTAACCTTCATGGTATTAGCTCCCGAAAGTGAATATGTAAAACAAATAACAACAGTAGAACAGCAACCGGCAGTTGATGATTATCTACATAAAACAAAAAACCGTACCGAGCGGGAGCGTATGGCCGACCGTAAAGTGTCGGGTGTGTTCTCCGGTTCGTATGCTATTAATCCAATCTCCGGAACAGAAATACCAATTTGGATTTCTGATTATGTATTAGCCGGATACGGAACCGGAGCTATTATGGCGGTGCCGGCGCACGATTCGCGCGATTATGCTTTTGCCAAACACTTCAACTTGCCTATAATCAATTTGATTGAAGGTGCTGATGTAAGCGAAGAAAGTCACGATGCCAAAGAAGGAACAATGATTAATTCAGGGTTCTTAAATGGACTTACTGTTAAAGAAGCCATCAAACAGGCAAAAAAATACATCGAAGAAAACGAATTGGGACGTGTTAAAGTAAATTACCGCTTGCGCGATGCTATTTTTAGTCGCCAACGGTATTGGGGAGAACCTTTTCCTGTGTATTACAAAGACGGCATGCCACAAATGCTCGATGAAAAGGACTTACCACTTGAATTGCCTGAAGTAGATAAATACCTGCCTACCGAAACAGGAGAGCCACCCTTAGGTCGTGCTAAAAACTGGAAATACCACCCCACAACCTCCTCCCAAGGAGGGGGAGCTGAACACTCCTCAGGGCCTTATCCCCTTGAATTAAATACGATGCCCGGTTTTGCAGGTTCGTCAGCCTATTTCTTGCGGTATATGGATCCAAAAAACGATAAGGCTTTGGTTTCGAAAGAGGCCAACGAATATTGGAAATCGGTGGATTTATATTTAGGAGGAATCGAGCACGCAACGGGTCACTTAATTTATAGCCGTGTGTGGAATAAGTTTTTGTACGATATTGGTGAAATATGCGAGGATGAACCGTTTAAGAAATTGATTAACCAAGGGATGATTCAGGGACGGAGTAATTTTGTGTATCGCATCAAGGATAGCAATACCTTCGTTTCCTTAAATCTAAAAGACCAATATGAAACAACTGAACTTCATGTTGATGTAAATATTGTTTCGAACGACATGTTAGATATTGATAAATTTAAAGCGTGGTTACCAGAATATGCTAATGCTGAGTTTATCTTAGAATACCCCACACCAACCCTCCCCCAAGGAGACGGAGACGGTAGTCGAGAGCCATTGCCGACTCCTTTGGAGGGGCTTAATGGGAGGTATATTTGTGGTTGGGCGGTAGAGAAAATGTCCAAATCGATGTACAATGTAGTTAACCCCGATGATATTGTAGAAAAATACGGTGCCGACACCTTGCGTTTGTACGAAATGTTCCTCGGACCATTAGAGCAATCAAAACCTTGGGATACCAACGGAATTGACGGCGTACATCGTTTCTTGAAAAAGTTGTGGGGCTTGTTTTTTAAAGCAGATGCATGTATCGTGACCGATGAGGCACCAACGGCCGATGAATTAAAAGTGCTGCATAAAACCATCAAAAAAATTGAGTGGGATATTGAAAACTTCTCGTTTAATACCTCCGTTTCTGCTTTTATGATTTGTGTAAATGAGTTAGCTGCTTTAAAGTGCTACAAAAAAGCTATTCTTTCTGATTTGGTTGTTTTGTTGGCTTCTTACGCTCCACATATTGCAGAAGAATTGTGGCAGGTGCTTGGTAATTCAAATACTGTTTGTGATGCAAAATTTCCCCTTCTCAACGAAGTTTATTTGAAAGAGAGTGCTGTAAAATATCCAATATCCTTTAATGGTAAAGTGCGTTTTATGTTAGAACTTCCGGCAGATATGCCTAAAGAAGAGGTAGAGAAAAATGCCCTTTCCAACGAACAAACAATTAAGCAACTTGCCGGTAATATGCCTAAAAAAGTTATTGTTGTTCCGGGTAAAATAGTTAATATTGTTTTATAAAACTTGATTAATGAAACTATCGGTAATAATTTGCACTTTCAATCGAGACAAATACATTTACAATGTATTGAAAAGCATTGCTGAGAATGATTTTTCTCGTGAATTGTACGAGATTGTACTTGTTGATAACAACTGTACTGATAATACACCGGCGTCATGTAAGCAGTTTCAGACTGATTATCCGGATGTTAACTTTACTTATATAGTCGAAAGTAATCAGGGCTTGTCGTATGCGCGTAATCGGGGTATTCAAGAGAGTACATACGATATTATTATTTATGTTGATGATGATGCATTGGTTAACATTGGGTTTTTACGAGCGTATTATGATTTTTTTGAGCAGAATTCGGGTGCTGTTGCTGCCGGCGGACCGGTAGAGCCGGTTTATGAAAGCAACGAACCAAGTTGGATGTCCCATTTTACTAAGCGCTTAATTACCGGTTA
Source organism: Paludibacter jiangxiensis (assembly GCA_945897785.1). GTDB lineage: Bacteria > Bacteroidota > Bacteroidia > Bacteroidales > Paludibacteraceae > JAFGVL01. The sequence goes on from CAMDGD010000027.1 coordinate 6,887, forward strand.
TGTAAATAAAGGCAGTAAGATGATTCCATATACAGGAACTGCATATCCGGGTGGAGGAAACGCCGCTTTTCGTAAAACTATTTTTGATAGTATTGGTGGTTTTAATGTAGATTTAGGTCGAAAAGGCAATAGCTTGGTTGGTGCCGAAGAAAAAGATGTGTTCGATAAGATTCGTGCTACAGGCGGTAAGTTTTATTATATACCTACGGCGGTGCTATATCATATTATTCCCGATACAAAACTTAGCGATGATTATTTTTATCGCTTAACTTATGCCATTGGCGTAAGTGAACGAAAAAGAACCAAGGCAATCTCTAACGGAAAATTCTTAAAGCGATTGCTAATGGAAGAAATTAAATGGTGGGCATCTTTAGCGTTGTTTATTATGTATTTACTGCAATTCTCGCCTCAAAAAGGGTATAAGTTACTCTTGTTTCGTTGGAATGTAAGCAAGGGGTTATTGGGATATTAGTAGCAAGTAAAATACAACAAGTAGGTTCTGAAGCTTTTACTCGTTTTTAGGCTTTTGTGCTTTTACCCATAACACTCCTTCTTCTCCGGTTTGATAACTTAAGGTGTTGTTGAAAAATGGAGCATACATGTCATCCTTAGGTCCCTTTTTCGATACTCGATATGACATTATGGTTAACTTATTAAGTAAGTTTTCTTTGATTATCCTTTCGTTTAATTGTTGAGGCTCGCAAGGAGTTGCAGGTTCTTCTAAATTGAAACTTCCAATAAAATACCCTCCAGGTTTTAGCACCCTAACTATTTCTGCACACATTAACGCAAAGTTATTTACATGATCAATTGCGTTAACTGTAAAAAGCACATCTATAAAGTTAGATGGTAATGGAATCACTTTTTCTGTAGATTTTAGATAAACCATATCATGGGCAATAGCATTTTCCGTAAATTCGTCTGCATAGCGATCGGCAAGCACATCAATACCGATGCGCATTGTTGCGTCTTTTACCCACACTAAACTGCCACGGGGACCACAACCAAAATCGGCTATTATTTTATTTTTAAAGAAATCATCATTCTGTTCTTCGGCCATTCCAAGCATTATCTTTTCATAATGATAATTTTTAAAGACTCCATTGTCAATAGCAAGTCTGCTTTTCCAAAATGCCAGTTCTTCTACATTTTTTTTAAGCATTCTATTACGTAATGGACGAAGAATTGTTTTTATTGGCGATGGAATTATTTTTTCTAAGATGCTTTTTAGTAACATATTTTTATTTATTAATGGTGATTTTTATTTTGAATACCAAGAGTATACTTCTTTGTTAGTGGTTGAAAAAGAAAATTTTTTGTTTTAAAAAAAGCTTACAGTTGAAGTTTTTCTATTAAGCAATACTTATTAAAAACAAGTTGTAATTGTTTGTCATTTTCATTGTTATCCAAATTTTTTTTCCATAGGGCATTGTTTTGTGAATTTGGAATAGTAACAAAACTATTATTAAAATTATTCGTTGTGTCAATTAAGCTACATGGATAATTGTTAAGTAAGCTCATGGCTTTTAACCAGATATCATCGGCATTTGGACAAAGGTCCATAAAGATGGATGCGTTTGTTACATCTTCGAAAAAACAACCCGGAGGATATAATACCCCACCAACTCCTGTTGGCATAAATTTTAATGATGTCAACCCTTCATTTTTAGCTAATGGCCATTTTCGGTATGGCATTAGTTGATTGTTTTTTATACTAATTTCTTTTCCTCTGTAAAAATATATAGCACGAGGATTTTTCTTGTATGCCAACAATAGTTTTTCTAGAAAATTTGTTGGGTAGATTGTGTCGTCGTCTATCGTTACAATTACAGCAGAAGGGTAAGCTTTAATGGTAGGAATAATTTTTTTGTAAGAACGAATGTCTTCACAGAAATAAATTTCTAACCCTCTTGCTTGTTGTTTTTTTAATAGTAGGGGTATTTCTGTATCAGCAAACTCATCTTCGGCAAGCCACAATAAAATCTTAGTTGGTTTATCTGTTTGTTGTAAAATGCTTTCTATAGCTAAATGTACATCATATATTCTTTTTCCGTAGGTTGTTAACGAAACAATGATTGCATTTTCGCCTTCTTTCTGAGGGCTAACACCTTGTTCTTTTTCTTTCAAAGAAAGAAAACTGTACAATTTTAAAGTGATTTCTTCATGAATAAGCCGATCTATTTCTTTAGAAAATCGGTGCTTGAGTTTTTGGAACATACGGGTGCTTTTTTAAACCATGAAAGGAATACTATCTTTTTTCGAAAATATAGAAATCGGCAAATGATTCTTCTTCATTGCTTTGTATTGGATATTTATTTTTAATCATCTTTTTTAATTTCCAATCCGGTTTGTTTTTCTCAACCCAGTCTGTAAATTTTCTATGTTCAATATGTATTGCAATGTCTTGTGTTTTTGAATTGATATTAGAAGAGTAAATAAGCACAAATTTCTCGGCTGCAGCAAATAAGCCATGCAAATACTGTTCGTAAACCTCAAACTCAACTAAATGGTAAATAACATCTAACGAAAGAGATAGCGTTGTTTTAAGTTGAGGCAATTGTTTTTGAAAACTGGCTGTTTTATAAACGGAAAAAGCTTTTGATTTATCCTCTTGAAATTTTGTTTTGCAATGACTAATATTTTTTTCAGATACATCTAAGCCAGTGTATTTTTCTGCTTTACATAAAGACAGCTGATTGCCGTCTCCACATCCAAATTCGGTAACTGAGGCTATGTTGTTCTCTTTAATAAATCATTAATGATATCGGCTTTAAAAAGAGCTAATTTGCTATAAGAACCCGCCCCTGAATTGTCTCCTTTCATGTATCTGTTTTTCCAATAATCTTGTGATTTAAATTGTTTTTTTATAATGATACAAGCATAGCATAAATAACTTTATTTCTCGACAGCATCTTTTTTATTTTTCAATCATAGTTTTTTATTTTTTAGTAATGATATAGTGTCAATCATAATTCTTGATTTTAATAAGTATAAAATAGAAAGGTACGCCGAAATTCCCACGATTAGTTGAAAGGAAATTCTTAGTAATGCATTATCGACCGAATTAAACAATTGGGTTAATCCGTATATGCCTATCGAAATAACTAAATAAGGCAATATATCTTTTAGCTGATACCAAATAGTAAAGTTCATTATTCTTTTTGCAAAAAACAAATCAGTTATATACGATAAGACATTTGCTATTGCTAGCCCAATAAGCAAATGTTCAATACTGTTTAAACAAAAAAATAAAGAAGCTAAAATATAGCTATTTCGCATCATTTCCAATAAAAATATAGTTTTTGCATGTCCGTTTACCGCAATAATACTAACATAGAACATATGTATAGGGTATATCATGCCTACGATTAATAATATCTTAAAATACGGAACAAAAGGCATCCACTTTTCGGTTAAAACTAGTAGCACCATATCACTCGCTGTTGCATATAATAATGATATGGTAGGAAAAATAATAAATGCTAAAATGCGTAATATTTTTCTGCAATAGAACAACTGCCTTTGTGGAGATTTTTTTAATTCAGAGAGTACCGGGAATGCAACGCCATTAATTGTCAATGAAATTACATTACTTGGAATTTGTTGGAATTTGTTTGCTTGAAAATAATAACCTAAGTCTTGGATAGTAAAAAATTTTCCAATAATTATGTTGTAAATGTTTCGAATTATTGTATTTATGAAACTAGTTATTAGTAGCACAGAGCTAAAAGAAAACACTTCTTTTATAATTCGAAAATGGGCATTTGATGCTAAACGCCAATTGCTAAATATCCATAATAAACTTACTTTAATAGATGCCTGAGAAACTATTTGCCATGCTAATGCCCAATAACCCCAACCATAAAATATTAGTCCGATAGTAATTATTCCAGAAGCTATTGCAGATACAATATTTGCAATAGACATAGTTCTAAATGCTAATTCTTTTGTAAGCACAATTGTTTGTATTAACCCTAATGAATTAATAATGATGGCTAAAAAAAGAAATCGCGAAAGATTAATTAGCTCAGGCATTTTAAAAAAGGAGGCAATATAAGGAGCTGAAAAAAAGAGAAGTAAGTAGCAACTTAAACTTAAAAATAAATTGAAATAGAAAATGGCTGTATATTCTTCAGTAGTATTTTTTTCTCTTCGTATTAGTGCGGATGTAAAACCACTCTCAATTAATAAATTGCTAATTAATGTAAATATCGCTAAGGCACCAATTAGTCCAAAGTCTTTTGGTGATAGTAGTCGGGCTGTAATAACTCCAACCAATAACGCAATAACCTGAAATCCAATTTTATCAAAAGCATTCCAACTTAGGGCATTGATGGTTTTATTCTTTAACGAGTCTGACATGAATAGGGCTTGTTTGTTATTTATTTGGACTTAACAATGTCTTATATTCATCAGGGTCTGCAAAAATTTCCAAGGCTTTTTTTAGCTCTAGGTCATCTTTTAATTGATACCGTATTTCACCTTTTTGATAGTAATACCGTTTAATGATTTCGTTGGTAAGCTGTTTCTCAATATCTGTTCTAAAAAGGTCTAGATCTCTTTCGGTGTTTTCAACTAGTTTGTTTTCCAACGCGGTAAATTCTTCTTTCGCCATTTCATCATAACCCTCAAAATCGATAATTTCTTTAAGTTTTTTGAGGTATTCGGCGCTTTTTAATGTATAGCTAAATTCGCGTGTTTTTAAAAAGGCTTTAAAATCCAGGTAGTCCGTTTCGCTAAGTTGAAACAGTTCCGGCGTTGCAATTTTTTTGTTTCGGCTTACAAAGTCGCTGGCAAAATCAAAAAACATATTCTGACTAAATAGATAATACGAGATATTGAGTTTTTGCTCTTTTTCAACCTCAATGTCCGGACTGATACCACCTCCATCGCGAACTACCCGTCCGTTTTTGGTTGTAAAAGCCTGTGTTAAGCTGTCTGGAATACTTGCTATACTTCCGTCTTCATTGCGGTGTGCGTAGTCAATTGCTTGAATACATCGTCCGCTGGGAATGTAGTATTTGGCTGTAGTTACCTTTAGGTGGCTGTTATAGCTGAGTTCGCGCGTTGCTTGTACCAGCCCTTTGCCAAAGGTGCGGGAGCCAATAACAACCGCACGGTCTAAATCTTGCAAGGCTCCGGCAACAATTTCAGAAGCAGAGGCAGTGTTGCTGTTTACCAGAATTATTAATGGAATAGTTAAACAAGTAGGTTCTTCACTGCTTTTGTAGCTGTTGTCAAATTGCTTTACTTTTCCTTTGGTAGAAACAACCTCAGTATTCTTAGGGATAAAAAGATTGGTGATATCTACTGCTTCGTTTATTAAGCCTCCGGGGTTGTTTCGTAAATCAAAAATTAGCTTTTCAATCTGATAGTTATTTTTTAAATCAAGTAAGGCTTTTTTAACTTCATCGCGTGCTTTATCGGTAAATTGAGATAATAAAATATACCCAGTTTTATCGCCTACCAGTCCGTAATAACTAACCGGATTAATCTGAATTTTTTCGCGGGTAATATTTTTGCTTATAGCGTTGCTTTGCCCCACATGTTTTAGCAATATTTTTACTTCCGTTCCGGGTTGCCCTTTAAGCAACTCACTAACTTCTGATACATTTTTTCCCTTCAATGATACTCCATCAATCTCTAGCAACACATCGCCGGCTCTTAATCCTGCTTTATCTGCAGGCATACCTTCGTATGGTTCAGCAATAATTACTTGGTTATTATGTTGAGAAATGATAGACCCAATGCCACCATATTCGCCGGTAGTCATAAATTTCAGGTCTTTGGTGTTTTCCTCAGGTATATACGAAGTGTACGGATCCAAATTTTGTAGCATCTTTACTATGCTTTTTTCAACCAATTCACCGGGTTTTATCGAATCAACATAATAGATATCCAATTCTCGTAATACCGCATTGTAGATATCCAAGTTTTTTGAAATTTCAAAGTAACGGTCGGATTTTTTCTTTTCAGCTGCAAAGTTTGGAAGAAAAAAGAGCGCGCTAAGAACGAGTAAAAAGTGTGTTTTTTTTAGCATAATAGTGTTTTTATTACAACGATGGTGCGTATTAAATGATAAGCATTGCATCACCGTAAGTGCCAAAGCGGTATTTTTCTTTGATGGCTAAATCGTAAGCATGCATAATTATGTCGTAGTCGCCAAATGCTGCAGTCATCATTAAAAGAGTTGAGTAGGGCAGGTGAAAGTTCGAAATCATTGAATTGGCTACACTAAAATCGAATGGAGGAAAGATGAATTTATTGGTCCATCCGTCAAATGGTTTTAAAAACCCTTGGCTTCCCACGCTACTTTCAATAGCTCGCATAACGGTAGTCCCTACGGCACAGATGTTTTTTCGTTCTTCTTTGGCTTTATTTACAATAGCTACGGCTTCTTCGGTTACAATCATTTGTTCCGAATCCATTTTGTGTTTGGTTAAATCCTCCACATCTATTTCTCTAAAATTACCCAACCCTGCATGTAGGGTTACATAGGCAAAATCAATCCCTTTAATTTCGGCGCGTTTTAATAATTCCCTGCTAAAATGCAAGCCGGCAGTAGGAGCAACTACAGCCCCTTCATTTTTGGCAAAAATGGTTTGGTATCTCTCAGTATCTTCCGGAGTAACTTCTCTGTTAATAAAACGAGGAAGTGGTGTTTCACCTAAGCTGTAAAGTGTTTTACGAAATTCTTCTTGGTCGCCGTCGAAAAGAAACCGAAGCGTTCTGCCTCGCGAGGTTGTATTATCAATAACTTCGGCAACAAGAGAGTCGTCTTCACCAAAATACAATTTATTGCCTATACGGATTTTTCGAGCCGGGTCGACCAATACATCCCATAAACGGTTTTCGTGGTTTAGTTCACGCAACAGAAAGACTTCGATTTTTGCCCCTGTCTTTTCTTTATTTCCAAAAAGACGAGCAGGGAAAACTTTGGTATCATTAAAGATAAATACATCTTTTTCATCAAAATAATCCAATAAATCTTTGAAAACTTTGTGCTCAATCTCCCCAGTCTTTCTATTAATCACCATTAAACGAGATTCGTCTCTGTTATCTGTAGGGTAAAGCGCTATTTGCTCTTCCGGTAAAACAAACTTAAATTTTGAAAGTTTCATATATATTTAGTATTTAAAAAAAATTTACTAGTTACTATTTTGGTTCTTCTAATGAAGATGAGAATGCTTCTATTGACTGACATTTATCTAGCGAAACATCTCCAATGCGTGTTCGCTCTAATGCGATTAAATGTGCCCCACTGTTTAGAGCAATACCTATATCGCGAGCCAGTGCTCTTATGTATGTGCCTTTGCTGCAAACAATGCGTATTTTTAGTACAGGCAAGGCAAAATCAAGTATTTCTATAGTATCAATGACCAATTTTTTTGTTTTCAGGCTAACTTCTTCCCCTTGTCGGGCATAGTCAAAGGCTCTTTTCCCATTAACTTTTACGGCAGAATATACTGGTGGCACTTGGTCTATTTCGCCTATAAAAGTTAGCAATGTTTTTTTAATCAAATCGGCTGTAATATGCGCTGTTTCATATCGCTCATCAATAGGATGCTCCAAATCGAACGAAGGTGTTGTAGCGCCTAATTCGATTGTAGCAATATATTCTTTGGGTTGGTGTTGATAGCGTTCTATCGACTTGGTAGCTTTTCCGGTACAGATTATCATAACTCCTGTTGCCAACGGATCTAGTGTGCCGGCATGGCCAACCTTAATTTTTTTATCTTGTAAGTGCTTTTTCAATGCAAATTTAACCTTGTTTACCAACTGAAAGGAAGTCCAGTAGAGCGGTTTGTTAAAATACAGCACGGTGCCATCTTTATAATTCATTAAACAATCTCTAAGTTAATTCCGCATGCAAGTAAAATCAAAATACAAACCCCAACAACGATGCGGTAATAACCAAACGCTTTGAATCCGTATTTTGTTAAAAAATTAATAAAAAATTTGATGGCCAAAAGCGCAACGAAAAACGAAACAACATTGCCCAAAAGTAGCACCAAAAAATTATCTTTTAAAAGTTCTATGCCGTTTGGCTCTATTAATAATTGAAATAATTTATACCCTGATGCAGCAAACATTGTTGGTACAGCCAGAAAAAAAGAAAACTCTGCAGCATTTTTCCGAGACAATTTGCTAGCCATACCTCCCACAATAGTTGCCATCGATCTAGAAACACCCGGAATCATTGCAATACATTGTGCTAGTCCAATTTTCCATGCACGCGGATAGCTGATATCTTGGTTTTGACTTGTTTTAGCAAACCATTTATCAATAAAAAGCATCAATATACCCCCTAGAATCAAAAAAATTGCAACAATCTCAACACGTTCAAGCATTACATCAATATAATCCATGGCAAGCACACCAATAATGGCTGCCGGCAAAAAAGCTAGGAGTAATTTCACATAAAAATCATAACGGACTAAAAAAACACGCATTGTTTTTTTTGGGCTATTTGGTTCTTCTTGTAAGGCTTTACTTATAGGTTGTAAAACAAAAAACCTTTTCCAGTAAAGAATCACAACGGATAATATTGCGCCAAATTGAATGTTAACAGTAAATGCTTTAACGAATTGGGTACTTTCAACGCCCAATAGTTTTTGTGCAATAATCATATGTCCTGTAGATGAAACAGGTAGAAATTCAGTAAGTCCCTCAACAATAGCAATGATAATAGTCTGAAAATAATCCATTATTCTTTCTTTTTAGGTTTCCACATAATGGCAAAAATCATTGCAATAAAGCCAAAAAAAGACATCATTGGGCCCACTGTCATTCTACGGGTACTAAAAATATCTTCGTTAAAGCTTTGTTCTGTACTGCTTCCTGTCATTAAAGCAAAGCCAAGAATAATAAAAGCAAAAGCAATGGCCATTAACAATAAGTTTTTTTTGCTCAAGGCAAAACCGTGTTTTTCTTTTTCGTTCTTCATATTAAATATAGTATAAATCGTTTGTTTTTACCCGTAAATATTTGCTCACGGCAACCATCGAAGATAGTAATGATATAACAACACCAAGAAAAAATATTGTTCCGGCAATGATAGCAATAAAGTTAATGCTTAAAGAATTCAATATAGGGAAGTGATATACTTGCACATAATATAGTAGACCTCCCAACCCAACACTGGCTAAAATTGAGGCAATTATTCCGTTAGTCAAGCTTTTACCTAAAAAAGGCTTACGAATAAACCAGGATGTAGCTCCAACCAGTTTCATGGTATTTATAGTAAATCGTTTGGAGTAAATTTGTAATCGAATGGTATTGTTAATTAATCCGATAGCAATAATAAGTAATATACTTGCTACACCAAGCAATAGAAATGAAATATTTTGTAGGTTTTTATTCACCAAGTCGATCATGTTTTTTTGATATACCACTTCTTTTACTCCCGAAAAAACACGCAATTCTTTTTCAATTTTGGCTAAACTTTGCCCATTGGCATAGGCCGCATTGGTATTTATTTCGAATGATGCCTTTAATGGGTTGTATCCTAAAAAATTTTCGGGGTCTTCACCCAACTCAGATATAAGTTCTTTTATGGCTGTTTTTTTTGAAATAAACTTGTGCGATTTAACATATGGAGCCGATTGTAACAAATCTTGCAAGTTGCTTATCTCAGCATTTGATATATTTTCTTGTAATACAACAGAAAAGCTGATGTTTTCTTTTACAAAGGTGGTCATTTGTTTGCCAAGTAGCGTAAGCACTGTAATTAAACCAACCAAAAACAACACCAACGAAATACTAAGTGTAGTAGTTAAATTAGAGTTAAAAAAGGTACTTGTTTTTGTTTTTTTACTTGCTGTCATAGTTTTTTCGATGCTTTAAAAATGATAAGTATATGGGTTAATCGTAAAAATACTACTTATTTTTTCGCTACAAAAATAAGTGAGCTACTTGCGTTAATTTGGTGTTTGCTTTTAATAAAACACCATAAACCGATAAATAAACCTGTAAGAAATGCCAAGGGTTTGTTTTTATATTTCTCACTCAACATAGCCACATAAAACGCATCAAAAGGCATAGGGTAAATTGTTTCGATGTAAAACCCTGCTTTTTCTAACAGTTGTTTCATTGTTTCTGCGGTAAAATGCCACAAATGCCTGGGAACATCGTATGCAGCCCATTTTTCTTTGTAATACCTAGCATCAGCCGAATTTGCATTGGGAACCGCAATAAAAACGGTTCCGTTTTTTTTCAGCAGACTATGTATTGTGTTTATCGTTTCGTTTAACTTTTCCAGATGCTCTAAAGAGTGCCAAAAGGTAATAATATCAAAGGATTCCTTGTTAAGCGAGTTCAGTTTTTCTGAAGCATAACAGTTAATAGAAAACTGTTTTATTGCGGCATTACGGGCATAGTCGTTTTTTTCTATCCCAGTTACTTCATATCCATGTTGTTTCATATGACCAAGAAAATACCCTATTCCGCAACCAATGTCTAATATATTTCCCGTGTTTCCGGCATGTTTTGTTATAATGCGGGCTTTTTGCTTTAGCATTATTTTTCGTATCGAATGATATAGCTTATTTACCAATCCCTTTTTGTTGTCGGAATGAGAAATATAAACTGCAGTATCATAGTATTTGTCTATGTTGGCTTCGTTTGGGAAGTTTTGCGTAAAAAGAAACAAACAAGTGCTGCAGCGGTGTATTTCAAACAGCTCTTGTGTAGCATAGTAATCTTTGCAATCAAAGGCTTTTACTATATTTTTGCTTCCGCAAACCGGACAAGTATGTAAGTGAATGGAGTCCATTTAAGCCTTTTTTTCTTTAGATTTTTTTTGTTCAAAATAACCTACGGCAATCAACAATAGAATGAGTAATGCGGAGCTTATTATTGCAATGGTATTTCCTATTCGGTAGGATTGTGGTTCAAATCGAAATTCAATTTGGTGTTTTCCTGCGGGAATTCGTAAGCCCCTAAGCAGATAATTTGCTCTAAAGTACGGACTGGCTTTGCCGTCAATGTAGGCATTCCATCCTTCTTCGTAATATATTTCCGAGAATACAGCTAGTTGTTCTGTTTCAGCTTTTGATTCATAGCTTAATCTGTTAGGAGAGTAGTGCGTTAGCTGAATGTATGCTGCTGAGTCAATGGTGATATTTTTGGGCATATGTGTAGCAAATTGTTTATCTGCTACTAAGCTTGTCTTCGTGTTGATAGTTCCTAGTTTGAGTATTTCTTCATCCGGTGTTTCGGCAAGGTGATACTGCGATACAAACCAAGCATTCCCGTTAGCAAATGGATTCACTATTGGTTGCGATTCTCCGTGATAAATCAGATACTTCATGTTTAGCATATTTAGTATTTGATTGTGAGGAAAATGCTCCTGTATGCTGGCTTCGCTCGTAGCGCCTTTAAAACTTTGTTTGGTATTGAATATCTCTCGGTCAATGTGTATATTTATCAATTCCTGATACCTACGCAATTTGGCAGCATGGTAACCCCCAATACAATTGTGAAAATAGGCTGGTTTTGAACTATTAAAAATATCTACCTGAATATCTAATACGCGAAAATAACTTCGGTCTTGTAAAATAAATTTATCGGCAGCACTCGCTGTAAAGTAGCTGGTTTCTTCTTTTTCTGTGAAGTTTTCGTTGTTTAAATATCTCTTTGCAATGGGCATCATGTCGGCTAAAAATAAAATCCCCAAAGCAGTAAAAACTAGTCCTGTTTTTAATCTTTTATATAGATAAAGCCAAAGAACCAATCCTGTTAAGGCGATAAAAACAAACGAGCGAAAGGCATCGGCTCGTAACAAAGCCAAGCGATCTTGAGGCAGTGTTTGGGTGATAAATTCCGGATATCCGTAAGACAGTAGCATGCTGTCGGTACTATGCTTGAAATTGCCTGCTATTTGAGGAAGTAGCGCAAATAGTAAACTTATACCACCTATAATTCCGGCAGCGTAATAAAGCGCTTTAGATTTTTTGGCTTTATCAATGTTCGAATCTAAAAATGCTTTTAAGGCCAAACTTGCCAATAAGGCCATACAAAAGGCGGTAATAACAAGTGTCATTGATACTGCCCTAAACATATTGTATAAAGGCACATGGTTAATAAAGAATTCGGTAAACGGTAAAAAGTTTCTACCCCATGAAAGTAGAATCGATAAAATAGTCGCGCCAAGAAGCCACCATTTATTTTTGCCTTCGACTAAAAACAACCCTAATACAAATAAAAAACAAATAATGGCACCCACATACACCGGTCCGGAGGTCATTGGTTGGCTTCCCCAATAAGTTGGCATAGGCGTTTTGGCCATAATTTGATCGACATCTTGTGCGCCATACTCCCGTAATTTCTTTGCCGTTTCAGAATCGTTCGATAATTTCCCCTGACTAGCTCCGCCTTTGTAGTTGGGTATTAGTAGGGTCATGGTTTCGTCTATGCCATAACTCCATTGTGTTATGTAATCGGTATTTAATCCCTTTTGCGTACTGCTTTTATCAACGGTTAGTCCGTTTGATTTGCCACGCATGGTATGCTGGCTGTATTCGTATGTTGTTAGCAAACTGCTAGCATTTATACCGATGGCTATTGCAGCAGCGCCAATTAGCAGAGCAAAAGTGAGCAATTTTTCTTTCAGTGTTTTTTCGATTATGGCGTAAATTAGTTCTACGACACCAAAGAATAACAGAGTAATTAGTGTATAATAAAGAATTTGCAAGTGATTAGCCATTATTGCTAGACCTAGAAAAACAGCTGTAAGGGCAACACCTAACCATCGTTTCCATCTAAAAGCCATAACTATACTTCCAATTAAGGGAGCCATATAGGCTATAACCATGGCTTTCGTGTTGTGCCCTACGGCTAGAATGATTAGGTTGTACGAACCAAAAGCGAATGCAATGGAACAAACTATGCTTAGCCAAGGATTTACTCTAAAAGTGAGTAGTAAGATGTAAAACCCTATTAAGTAAAGGAATACCGTATATACTACCCGAGGAAAAATTTCGAGTGTTGATTGTATAATTGATAGAAAATTTCCACCTTTTTCCAGACTGATTTGGTATGCTGGCATTCCGCCAAACATGCGGTTAGTCCATAGAGCCGTATCATCATTGTTGTCGTTATAATCTTGAATCTCTTTGTTCATACCTATCCAACTTTCGGTATCGTGTCCAATCAATGTTTTTCCCTCAAAAACAGGTGCGAAATATATAAAAGAGAGGCATAAAAAGGAAAGTACGGCAACAATATGCGGAAGCATTTTTTTACTGGATAGGGTATTCATAATTGAGTGACTTTAAATTAAATAGGCACAGATTTCGGTAAATTTATGCAAAAGTAGAAAAATTATCGGTAAGCTTGCTTTTTTAGGGTAGAAATGTGGGTTTTTTAGATAAAAATGAGAGTATCTATTAAAGATACTCTCATTATATTAGATGATGTGTTTTTTGTAACGGGTGACTATGAGTATTTTTTTTGTTGAGTAAATTAAGGGAAACTTATTTTCTCTCCATTTATAGTTACATTGTTTAATACCACTTTTTCGGCTCCTACAATTTTATGCGGAATTTGCACATTATTGAAGGTGCAGTTTCTGATGGTTATACCGGAAACTTGTTTTTGTGGACTGTCTTCAAAGCCATCAATCCAAATGCCGTATTTGCTTTTCTCGCTGGTAATGTTTTCTATCAAGAAGTTCTTTACTAAAGGCATATTAGGTCCTTTAGTTACTTTTTTGTATTTCATTTCTACGTGGAAAATAGCTTCATCGCATTCTCCTACTTTAATGTTGCGTATAAAGAAATTTTCTAATTTTCCACCAATAAAAGGGTTTGATTTGATGCGAATAGCCCAATCTAAATTAAGATTGTCTATTGTGCAATCTTCAATCCAAACATTTTGTATATTGCCCGATATTTCGCTACCGAGCACAACACCACCCTGTCCTTCTTTCATGGTGCAATTTCGTATAATAATATTTTTTGACGGGCGAGACCAACGCCTACCGTCATTGTTCTTTCCTGATTTAATAGCTATACAATTGTCGTTAGTGTCGAACAAGCAATTTTCAATTAAAACCAATTCGCACGATTCTGGGTTGCATCCATCGTTATTTGGCCCATGACTAATTACTTTTACCCCCCTTACCAGAATGTTTTTGCTTAATAATGGATGCAAACACCATAAAGGTGAGTTGATTAGGGTAAAGTCCTCCAATAGAATATTTTTACAATTGGTAAGTTCTACAAAACTCGGACGTAGTCTATCTTCAACCGTCATTACTCGTTCTTCAATCGGCAAATTTTTTTCTTCCATTCGTGATAAGCGGTTTTTTCCTCCATTTTCTTTGCTGCCATTCCACTCCTGACTAATCATACCTTCTTTCCATCCATAGTTTTCTTCACCTTTCCATTGCCACCAGTTTGTTTTGTTGGCTTGTCCGTCTAAAGTGCCTTTGCCGGTTATGGCAATATTACCTTCGCCAAAAGCATAAATTAATGGACGAAAGTTCATGCAGTCCAAACCTTCAAATCGGGTTAAAACAAAAGGTTTATAGTCTTCAGGATTGGTGGAGAATTTAATTACTGCACCTTCTTCCAGGTGTAAGTTGATGTTAGTTTTTAGTGTAATAGGACCGCTGTACCACACTCCTTTTGGAATAATAATTCTACCACCACCCATAGCTGCAGCGGCATTGATAGCACTGTTTATTGCGTTAATGCTGTAGTCTTCAACACCCTCTTTGGCTCCGTAGTTTACAATTGTAAATTCCCTTTTTGGAAACGCTATTTTTTGTAACTCATTCTCTACTTCCTTCATGGCTTTCCATGGTTTTGATACATCCAATAGAGGTTTTAAGGCAAAGGCACTCGTACTAAAAGCGATGTATAGTGCTAGTAATAACTGTTTTTTCATATGAATATTATAGTTTGAAAAATAGGTGTCTTAAAATAGTGAATTAAAAATAGGTAAACAAAATTAACTGTTTTTTCTTAATGGCAACTATATAATGTTATTTCACTCTTGCTTTTTAACAAATCAATGTCATTGGTTCAATAGTATATATTGTGTATTTAAGTGCCATCCTCACTAATGAAAGAAAGCTGCCGTTTTAAAACGACAGCTTTCTTTCAAAATACTATAGAACTTGTTAAGTTGGTGTACCACTTAATGTAGTACACCAACAAATTGGCTCAATTATGCTATGTTTGCTTTCAATTTAACTAATTCTTCAGCTAATTCTTTTGGTAATTTATTTCCAAAGCGAGCAAAGTGTTCTTCGATTAATACTACTTCATCTTTCCAAAGTGCTTTGTCAACTTTCAATAATTCTTTCATATCGTCGGCAGACATTTTTAGTCCTTCGATGTTAATGGCGTCTTCTTTTGGAAGTAACCCGATAGGAGATTCTACTGCATCAGCAGCACCGATACAACGGTCAAATACCCAAGCAAGCACGCGAGAGTTATCCCCAAAACCAGGCCATAACCAACGACCACTATTATCTTTACGGAACCAGTTTACATTGAATATTTTTGGTAATTTTGCTTGGTCCGGTGCATTTTTACCGATGTTAACCCAATGTCCGAAATAATCGCCCATATTGTAACCACAGAATGGTAACATAGCAAATGGATCACGACGAACACCCGCAGCTAAACCAATAGCAGCAGCAGTTACTTCAGACCCGATGATTGAACCCATAAAGGTGCCGTGGTTCCAATCGCGTGCTTGATAAACCAACGGCACAGTACTTGGACGACGACCACCAAATAAGATAGCCGAAATTGGAACTCCTGCTGGATCTTCCCATTTTGAATCAATACAAGGACAGTTGCTGGCTTTAGCAGTAAAACGAGCGTTTGGATGTGAAACTTGCACATCACTTCCTTTAGTGTATTTTTCGCCTTTCCATCCAATAGTTCCGTCAGGACATTCCCAGCCAATTTCGTCCCACCAGATATCGCCATCAGGTGTTAAGCCAACATTGGTGTAAATAGTGTCTTTATCGCATGAGTGCATTGCATTTGGGTTGGTATGCTCTGAAGTGAACGGAGCAACACCGAAGAATCCTGCTTCAGGGTTGATAGCATACAACTGACCGTCTTTGCCAAATTTCATCCAGGCAATATCATCACCAATAGTTTCAACTTTCCATCCTGGAATAGTTGGGATAAGCATAGCCAAGTTCGTTTTTCCACATGCAGATGGGAAAGCGGCTGCTACATATTTTTTAACCCCTTGAGGGTTTGTGATGCCTAAGATTAACATGTGTTCTGCTAACCAGCCTTCTTCTTTTGCTGCAACAGAAGCAATACGAAGTGCCAAGCATTTTTTACCTAACAAAGCATTACCACCATACCCTGAACCAAACGACCAAATTTCTTTAGTTTCAGGAAAATGAGTAATATATTTTTCTTCGATTGGAGCACAAGGCCAAGCCACATCTTTTTGTCCAGGAGCTAAAGGAGCTCCTACAGTGTGTATGCAAGGAATATACTCACCATTTTCTCCTAATACATCTAATACAGCTTTACCAATACGAGTCATAATGCGCATATTTACAACTACATAAGCAGAATCTGTAATCTCAACACCTATTTTTGCGATAGTTGAGCCAATAGGACCCATGCTGAAAGGGATTACATACATGGTACGCCCTTTCATACAGCCTTTGTATTTCTCCAAAAGAATTTTTTTCATTTCGGCAGGAGCAGCCCAGTTGTTTGTAGGACCCGCATCTTCTTCTTTTTCAGAGCAGATGTATGTTCTGTTTTCTACGCGTGCAACATCGCTTGGGTCTGATTGAAAGTAGTACGAATTAGGACGCTTTTTGTCGTTTAATTTTATAGCACTTCCGTTAGATACCATTAAATCTAATAGTTGCTGGTTTTCTTCTTCCGAACCATTACACCAATGTACTGCATCGGGTTGGCAAACTGTTGCCCACTCATTAACCCAGTTAATCAATTGCTGATTATTTGTTAATTCATTCATTGTTAAAAATTTAAATGATTTTTATATTTGTTTATTATCTCTTTTTTCTGTTAATTGTATATTTTAACGCATACAAACGTAATATAAATTACTCCAATATCAATAGTAATTAATGATTTTTTTTTAAATCACTATTGGTTCAACACGCAGGTAACTATTGTTCAATATATTGTTATTAAAACTTGTATTGGATATGCTTCGTTTTTAGGTGTAAAAAAAGAGGCCGATTGTGTTCATCGACCTCTTAGAAGTATTTGTTGACTTTTTTTACAGCTTAAATGCTTTTTTTATTGAATCAACAAAATCTGTTTTTTCCCAGGTGAATAGTTCTACTTCTAAAGAAATAGTTTTATTATCAGGAGTTTTAAATGTTTTTGTAACTTTTTTTGGAGTTCTACCCATGTGTCCATAAGAAGCCGTTTCTTCGTAAATTGGGTGCCGTAATTTTAAGCGATCCTCGATTGCTCTTGGTCGCATATCAAAAATGCCTTCAATAATAGTGGCAATAGTGCTATCGTTGATGCCAACTTTTGCTGTGCCGTAAGTGTTTATGTATAAATTCATAGGTTTAGCTACGCCAATAGCATAAGCAACTTGTACGAGCACCTCATCGCATATTCCTGCTGCAACCATGTTTTTTGCCATATGTCGTGCGGCATAAGCGGCTGAGCGGTCTACTTTTGAAGGGTCTTTGCCTGAAAAAGCGCCACCACCATGGGCTCCTTTGCCTCCGTAGGTATCTACAATAATTTTGCGTCCGGTAAGTCCGGTGTCTCCGTGTGGTCCACCAATTACAAATTTACCGGTTGGGTTTACATGTAGATTGAAATTATCAGTAATTAAGGCCGCATATTTTTCATCTAATTTTTTTACGCGAGGAATCAAGTATTTCTCTACATCAGCTTTGATGGTAGCCAACATTTCATTGTCAGCTTCTTTTTCTGATTTCGAAGCACTTGGTTTAACAAAATCGTCGTGTTGTGTAGAAACAACGATGGTATCTACTCGCTTAGGTTTGTTGTCGTCACCGTATTCGATGGTAACTTGCGATTTTGAATCAGGCCGTAAATATTGCATTACTTTTCCCTCACGACGAATTTCTGCCAGTTCCTTAACTAGAGCATGCGATAAGTCGAGAGCAATAGGCATTAGGTTTTGTGTTTCGTTGCAGGCATAACCAAACATCATTCCTTGGTCGCCGGCGCCTTGATCCATAGGGTTTTCGCGCTCAACTCCTTGGTTGATATCTGATGATTGCTCGTGTAAAGCAGAGAAAATTCCACAGGCATCGCCATCAAACTTATACTCGCTTTTGGTGTAGCCAATGCGGTTAATTACTCGTCGCGCTACCTCTTGTACATCTACATAGGTATTCGATTTAATTTCGCCGGCAAGCACAACTTGTCCGGTTGTTACTAGTGTTTCGCAAGCTACCTTTGAGCTAGGATCGAGAGCGATAAACTGATCAAGAACAGCATCCGAAATTTGATCGGAAACTTTGTCGGGATGCCCTTCGGACACCGATTCGGAAGAAAAAAAATAACCCATAATACAAACGGTTTTATTTACACAATGATTAATACAGACAATGAAAAATGTGTGTTAATAAGGCGCTTGCAGAAAGAAGTGAATGCAGATTGTGTTTTTAGCATTTTTTTCTGTGGTTGCAAGCAAGGCCAAATCTATCCACGAATAAT
>CAMDGD010000028.1 GCA_945897785.1 Paludibacter jiangxiensis
AATCAATTTTAAGAATAACGCCCCCCTTTGCGTAAGATTCTTATTTGTGTAATTCGTGTTCAAATATATTATATGAAAAAAGCCCTATTTATAGACCGCGACAGACCACTAATTTATAAAGGCTTTTGTGTAAAAAAGTAAATTCGTCCGTCAGTGATGGACGAAATGTTAAACACTAAAAAATGAACGAAACCCCGTCCACATATTCATCAGCAATCAAGACAATTAAGTCAGCGATTTTGCAAAGCAGATATACGGCAGCAGCTCTCGTTAATAGAGAAATGCTGTCGCTCTACTATGGCATTGGGCGGTATATTTCAGAGAACACACGCAACGAAGCTTGGGGAAGTGCTGCCATTCAAAATATTTCTACGAGTTTGCAACAGGAACTGCCTGGTTTGAAAGGGTTTTCGGCCTCTAATCTTAAAAGGATGCGTAGTTTTTTTGAAGCATGGAGTCCTATTTTAACATATCGACCGTTGGCGATGGGCGATTTGACTATAGCTCAGAATAGCGCAGAACAAATTGATTATCAAAACATTGAAATTCGCCCGTCACTGACGGACGATATGCTAATAGATGTTAATGAACTGCTTTCAATTCGACAGTTAATGACTACCGAATTAGACAAGAATAGTTTAGATAATTTTCTAAAAGTGAGTTTTACTCACCACGACGAAATCATCGGAAAGATAAAGTCTCCACAAGAACGACTCTTCTACATCAATAAAGTAGCAACGGAGTTTCTATCCGTACAATCGCTTAAATACCACATCAAAAGCAATCTTTACGCAAAACAAGGTTCGTTGAGTAATAATTTTGCTAAAACGATGGATAGCAATACGCATTTGAAAGCAATCATGTCTTTCAAAGACGAATATTTACTGGATTTCATTAATATTGAAGACCCTGATTTGGTGGATGAACGAGAGATTGAGAACCAAATCGTGCGTAATATCAAGAAATTCATCATGGCTTTGGGTCCTGATTTTAGCTATATCGGAAACCAATATCGATTAACAGTTGGCGAAGATGAATTTTTTGTAGATTTGCTTTTTTATAACCGTCGCATCCAAAGTTTGGTGGCTATTGATTTAAAACGCGGAAAGTTTAAAGCCGAATATTTGGGTAAAATGAATTTGTATCTTTCGGCATTAGATGAGTATGTGAAGCAATCGCACGAGAATCCATCTATCGGCATTATATTATGCAAAGAGAAAAACAATACGATTGTGGAATTTGCTTTCCGAGATTTCTCAAAACCGATGGGAGTTGCCATTTACAAAATAGCATCCGAACTTCCGGAACCTTATAAATCATTACGCATTGACTGCGATGCTTTAAATGAAATATTAAAAGAAGAAGACGGAGATGTATGAAAAGTTCTTCTTTATAGACTGCAATAAAGCCTATCTATATAGGGAATAACATAAAGGAGGGGGACAATTTATCCCCTCCCTTTCAAACCAATAAGGGGAAATTTGCACCTCGGTTGAATATTAAAGTTAGCTTAGCTAACGCTGATTTTTAAGTCATATCGAATTGACCCCCTTTGCGTAAGATTCTTATTTGTGTAAATTTGCGTAATTTGTGTAATTCGTGTTTAAATATATTATATGAAAAAAGCCCTCTTTATAGACCGCGACGGAACCCTCATTATTGAGCCGCCTGTTACCTTTCAGGTAGATACCTTGCACCAGTTGGTTTTTTTGCCGGGTGTGTTGCGCAATTTGTATTTTATTCGCAAAAAGCTAGATTTTGATTTCGTAATTGTAACCAACCAAGATGGGTTGGGAACAGCATCAAACCCAACGGAGAATTTCGAAACCGTTCAAGGTAAGATGTTGGAAATATTCCAGAACGAAGGGGTAACCTTCGACGATATCATCATCGACCCAAGCTTTGAACACGAAAACAAACCTACCCGCAAACCGGGTACGGCCTTGTTGGGTAAATACACGACCGGCGATTACGATTTGGCCGGTAGCTTTGTTATTGGCGATAGACTCACCGATGTGCAATTGGCAAAAAACCTAGGCTGTAAAGCCATCTTTATACAAGATAAAACAGCAGCATACGAAATGCTTACCAAATACGAACTGACAGATGCTTGTGCCTTGGTTACCCAAAGTTGGGACGAGATAAGCGAGTTTCTTTTTGCCGGTGAGCGTCGGGCAACGGTGCAACGCACCACCAAGGAAACCGATATTTTGGTAACAGTGAATTTGGATGGTAGCGGCACGGCACAAGTAGATACCGGTTTGAAATTCTTCGACCATATGTTGGAGCAAATTGGTAAACACGCAGGTATCGACCTTACAATCAAAGTAACAGGTGATTTGGAAGTGGACGAGCACCATACTATCGAAGATACGGCTATTGCCTTGGGCGAAGCCTTACTCAAAGCCTTGGGCAACAAACGGGGCACCGAACGCTACGGGTTCTGCTTGCCGATGGACGACTGTCTGTGTCAAGTGGCACTCGATTTTGGTGGGCGTGCATGGTTGGTGTGGGATACGGAGTTTAAGCGCGAAATGGTGGGCGATATGCCAACGGAAATGTTCTTGCATTTCTTTAAATCACTTAGCGATGCAGCTAAAATGAACCTCAATATCAAAGCCGAAGGAGACAACGAGCACCACAAAATTGAAGGTATCTTTAAAGGGTTAGCTAAAGCGATAAAGATGGCCATCAAAAGAGATATATTTAATTACGAACTGCCTTCTACGAAGGGGGTTTTGTAGGTATATAGTGCCACTCTCCGAGTGGGGTTTTGCAGATGTGTTTTAGATACCACGGGTTCCTTCGTCACCCGCGGTTACCAATGTGGAACTCTTCGAGTTCTTTAATCTGTGAGATATTTTAGAAGTACTCTCTAAGCGGAATTTTGAGTAGTAAAAGTGAAATACTATGTTCTAATTTGTCTGAAGGATATACTATTTTTAACTGTAGGCGACTAAGGATGCTGTTGGTTAGAGAATAAAGAGGTTCTTTCGTCTGAAAGACGATACAGGTAACTGGGCTTAAGCCCGTGGAGGAAGAGAATAAAAACGACAACATACTCTCTAAGCGGAATTTTGAGTAGCAAAAGTGAAATACTATGTTCTTATTTGTCTGAAGGATATACTATTTTTAACTGTAGGCGACTAAGGATGCTGTTGGTTAGAGAATAAAGAGGTTCTTTCGTCTGAAAGACGATACAAAGGTAACCGCGGGCTTAAGCCCGTGGTAGAAAGTAATAAAACGACTACCACCCTGAGGGTGGCACAACCTAAAAACATGAGCTACAACAAGATTCTATACCACATAGTGTTTCGCACCAAATGTAGCAAAAACACATTACCGAACGATAAATCCGAAATTCTTTATCGGTACATCTGGGGAATATTGGAAAACAAAAAGTGCAACCTATTTCAAATTAATGGAATGCCCGACCATCTTCATTTGCTGGTTGAATTACATCCATCTTTGGCATTAGCTGATTTAGTGAAAGAAATAAAAACCTCCACTAATAGATTTTTAAGAGAAAGTATAGATTTTCCAGACTTTGAAGCTTGGGCTGAAGGATATGCTGCTATAACCTATAGTAAAAATGAAATGGCTTTCGTGAAAAATTATATTGCCAATCAAAGAGAACACCATCAAAAAACTACTTTTGCTGATGAATATAGAAAGTTGTTAATGGATAACGAAATTGAGATTAAAGAAGAATATTTTTTAAAAGACTAATATGAAATTTATTGGAATTATACCAGCCCGTTATGCTTCGACCCGTTTTCCAGGTAAGCCTTTAGCTGATATGCTAGGCAAACCTATGATTCAGCGCGTGTACGAGCAAGTGAAAAAATCATTGGATACCGTTTATGTAGCTACCGACGATCAACGGATTTACGATGTTGTACTGGCTTTTGGTGGTAAGGTAGTGATGACTGACCCAAATCACCAAAGTGGTACGGATAGGTGTTATGAAGCGTATAGCAAAATACAGCACGAAGAACATAGCACGAAAAACGAAGTAGAAACGGTTGTGATTAATATTCAGGGAGATGAGCCGTTTATTAAGGATGAACAGATTGAGGCTTTGAAAGCTTGCTTTGCTGATGCTAATACTCACATTGCTACCTTGGTGAAAGCTTTTTCTGAAGCCGAAGGGATAGCGGCTTTGATGAATCCAAATTCCCCTAAAGTGGTCTTAAACAAGAACAGTGAAGCCTTGCTTTTTTCCCGTTCTATTATTCCGTATAAACGGGGAGTGGATTGTGCCGATTGGTTAAAACAGGATATATACTATAAACACATTGGTTTGTATGCCTACAAAGCTTCTGTTTTAAAAGAAATTACCAGCTTAGCACCATCTACTCTTGAAATGATTGAAAGTTTGGAGCAATTGCGCTGGTTAGAAAACGGCTTCCGAATTAAAGTGGGTATTACAACACAAGAAACAATAGGTATTGATACTCCAGAGGATATGGGAAAAGCTATTGCTTTTATGCAAAAAACAATAAACGAATGAAATTTCCAAAGCAATGCATTTTGATAAATTTATTATACGATGTTAAATAGAACTCAAGCTCCACAAATTCATGCTATTGGTACTGTTGATTTTCCACAGGTAAAAAAACAGGTGCTTAGTAATGGTGTTTCGTTGTCGGTTCTATCAAATCACTCAAGCGAGTTGTTGCGTGTCGATTTTATTGTGGGTGCCGGTGTTTGGCAACAGCAAAAACCCTTGCAGGCCTTTTTAACGAATCAGATGCTAAAAGAAGGCTCTTTGAGATTTAATGCACAACATATTGCCGATAAACTTGACTTTTTTGGTTCTTCTTTACAGCTTTCGTGTAGTTATCACCATGCTTATATAACGGTTTATTCTTTAAGTAAATATGTTGAACAAACTCTTGAAATTGTGGAAAGCATACTTAAGGAGTCAATTTTTCCGGTTTCGTCGTTTGAAGTATTGCTTAATAAACGAAAAAATCGATTTCTACTCGAACAAGAGAAAGTAGAAAGTATTGCCGCAAAAAAGTTTGTATCATGTGTCTTTGGTCAAAACCATCCGTATGGAAAAACGGCAGATATAAACGATTTTTATGCAATATCACCTAAAGATCTCAGCTCGTATTATTCTGAGTATTATGGCTCGAATAACATAAGTATAGTTGTTTCTGGAGATGTAAATCGTGTCGTTCTTAATAAATTGGAGCAATTATTTGGGAATGAGTCGTGGGGAAAGCAAAAAGTTTTTGAAGTTAAGCCAGTTGCTTTTGATCCACTAGAGCAGAAAAAACATTTTATGCTTAAAACAAACACCATACAATCGGCTGTTCGTTTAGGAATTCCTTGTGTAGATAGAAATCATCCGGATTATTTTAGATTAAGAGTCTTGAATGTGGTTTTAGGGGGATATTTTGGTGGCAGATTGATGTCCTCAATTCGCGAAGAAAAGGGATATACATATGGTATAAGTTCGTCTCTTGTTGCGATGCCTTATGCAGGGTATTTTAGTATTGCTACAGAAACAGCAACCGAATTTGTGCCAGATTTAATACAGGAGGTCTACAAGGAAATGGATCGTTTGTGTATTGAGCCTGTTGGCCAATCGGAGATGCAAATGGTAAAAAACTTTGCTTTAGGGGAAATGATGCGGGCTTTTGATGGTTTTTTCTCCCATGCAGACGCGCTGTTGTTTCTTATTGCTAATAACCTTGACAATAGTTATTACGTAAAACAATTAGAAAGCATACAAAATATTAGTCCTCAACAAATACAGTTAATGGCACAAAAATATTTTGTAAAAGAGGATTTTTACGAAATTGTAGTAGGCCGATAGTGGTTATTTATTTCGGATTAGATAGTTAAACAGTTTCTTATTTTGCGCGATAAATTTTTCGTACAAAATAAATGAAAATAGTAACGTAAGATTTTTTTTACTTTTACAATTCAACCTTAATTTTAAGATTAGTTAATATCGAATGATGCATCGTTATTTTATCTACCTTTCGTATATCGGAAAGAATTACCACGGTTGGCAAATACAGCCCAATGGTATTGCCGTGCAGGAGGTCTTGGTAACTGCTTTGGAAACGATATTACGCTACGAAGTAACAATTGTTGGAGCCGGTCGTACGGACACGGGCGTGCATGCAAAGCGAATGGTGGCTCATGTGGATACTATTGCCCCCCTTGAAAACACAACTGATTTTGTGTATAAGCTAAATAGTTTGTTGCCAAATGATGTAGCCGTTGATAAAGTTGTTTCGGTTAAACTAAACGCACATGCTCGTTTTGATGCTATTAGCCGCACTTACGAGTATTGGGTAGTGCCGAATAAAAATCCTTTCTTACACGATTACGCTACAAGGATTTTTTTTGAACTAGATTATCCGGCGATGCACAAAGCTGCACAACAGTTGTTAAACTACACCGATTTCACTAGTTTTAGTAAGTTGCACACACAGGTAAAAACCAACAATTGTACTATACAGGAAGCGCGATGGGAGCAACGTGGAGATGTGTGGGTATTTACCATAAAAGCCGATCGGTTTTTACGCAATATGGTGCGTGCTATTGTTGGTACTTTATTTAAAGTAGGTAGGGGAGAATTGTCGGAAGCTGATTTTGTTGATATAATCGAATCAAAAAATCGCAAAAATGCCGGTATGTCAGCTCCTGCAGAAGGATTATACTTAGTGGATGTTTCCTATCCGAAAGAAATTTTTAATTATAAATAGAATAAAGAAAAACGAAAAGTGGTAGTTGTATTGATGCTATTACTTTCATATCGTTACTCTCATTTCATTTAATATCAATTTATTGTGTGGTTAATTTTTGTTGTTTTTGCAGCAATTAGTTTGGGTATTTACGAAATTTTTCAGAAAATCTCTTTGAAAGATAATGCGGTTATGCCTGTGCTTTTTATATCAATTGTTGGTTCAGCTATTATTCTAACACCCTTATTGCTGTTGTCTTTATTTACACCAACAGCCTTACAGGGAACACCTTTTTATGTTGCTAATGCCGATTTCCGAACACATATTTTCATTTTTCTAAAGTCATTAATTGTATTGCTATCGTGGGTTTTTGCGTATACCGCGGTTAAACACCTGCCATTAACTATTGTGTCGCCGATAAAAGCTACACAGCCTATCTGGACAGTGATAGGAGCAGTTTTGATTTTTTCTGAGCGATTAAATACTTACCAAACCCTAGGAGTCGTAGTTACCTTAATTTCTTTTTATGTGTTTTCTATTGTTGGAAAAAAAGAGGGACTTTCTTTTCGTACTAACAAATGGGTGTGGTTTTTAATAGTGGCAACTTTAACCGGAGCAGTAAGTGGATTGTACGATAAATACTTGATGCGTCAGTTTGATCGAATGACCGTTCAGGTGTTTTATACCTATTACCAAGTGATTTTGATGGGTTTTGTACTTCTTTTTTTGTGGTATCCGCAACGACATAAATCTACTCCCTTTACTTGGAAATGGTCAATTTTACTTATCTCTGTATTTTTAATTGGGTCTGATTTTTT
Organism: Paludibacter jiangxiensis; assembly: GCA_945897785.1. GTDB lineage: Bacteria > Bacteroidota > Bacteroidia > Bacteroidales > Paludibacteraceae > JAFGVL01. Next base: position 7,529 of record CAMDGD010000028.1, read on the forward strand.
GTATTTTTATGCCTTGTCAATGCCCGACTCGCTAATTGCTGTTATTTCTCCTTTGCGTAGAACAGGGATTCTTGTTCCCTTTATTTATGGAGCCTTTTTCTTTAAGGAAAAGAATTTAAAATGGAAGCTTATTTGCTTAATTGGCTTGTTAACGGGTGTGTATTTCTTGTTTTTGGGTTCTTGGTAGTATTTTTATCTTTTATTTAAAGGTATAGGTAAGAAAAAAGAAGTTTGTTTTTGAAAAACAAAAACTAATATGTAATTTTGCAAGCCGTTTATAAAAATAAAAAATATATTAACAACAGTAAGATATTAAGTAATGAAAAAAGAAATTCATCCAGATAATTATCGTTCTATCGTGTTTAAAGACATGTCAAACGGCGATACATTTATCTCTCGTTCAACAGCAAATGCAAGAGAAACTATAGAGATTGATGGAGAAACACTTCCGTTAATTAAATTAGAAATCTCAAATTCATCACATCCTTTTTATACAGGGAAATCGAACTTGGTTGATACAGCCGGTCGTGTAGATAAGTTTAAAACTCGTTATGCTAATAGGGGTAAAAAATAATTTTCACATTTTTACTCAAATTACCCTGCCTTTTATAATGGCGGGGTTTTTGTTTTTTGTAATATGGCTATTGTAAAAGGACGTTTACTTTTATCTTTTTTGTTTACACAAAAAATTATATAAGCAATAAATTATTTATCATTTAAAAATTTTACTTATGAAAACAAGGTACTCCAACAAGATAATCATCTTAAGTATGATTATCTTTACATCCATTACTTTTTCTTGTACTTCAGATGGGTATGTTAGTTGTGTTGATGCTAAAATTGAGTTGGTAAATAACTCGAATGCTTATGTGTATTATTCCATTGACCCAACCGACGATTATTGTTATCCTGAAAACTTCTTGTATCCCGGAGAATCTATAGTTATTCATATTGGAGAGGTGCAAGCCTCCCGGAATATGCCGGTTTATTTTGAGGTTTTTTATAGGTTTAATGCTCCAGGGTATTCCAATTATGGTTTAGATATAGATATTGAACGGTGCTATCAAAAGGTATATATAAATTGATGCTTCTAAGATAAAACAAAGAGCGCAAAGGTAAGATATAATCTGCTTTGCGCTCTTTTTGTTTTAAACCCCTTACGAAGTGTGGTATTCTATTAAACCCGACATGGGGCCTTTAATTACGGTGCCTAGTTGAATTTGCGACATGGTAGCGGCTTGTTTTAAAATATCCTCAAAATAATAGGCAACGGAGCCCATGCACGCAACCGTATGTTTTTTGTAATCGTATTGGTGTATGTTCCGTTTAAAGAATTCTAAAAAACTATGGTAAACAATTTCTCTAATATGAATTTCGTGCTGGTTCTCATGCATAAAGTGCGTAAACTGAGCTAAAAATCGGTTAGGGAATGGTTTTTTGTAAACTGCTTCCATGATTTCTGCTGCCGTTATTTTATATGCTTTGAAAAAGGCATTGTTCAGTGTTTCCGGATATTGTCGTTTAAGCAAATCGGCAATAAATTTTTTGCCTATTGCTGCTCCACTGCCTTCATCGCCAAGAATAAAACCAAGAGGGGAAATGTTTTCTATAATTTTTTCTCCATCGTACAAGCAAGAATTTGATCCCGTACCTAAAATGCATGAGATGCCGGCATTTTTACCGAATAATGCACGCGCTGCAGCCAGTAAATCATTGTTTACTTCGATAGTTGCATGGACAAATGAATTCCGAATAGCATGCTTCACCATTTCTTTTTTATCCGGAAAAGCACAACCGGCTCCGTAAAAAATTACTGTTAAAACTTCTGCAACAGGAATTTCAGGTACTAGGTGTTGCGCAATTTCTTCACTTATTTCTTTTTCCGTTTGGTAAAAAGGATTTATTCCGTTTGTAAATACTTCTTTTATAGGTGTTTTCTCTTGTATCAAGCACCATTGTGTTTTTGTAGAGCCACTGTCTGCTAGTAAAATCATATCTTCTGAATTCTTTTTTTTTGAGGATAAAAAATTTTCAGTAAAAGTAAGGAATATGTTTATAAGTCGACCGTATTTTTTAAATTGCATGAAAAAAAATAACGATATTTGCCCTTGTTTTTTGTGTTTTATTTATCTAATAGTTCCGTGTAATGATAAATTGTTTTATTCCGTATAGTACTAAAGATTCTGTGAGTCAAACTATTGCTTCTTTGAAAAAGTGTTCGCAGCTTACAAGCATTTTTTTGCTATATACCGATGTAAAACCTAATTTTGCTGATGTTGAGTTAATAAAGGTTTCCGATTTGCACAGTACAAAAACCCTTCGCTTATTAGCTTCATATGCCACAGCTCCTTATAGTTTACTGTACACCAAGCAAACACCTTTATTGTTGGGTCAATATGCCTTAGAACGGTTTTTACAAGTAGCCGCTGATACGCAAGCAGGAATAGTTTACGCTGATTATTATCAGTCGCTTAACGGCGAAATTACTCCTTTGCCAACTATCGATTATCAATTGGGTAGTCTGCGCGACGATTTTACTTTTGGTTCAGTTCTTTTTCTTGATACAAAAGTGTTTAAGTTAACCGTAGATAGCATGCAAACAGAATATAGATTTGCCGGCTTATATGATTTCCGATTAAAGGTGGCAAAAAATCATCGCTTGTTTCATATTAATGAATTTCTGTACACCGAGATAGAACAAGACTCCCGCAAAAGTAGCGAAAAACAATTTGATTATGTAGATCCCAAAAATCGAAAGGTTCAAATGGAAATGGAACAAGCCTGTACAGATTACTTAAAGGATATTGGGGCATATCTAAAACCTGAGTTTACGGCTGTGCAGTTTGATATGAATGCTTTTCCTGTTGAGGCTTCTGTAATTATTCCGGTACGCAATCGTGCTACTACTATTGCAGATGCTATACATTCCGTACTCATTCAGCAAACGGATTTTATTTTCAACCTTATTGTGGTTGATAATTTCTCTACAGATGGTACTACCGAAATAATAAAAAACTTAGCTGAACAAGATGCTCGTATCTTATTATTGAACCCTTCTCGTACCGATTTAGGTATTGGTGGCTGTTGGAACGAAGGAGTACATCATGTACAATGCGGAAAATTTTCGGTGCAATTAGACAGCGATGATGTTTATGCACATCCCTTGGTGCTGCAAACTATTGTTAATGGGTTTTATGAGCAACAATGTGCTATGTTGATTGGAACATACACTATGACTAATTTTGCCCTTGAGACCATTCCTCCCGGAATAATCGACCACAGAGAATGGACGGTCGAAAATGGACGGAACAATGCCTTGCGTATTAATGGGCTTGGAGCTCCAAGAGCATTTTACACCCCTATTTTGCGAAAATATAAAGTTCCAAATACTAGTTATGGAGAAGATTATGCCCTAGGCTTGCGTTTTAGTCGCAAGTATTTAATTGGGAGAATTTACGATTCTTTATACTATTGCCGTCGTTGGGAAGATAACTCCGATGCTTCGCTGGATATTCAGAAAATTAATGGCTATAATTTGTATAAAGATAAACTTCGTAGTAGCGAAATCTTAGCACGTCAAGCCTTGGTCTTACGTAAAGGATAAGCAATATCATTTTGTTAGAAGCATTTTTTATACTTTTACAAGCACTCAAAATATAGTGTATGTTACAAGATAAGATTAAGCAATTATTCCATCAACAGCTTGACGATTGGCCCTTGGCAAAAAAAGGCTATCAGGCCTTGCAGGAGGTGCGTGTGAAAACTTTTGATATGGGCGTGTGTGTCTTTAAGGTGCAATATAATCCTGCGCGTGCTGTTTCTTCCTTAGCTAAGTTAGATGAGGCTAGTATTCGTACACGGGCTTGTTTTTTGTGTGCTCAAAATAGGCCGATAGAACAATCGTCTATCGATTTTAAAGGGAAATATGATATTTTGGTCAATCCTTTTCCTATTTGTGATATGCATTTTACTATCGCTTCAAAAATTCACGTACCGCAGCTTATTAAGGGACGTATTCAAGATATGCTTGATTTGGCTGAGGCGATGCCCGAATTTATCATTCTGTACAATGGGCCTAAAGCTGGAGCTTCGGCACCTGATCATTTTCATTTTCAAGCCGGAAATGTTGATTTTTTTCAGCAACCGGTCGATTGCTTAAAACAAGATTTAGTCGAGAAATATGTGTTTCGGTCGACCAATAAGCTAGTTGTTGAATCAAATTTTCATGACTTATATCTTCAGCTTCAAGCTGATGAACAAGAGCCTATGATGAATCTGTTTTGTCAGTATAAACCCGATGGTTGGGTGTTAACTGTATATCCCAGAAAACTGCATAGGCCTAAGCAATATTTTGCCGAAGGTATAGAAAAGCTAATGGTTAGTCCGGGTGCCATAGACATGACAGGAATATTGATTGTGGCTCGCGAAGAGGATTTTGAAAAGATTAGTAAGGCGGATATTGAAGATATTTTTAATCAAGTATCCTGATTTTACTAGTAGAAAAATTACTTTTACCTTTTTTACAAATGCAACCAACTATAAGCGTAGGAATACTTTCAGCTAGCCGTATCAACTTTATATTGAATGAAGCATATAAAGTTGATGGGCAAAGTTTTGTTGGTGCCCAGTATGTGCAATTTGAGTCAGGTAGGGTTAAATTTAATGGAAATACTTACTCAGAGCTTATACTTACTCCTGTAAATAATGCAACAGCCTCATTCGACTTGATTGATGTACTTATTGGCATTGGGTTTCATTGGGAGCGAAAAGAAATACAACGATTCAATGCTCAGTTGAAAATAATTGTGGAAGGAGATACGCTTACGGCTATTAATGTACTTTCGGTAGAAGATTATTTGCTGAGCGTAATTTCTTCTGAGATGAGTGCAACTTCCTCATTGGAATTGCTAAAAGCACACGCAGTGATTTCTCGTTCATGGTTATTGGCTCAACTAAATGCTAAGAAGGGAACGTTAACCAAAAAAATTAACAACCCAATGCCTAAGAATTGTGAATTCGATAATGCCAAAACAAATCAACAAATAAGCAATGAATTAATAAAATGGTACGATAAAGACGATCACGCCAATTTTGATGTTTGTGCCGACGACCATTGTCAACGCTACCAAGGAATTACTAAAGCAAGTACTCAGCTAGTTAAAAATGCTGTTGAAAGTACTAAAGGACAGGTGATTTTTTACGAAGGTAATATCTGCGATGCACGTTTTTCAAAATGTTGTGGTGGTATTTCTGAGTTGTTTGAGAACTGCTGGGAACCTGTGCATCACGCTTATTTACTTCCTATAGAGGATAAAGCTGTTGGCGGACTTAAAACTGCAGGGATGAATGAGTTGCAGGTGGAGGCTTTTGTGAAACATCCTTTACCGGGCGATTTTTGTAATACCACCGATGCCAAGGTTTTAAAACAGGTACTAAACGACTACGACCAAGAAACGGCCGATTTTTATCGTTGGAAGGTCTCGTATTCTCAACATGAATTAGCTGCTTTGATAAAGAAAAAATCAGGCATCGATTTTGGTTCAATTATCGATCTGATACCTATAGAAAGAGGTGTTTCAGGTAGATTGATAAAATTGAAGATTGTAGGTTCAAAAATGACTAAAATAATTGGTAAGGAGCTGGAGATTCGTAAATACTTGTCTGATTCGCATTTATATAGTTCGGCTTTTGTTGTAGAAAAATTTGCTGTTAAGAAAGGAATACCTCAAGAGTTTATATTGTACGGTGCCGGTTGGGGTCATGGTGTAGGGTTGTGTCAGATTGGTGCTGCGGTAATGGCAGAAAAGGGATATGCTTATCAAGATATTTTGAAGCATTATTTTAAGACGGTGGATTTGAACATAATGTATTAGAGCTACAGTGAAAATACTTGTAGTCAAATTAGAGATTGTTAATGGATAATAATAAATTAAAAAAATCCCCCTGGTCATGGGTTCCTTCGCTATATTTTGCCGAAGGTTTTCCCTATGTTGCCGTAATGATGGTGGCCGGCATTTTTTATAAACGGATGGGCTTGTCGAATACCGATATTGCCCTATATACCGGATGGCTAAATTTACCTTGGGTAGTTAAGCCATTGTGGAGTCCTTTTGTCGATATTATCAAAACCAAACGATGGTGGATTGTACTTATGCAACTTATCATTGGCGCTGCGTTGGCTGCTGTAGCTTTTTCTATTCCTACCTCGTATTATTTTCAGCTTAGTTTTGCTTTTTTCTTTTTAATTGCCTTTAGCTCGGCAACCCACGATATTGCCTGCGACGGATTTTATATGTTGACACTACCACCACATCAACAAGCTTCGTTTATTGGTATCCGAAATACTTTTTACCGTATTGCTATGATTTTCGGACAGGGTGCCTTGGTTATGTTGGCCGGTTTTATGGAGAAAAAAACGGCGGATATTCCCTTTAGTTGGAGTGTGTTGTTTTATTTATCAGCAGCTATCTTTTTAGGCTTGTTCTTTTTTCATTATTATAAATTACCGTATCCAACGGCCGATAGTAGGTCGGATGATATTTCCATTAAACACATTCTGCGTGAATTTGTACAAACATTTATTCGGTATTTTAAAAAGGAACAAATATTGGTCGCCTTGTTTTTCATTATTGCGTACCGTTTTGCCGAGGCTCAACTCAGTGCTATTGGTAAATTATTTATGCTTGATGATTTGCAAAAGGGTGGCTTAGGCTTGGATACCGAACAAATAGGTTTTTTGTATGGGGCTGTAGCTGTTGCATTTTTGTTGTTGGGTGGAATACTTGGCGGGGTGGCTATTGCTTCTCGTGGACTAAAATTTTGGCTTTGGCCAATGGCGTTGGCCATCACCTTACCTAACCTTACTTATGTGTATTTATCGTATTATTATCCTGATAGTTTTTTTGTTATTAGTGTTTGTGTAGCTATTGAACAGTTTGGCTATGGCTTTGGTTTTGCTGCGTTTATGATGTATTTGATGTATTTCTCGGAAGGTAAATACAAAACAGCAAATTACGCCATAAGTACCGGTTTTATGGCTCTGGGCATGATGTTGCCAACCATGATGGCAGGTAAGGTTCAGGAGCTATTGGGCTATACCAACTTTTTTATTTGGGTAATGTTCAGTTGTATTCCTACCTTTGTAGCTGTAGCCTTAATTAAGGTTGATGCTGATTACGGAAAGAAATTACTAAACAATAACTAATTTATATTATGAAAAAATTACTAGTGTGTCTATTGGCCATCGGCTTTAGCTTTTCTTTACTGGCACAGGATATTGAGTTGCCGGCACCAAAAAAAACCGGTGGTAAACCTTTGATGGAGTGTTTAAATGAACGCAAATCGACCAAAGGTTTTGATTCGTCAAAACAGCTTACTAACCAACAAATATCTAACTTGTTGTGGGCTGCTTGGGGGTATAATCGTGACGATAAACGAACCGCTCCTTCGTCTCGTAATAAGCAAGAGATAGATATTTATGTAGCGTTAAAAAGTGGCATGTATTTGTGGGATGCTAAAAGTAATGTGCTTAAACTAATTGTAGCTAAAGATTTACGGAAAGAAACAGGGAAGCAGCCTTTTGTTGAGGATGCGGCGGTAAATTTGGTGTATGTGTGTAATATTACCCGATGCGACACCAAAGGCGATACGCAAAAACTAACCGAGGCTACTTATGCCAATGCCGGATTTATTGCGCAAAATGTCTATCTGTTTTGTGCTTCCGAAGGATTGGGTACTGTTATTCGCGGTTATGTGCCTAAAGATGAGTTGGCAAAAACAATGAAACTAACCAATGATCAACTAATTGTTCTGGCACAATCGGTAGGATACGGTAAATAATTAACTGTAAAATTCAGTATATATTAGTAATTTGGTTTGCTAGTTAAAGAGCAATTGTAATTTTATTCGAAGCAAATTTAATTCATTGGAAAGCCTTCGTTTTATTAGTCTTTTGTTTTATTTTAATAAACAGCTCTAAACAATTTTTTCATATACACTGTAATATAGAAATACTTAAATGCTATCTATGAAAAATATTTTGCTTACCGGTTTAGTACTTTTTTCTTCTTGTCTGTTGTTTGCAAGTTGCGAAAAGGAACTACCCGAAGATGCTGTTTTTGATCCTCGTTATCCCGAAACCGAAGCCATTGTCGAAAAGGCTAACGATGTCCTGAAAGAAGCCGACAAGATTTTTATGCGGAGTAATTACTTGGTCGAATTGTACTTAAAAACGGCTTCGGAGAAACGAATTGTTCAAGTGCCCAATTTTGAACAGGTTCCAGCTGATTTAGCTGCTGTATATAATATTATCCGTAATAAAGAGGGTAATGTTTTGTATGTGGCAGAGTTTCCGTATAGCGAGTCGGGCGATTGGGAGAATATTTACGAGAGTATCTATGATGACAAGGGAGATTTGTTGTTGTTTGTACGAAAAAGCAGCTTTTTACACGAAGGTGTTGTTGTGTACGAAAAATCGAGCTACTATTACAATGAAAAACACCGTTTGGTAAAAAAAGAGTACTTGATAAAATACGGTTCTGCAAGTGTTTTGCCTCAAGGGGTAACGGTAGAATTTAACTACCGTTTTCCGTACGAGAAATTCAAAACACGCAAAAAATGGTTGAAAGCACACGGGCTTAAAAAATAGCGGGTTACTCTATTCGTTTTACGCTTAGTATCCGAATGTCTTGCATGGGGCGTGCATTAAAATCGACAGGAATGGCTGCTATGCTATCAATGATTTCTATTCCTGCAACTATTTCTCCAAAAATGCTGTGTTCATTATCTAAATGAGGAGCTCCACCAACTGTAGTATAAGCTTTTCTTTGCTCGGGGGTGAATAAAAATAGCTTCTCACTTTCCATATATTTTTCGGCTTGAAGTACCAAACTGTCTTGAAAGGCTTTTAGTTTTTCTGTGTCTCCTCGTAGACTTATAGCTGTTATTTTTTCGCGGTTTTTTGCAATTAACACTTGCCAGGCGATATCTAATTTGCGCTGGTAAGCCTCTAGTTCTATAGTGTCTAAGGCTGTCGAAGTGTATACTTTTCCGTTAACAATGCCAAAAACAGAACCGCTCGAGGCTTTTGTCTCAGTATCGTTACCTAATAGTCTGCCTGCAGTTAGTACTCCTTTTTTATGAAAGAATTGAGGGTAATTTATCTCACTAGGAATGCTGTATCCGGGGCCACCTGTACCCAATATCCGGTTTCTACTGGCTTTTTTCGAGTTGGGGTCACCGGTTTCGATAAGCAAATGTGGTATGCTTTTGTGAAAGATTAGTCCGTTAAAATAACCCTCATCGACTAATTTAAGAAAATTATCTCTATGTTGTGGTGTTTCTTTGTAAAGCTTTACGCGAAATTCCCCAACTGTTGTTGTAAAGGCAATTATTGGTTCTTCATTTTTATTACAAGCAAAAAAAGAAAATATCAATATACCGCAAAAAAGCACTAATCCATTTTTCTTCATGCTTAATGTTTTTTTATTCCGTTAAAAATTAGGTGAATAATTTGCTCTTTCTCTTTTTCCATATGCTTGCTTATTCGTTCGCGAATAAAAGGCGTTTCAATCCCTTTAAGCGAATAAAGTATAATCATCGCATATAAAGAAGTATCTTTGCAGTCAAATTGACCCGATAAAACACCTTTATCTAATATTTTTTGAATCATTTTAATTTCAAGAATATCAGCTCTTCGTCTTGCATGTTCTACTTCGTAAATATCGCGAAAAAAATTTGCCCGTAACGACCCGTTCCGTGTAATTGACTCTCTAACAGCATATTGTCTGGTAAAAATATAATCGATAAGCATTTTGTCAGGGCTAAGCTCTTTTTGTACTACAGTTTCTAGTTTCTCCAACAACAAGCTTAGTTCTCTGTCTATTACGGCTAGGTAGATGTCGTTTTTGCTTTTAAAATAGGTGTATAGTGTGCGTCTTCCTTTTTTAGAAGCATACGCAATGTCGTTCATAGTAATGTTATCTTTACCGGATGCCGCAAAGAGTTTTCGTGCTACATCCACTAACATATCCCTTGTTTTGAGTATACCCATCTTTGTTGCTCTTTTTCTTAATACACAAAAGTAACCCGTTTTTCTTAGAATTTCAAGAAATTTGGAACTTAGTTTTTTTACGCTTATGGCTGTTGATACTTTAAACGATTTTGAGTAATTTTGCATGCTTTAAAGATGTTATTCTCGAACTATCGGCACTATAATTAAGTAGATTGATTAGCTGCACGCACGATATTATTGGCAATCAATATCACAGGTCGAACGGAGATGATATCAGAGAAGCGATTATCCTGAAATTCTAAATCAATAAAAAGTAAATAAATAGATGTTTGAAAATCTAAGTGAACGCCTCGAACGGTCGTTTAAACTATTAAAAGGACAGGGTAGAATTACCGAGATTAATGTTGCAGAGACATTAAAAGATGTCCGTAAAGCTTTACTAGATGCCGATGTAAACTTTAAAACGGCAAAGCAATTTACCGAGGATGTAAAGGACAAGGCCATGGGGATGAATGTGCTTACGGCACTTAATCCAAACCAAGTAATGGTTAAGGTGGTACATGATGAGTTGGCTGCTTTGATGGGTGGTAGTAACGAGGAAATAAACACCAAAGGTTCACCGGCCATAATTTTAATGTCGGGCTTGCAGGGGTCAGGTAAAACTACTTTTTCGGGTAAGTTAGCCAAAATGCTCAAAAGCAAGAAGGGAAAAAATCCGTTATTGGTCGCCTGTGATGTGTATCGTCCGGCAGCAATTGAACAGTTAAAGGTGCTTGGGTCTCAAATCTCTGTGCCTGTTTTTTTTGATGAAGCAGAAAAAAATCCCGTAGCTATAGCCGAAAAGGCAATTAAACATGCCAAACAATACGGATACGATTTGGTTATTATCGATACCGCAGGTCGTCTTGCTGTTGACGAACAAATGATGGCTGAAATTGCCGCTATTAAAAAGGCAATTAATCCTCAGGAAATTTTATTTGTTGTTGATGCTATGACGGGGCAGGATGCTGTTAATACGGCTAAAGAGTTTAACGACCGTCTTGATTTTACAGGGGTAGTACTAACAAAACTCGATGGGGATACTCGCGGTGGAGCAGCGCTTTCAATTCGTTCGGTAGTTAACAAACCTATAAAATTTGTTGGTACCGGTGAGAAAATGGAGGCTATCGATGCCTTTCATCCTAAACGTATGGCCGACCGTATTTTGGGCATGGGAGATATCGTTTCGTTGGTAGAACGAGCCGAAGAGCAATACGACGAGGAAGAGGCTAGGAGACTACAAAAGAAAATTGCAAAAAATCAATTCGACTTTAATGATTTCTTAGTGCAGATAGCTCAAATTAAGAAAATGGGTAATTTAAAAGACTTGGCGTCGATGATTCCCGGTGTAGGTAAGGCGATGAAAAATGTTGATATTGATGACGATGCTTTTAAAGGCGTAGAAGCTATGATTCATTCTATGACTCCTCAAGAACGAAGCAATCCTAGTTTGTTAAACGGTAGTCGTCGTAATCGTATTGCTAAAGGCAGTGGCACTAGCATACAAGAAGTAAATCGCTTATTAAAGCAGTTTGAAGATACCCGTAAAATGATGCAAATGGTGTCAAAAAACAAGGGTAAAATGCCCATGATGAAAAGATAACGGATTTTTAGGGCTAGTCGATTAGCCGTTTATTTGTTCCTGTAAAAAACATAGATGTAAATTGTATTTAATTAGTAAATAGATAAATAGTACATGGATTTAATTGATGGAAAAGCAGTTGCCGAACAGGTAAAGCAAGAGATTGCAACAGAAGTAAAAGAAATTATGGCTAAGGGTGGAAAACAACCGCATCTTGCCGTTATTATTGTTGGTCACGATGGTGGTAGTGAGACTTATGTAGCCAGCAAGGTGAAATCGTGCCAGCAAGTTGGATTTAAATCTACTCATTTGGCTTTTGAAGATAGCATTACAGAGGCAGAACTTTTGGCACAAGTAGAGAAGCTAAACAACGACCCTGATGTTGATGGATTTATTGTTCAATTACCTTTGCCTAAGCATATTAATGAAGAAAAAGTTATTGAAGCTATCGATTATAGAAAAGATGTTGATGGTTTTCATCCTATCAATGTAGGCAGAACTTCAATAGGATTGCCTTCTTTTGTATCAGCAACGCCTGCAGGTATTCTCGAATTGATTAAAAGATATAAGATTGAAACCTCCGGTAAGCATTGTGTAGTTATTGGGCGTAGTAATATTGTTGGGAAACCAATATCCGGTTTGATGATTCAAAAAGGATATCCGGGAGATGCTACGGTAACAGTTTGTCATAGTCGTACCAAAAACTTACAAGAAATTTGTTTGCAAGCGGATATCATTGTTGCAGCGATTGGGGTGCCTAATTTTGTAAAAGCCAATATGGTAAAAGAAGGTGCCGTAGTTATTGATGTAGGTACAACCCGCGTTCCTTCTGCTGAAACCAAATCAGGGTTCAGATTGTGTGGTGATGTCGATTTCAAAGAGGTTGCTTCTAAATGTTCGTTTATCACTCCGGTTCCCGGTGGAGTAGGACCAATGACTATTGTGTCGTTGTTGAAGAATACACTGTTGGCTGGAAAAAAGGAGATATTTAGTTAGAATTTGCCAATAAAAAATGTGCCAATATGCCAATTCTTTAATGTGCTAATGAATCATCCTGTTGTAAATAGACTGGGTGTCTGATAGAAATTATCTTTTATTTGTCTCAATAGACAGAGTAATTTATTTGTTCAACTTATTTCCAATAATTAACATGAAAAGTTACTCCATTCATGAATTTGGCACATTGGCACATTGGCACATTTTTTATTAGCAAATTGGCACATTAATCTTATGATAAAGCCCGATAAGATATTTTACACCCCGACTTTAGATAGTAAAGCAAAGATTTTTATACTGCCCGAAGAAGAATCGAAACACGCCATTAAAGTGCTTCGTATGCAAACTGGTGAATGTATTCATTTGATTAATGGTATTGGAGGTTTGTTTGAGGCGGAGATTGTTAATCCACACCCCAAGCACTGCGAATTGAAAATCAATACGGCGCAACTTGAATACAACAAGCGAAATTTCAGTATTCATATAGCTATTGCTCCAACCAAAATGAACGAGCGATTGGAATGGTTTCTCGAGAAAGCTACTGAAATTGGCATAGATGAGATTACACCCATCATTTGCCGTTATTCTGAACGGAAGGAGGTAAAGTTGGCACGTATGGAAAAAGTACTAGTAGCGGCTATGAAGCAGTCGGTAAAGGCATATAAACCAATCTTAAATGAAGCATCTACCTTTGATCAATTGCTTACTCGATATAGTACTGCACAAAAATTTATCGCCCATTGTTACCAAGATAGCAAGCAACAGCTAAAAGATGTTTGCCAAAAAGGAAAGGATGTCTTAATTTTAATAGGACCCGAAGGTGATTTTAGTCAAGAAGAAATCGAAAAGGCCTTTCAAGCAGGATTTGTTCCGGTTTCTTTGGGCGCTAGCCGCTTGCGTACCGAAACAGCGGGTGTAGTAGCTTGCCATACGGTGAATCTTTTACACGAGTAGCAGCCGCTATAGATTTTTTAGAGCCAAGAGTCAAGAGTCAAGACAAAAGAATAAAGACAAAAGACAAGCTTTGTGTTTAATCTGTGCAATCCGTGGACCAGTATGCTCGATTTTAGACTTTATATATCTGTGGTGAATTGTTTTAATTGGAAATCAAACCATTAAAATTACTTTCTATTTCTCCTTTTTACCATTAGTAATTAATAATTTACTTAAATTAGTTTACTTGTAAAATAATTTAGGTATTTTAGTGCTTAAATTGATTTTTAGTGAAAAATTTAATAATAAATTGATTATGAGTACTATATTTAAAATATCTTCTCTCGTTTTTTTGTTTATTTTTCTTGCTCATTCTTCAGTGCAGGCAAAAAATCAGCAACTATCAACAGAAACATCATACTATCCATTCTCTACCGATTCAAATTTCCTTACCCGATGGAACGGTGAAAAATACCAAGCTTTTGTTGTAAAAGGCATTAATTTAGGTGTAGCGGTTCCTGGTACTTTTCCTGGTGAAATGGCAGCTACAAGGGAGCAATATACCCAATGGTTGCAAGATATTAAAGCTGTTGGTTACAATGCCATTCGTGTTTATACCTTGCACTATCCTCGCTTTTACGAGGTGTTGGATTCTTTTAATGTGGCTAATCCCAACAATCCTCTATACCTTATTCAAGGCGTATGGTTAGAGGAAGAATTACCCGGTTATAACCACGATTTATTTTTTAATAGTACTTCTTTTATGCAGGAAATTAAAGAAGCAGTAGATTGTATGCATGGAAATGCAGTTATTTCTCCTCGACTAGGTAAAGCTTATGGAACTTATACAGTAGATGCAAGTAAATGGGTAATGGCTTATATTATTGGTAGGGAGGTTTCTCCGTTAGAGATTAATACCACTAATACCAATTATCCTGGTAAAAATGCGTACTACGGTAGCTATCTTTCTATTGAAAATGTACAGGCAGCAGAGGTTTTTGTTACTTGTTATATGGATTCGTTGCTTAGTTATGAACAGTTAAATTATCAGACGCAACGACCCATTTCTTTTTCGAGTTGGCCTACGCTCGATCCACTAACACATCCTACCGAAACAATGACTCAGGAGGATGAAGAGCAGTTAGATTTAAGTAAGATAGATTTTACTAAAGCCAACGCCGGTTTTTTTGCGAGTTATCATGCATATCCATATTATCCCGATTTTATTAGTCGTGAACCCAAGTATAAATATATGCACGATGATGAGGGCCCGAATAGTTATTTGGCTTATTTACAAGAGTTAAAAAGCCATTATAAAAATATCCCCTTGCTAATTGCCGAATATGGTGTGCCTTCTAGTTGGGGAGTAGCACATTATTCCCAAAGTGGTATGAATCACGGTGGTTTAAGTGAGTTGGAGCAAGGTAAGGTTAGTGTTCGCTTGCTTAAAACAATAATTGATGCAAATTGTGCCGGTGGAGCTCAGTTTGCATTGATAGATGAATGGTTTAAGCGAACTTGGATTTGCGATCCATTCGACTTCCCTGTAGATGACCGCGTAATGTGGCATAATGTGAGTGCTGCGGAACAAAATTTTGGAATTATTGGTTTTCGTCGGGGCGATTTTTCGTACCTGCCTTGGCAAACCTTTGCCCCTACGGATCCTATTAAAGCAATTAGTGCCGGACTCAATTATGCATACTTTAACCTACAGGTAGAATTAAGGCAGCCGTTTACTGATTTAGATACTTTGTGGGTAGCTTTAGATACTTATTCGGCAGCGTTGGGTGAAGTTAAGTTGCCTAATGGTCAATTACTGCCTACTGGAGCTGAGTTTCTGTTGCGTATTACAAATGATGCTGCTGATCTATTTGTTACCGAAGCATACGATTTATATGGCATCTGGCATAACATATCTTTGGTAGAGCAACAGTATCAATCAGTGCCAAGCGATGGTAAACCATGGAAATTGGTTCGTTGGAAAAATAATCAAGCTGAGCCTGATATTCAATATATTGGTCATATGCAGGTGAATCGATTAAACCTGCCTCAAACTAGTTTAGATGCTGTTCGATTCATTAATGATACAATGCATGTACGTCTTCCGTGGTCTCTTTTGCAGGTTATCAACCCTGGTCGTAAGCGTGTGATGCACGATGATCGTTCTACACATAGTATTCGAGAAGATACAATTACTGATGGTATTGCTGTTTCGTTATTTTATAAGGAGCAATTAATGGCTACTGCTTCTCGCTTTAGTTGGGATAATTGGAATAACTTTAACAATGTGGTTGAGTATAAGAAAGATTCATATACTTTTTTACAGGAGGCGTTGAAGCTTTATCCGGGAATATTTGTTGCACAAACAGATGCTTATGTGGTATATATGAATAAGGTGTTGCATATAAATGCTTCTGAAGGTGTATTGATAAACGATTTGCTGGTTGAGAATGATCCTGCAAAAGCCTATTTGGTAACACCACCGGATAATGGATTTTTAAGCTTGCGCGATGATGGCTCTTTTATTTATGTGCCGTATTTGGATTATTCCGGAGAAGATAGCTTTACTTATCGGTCAGCAAATGCTTATCAAAGCTCAGCACCGGTTACGGTAAAACTGACTGTTTTGTCTGATAATTCTACGGTCGGTTTAGTGCGCTTGGCTCCAAATCCGGCCGACGATTTTGTGCAAATTCTTTCGACTGGTAACATGACGGAAATAATTGTTGTTGATATTGCCGGAAATAGAGTGCAGCATTTGTTTCCTAATGCTAACGAATTGCAACTAGATGTCTCCAGTTATAAGCAGGGAAGCTATGTTTTATATATACAGATTGGTGATGAATTTGTAGCTCAAAAATTACTTGTGAATTAATTATAAATCATAGAATTGTTTGTTTGAAGAACCTTTTCTATCTTCGTGTAATAGAATAATTTAAAATTGCCGTTAATGAAAAAATCTACTTTTATTATTGTTTCCTTGGTGTTATTTGCTTTTGCCAGCTGTGCAACGGGTCATAAACCGCAACGACCAAGATCCCTGCCTAAAGGTCGCCGCCATGGTGGAAGTGTGGTTATGGTTCCTGTGCAACATGTGGTTGTGCAGTATATTGGATAATTTTATTAGAGATAGCCTCTCTTTCAGAGAGACTATCTCTATTTACTTTAAGTCTCCTATGCAACAAGGGGAGTGCGACTTGAAATCGCGCCCCCACTACCGATGCTGCCGATATTCCAAATCTCTGTGCACAATCATTATCTACCAGCTTCCCATTTCTCAAACCACAATAATCTCGATACGAAGAAAACTCCCATTTTTCAGCGACATTTACTAAGCAAGCTTTTACAGGATTTAAATGAATGTAATTAAAACACACTTGTGGATATTCTTCTTCAGGGTGATTTGTATGCATAGATGCGCCGAATTCTGTGTTGTAAAAGGAGGGGGTGATGTTTGAT
>CAMDGD010000029.1 GCA_945897785.1 Paludibacter jiangxiensis
CAAAGCACAAAACCCGCACTGCTGGGCGTACGGTTCCTGCCTACGCCCTTACTACACAAAGTTTTGACTTATCATCAATACTTTTTTATAACTACTGTTTGTTTTTTGCCTTTTGCCACCGGAGGTCGGTTTCTAACGGACACATAGCAGGGGAAATATGCTTTTAACTGAATTATTCCGCAGGTAGTATTCGTTTTACCCTGCCTACTTGTCCGTTAGTAAGCATAACCTTTATGCCGTGTGGGTGCGTAGGCGATTTGGTAAGCAAACGATGCACTACGCCTTCGGTAAGTTGGCCGCTTTGCTGGTGTGCCTTAAGCACTATCTGAACGGTTTGTCCTATTTTTATATGGCTCCGATTTCGCCCATCAAGTGTGTTATTTTCCATTGTGTAGTGTGGCTAAATATTCTTGTTCTGTTTGTCCCGGAGTAGGATAATACGCTGCCTTTTTGTTTATTGTATGCATATCCATTATGGAGGAGTATCCTGAACGGCAAATAATTTTTTTTGCTGCGAGCAGTTGTGCTTTTAGTATTGCTGTAGGTAAATGCGAAACAAAGCAAATAGTATCAATTTGTTTTTTTAAAATTTCTTGTTGTGGCAGCCCCTGTACAATTAAAACAGCAGCTTTTCTGTCGTGCAGTTTTAGTGTCCACTCTTTTTCGAATAAGCTTCGTTGAGGCTCAGGACCGGAAACAAGCACTACGGTGTGGTAGGTTTCGGTAGGAATGATAGTGGGAGCGCCGGAAAAGCGAGATAAGTGTCCAATAAACCGGGCATTTTTTGGTAGCGGATATTTATGGGCTAAATCGCCCGATAGCGAATCTTTATCCGGTTTATCGGGTATCCAGCACTCGCTGTATCGAGAAATAATAACCCGATGAATTGCCCATGCCAGCGGTTCAAACAGCCGTAATGACTTAGGCATTTTAATCATTAACTGATGTGTGATATATACGGAAGGGATTAATCTTGACCATAAACCAAAACGATTGTCGGAGATTACATAATTAATACGGTATTGTCCGATATAAATTTGCAGTTTTCTATGCTCTTTCCAAATGCCAAGGAGTATTTTGGGAAGTCTAAGCAATAAGTGTCCAATTTGAAAACGAGCTTTTGAATAGTGAATAGAAAATGATGGAAAAGATATTGTTTTTACTGTAGGAAAAGCCTCTTGAAGTAAGGCTAACGGATATCCATCGGCAGCAATAATCACATCATGTCCATCGGAAATTAATTTTTCAATGATAGGGATGCATCGAGTTGCATGCCCTAAGCCCCAATTAAGCGGAGCAACTAAAATCCGTTGTTTTCCGGGTATGTTTGGTATGGAATAAGGGGCTTGTGTCATGGTTTTATGCGCTAAGCACACAAATCAATTTATAGCGATTTGTTTTGGATAGCATGGTGTTAGTGGTTTCAATATAAATTATATATATGCCTGCATCTGCCAAACGGTTGTTGTCCGTTTTTCCGTTCCAAAATAACAAGCCTTCGGTAGATAATAGTTCGTTTTTGTTAAACCGTTTAATTATCTTTCCTGAGGCATCAAAGATAGTAATATTTGCCATCCAAGCAGTTTCGTTGAAGCGATAATTTAGTTGTACTAAATCGTCATATCCGTCGTTGTTTGGCGAAAAAACGGCTTTCTCTAACCAAAATTCCGATTTTTTCTGAATACTAGTAAGGTAAATAAACTGTGAGTTTTGGTAGCCGGGGGTTCCGTAGTTTTGTTCAGAAGATGCAGAGTGCCAATGTTCGGCTTCGTTTGAATTAAGCTGAGGGTTAATTTTTTCCAAGGCTACTCCTTTGCTGTTTTGTATAAGCGGATGATGCCAATTGGGGCTATAAGTCATAATGTCGAATAGGGTGTCGTTTGTATTATTGCATAACACTATAGTAGCCCCTTCGTTATTGAGTGTTGCCCAAGATGTCATGCTTGTAAATTTACTGTATGCGGGGCAATTATAATGAATACTATCCATACTCGGATTTTTACTTAGCGCAAGATATCCTTGAGCAGAAAGAATAGTGCCTTGAGGTATTAGTCCACCGGTATTAAGTGTTCCATCTGACATCTGTGTAGTAACTCGCAGTCCCGAAACATCCAAGGCAACAGCTGTAGTATTAAAAATCTCTACATATTCATTGCTATTATCTGTGTTATTAAAAAGCACTTCGTTTATTAGTAAGTCGCCTTTTTTTGGTTTGTCATAGCGAACAACTGGAATATACGGTGGTTCAGGATACTCTTCTCCGTTAATAAAAATGCTGTCGACCAAATAAGCCTTGCCCGTACTGGCGCTATTTTTAAAAAGCACACCGGCATAATGGCTGGTTTTATAGGTATTGTCTTGCACAAAGCCTTCTGTAACAAAGCCGGTTTCGTCGTCTCGTTTAGAATATAAAGCCCAGTTTCCTAGTGAGTCGCAACTTACTTTAACACGAATATGTACCGGATTACGATTTACTCTACCATCAATTCCGTCAATAATTTTTTCTTTTGAGCTACCGTCTTGTCTGTATAAAGATACTTCGTCCGGCGTGTTTCCTATTTGTACAAAATACCCTTTTGTTTCGAGTAGCAACTCGCTTTCGGCAGTAAGGTAAAAGCAAGCATAATTGGCTGACGAAGGGTTATAATTGATTGCAAAACTTGCCTCCCAACAAGCATTTTTAATTGCCTTTGAGGGAGTTGTTAGAAACGATACGGCTGCCGTACTTGCATTAAGTTGCAGTTCATTTTTCTGTGTAATTATAAAATTTTCGATGGTTCCGTTCCACGAAGGATTATTGCTAAAGTCACCATCGCTGAAATCTTCTGATACCTGCGAAAAAGTGCATAGATAGCAACATAACCCAAAAAATACAAGTAATCTTTTCAATGTGTTTTTCATTTTCGTATAAATGCATTAAATTTGTAACTGTTTTTGCGCCAATAACATCAGGCGTCAAATATACGAAATAGTTTGGATTTATTAATAAACCCATTTAGTTTAATTAAAAAAAATGAAAGTAGCAATTGTAGGAACAAGTGGTGCCGTAGGACAAGAATTCTTGCGTGTACTGGCAGAGAGAAATTTTCCGATGGATGAGTTGGTTTTGTTCGGTTCATCCCGTAGTGCAGGAACTGTTTACGAATTTAAGGGAAAGAAAATTACGGTTAAAGAGTTAGTTCATGGAGATGATTTTAAAGGGATTGATATTGCTTTTGCATCTGCAGGAGCAAGTACTTCGAAAGAATTTGCTGCTGATATTACTAAGTTTGGTGCTGTTATGATTGACAATTCCAGTGCTTTTCGTATGGAAGATGACATTCCATTGGTAGTGCCCGAGGTTAATGCTGCCGACGCCAAAGTTAGGCCGAGAGGTATTATTGCAAACCCTAATTGTACAACCATACAAATGGTTGTAGCGTTAAAGGCTATTGAAAACTTATCGCATATTAAACGGGTGCATGTGTCAACATATCAAGCAGCTTCGGGAGCCGGTGCTGCAGCTATGGATGAACTTGCCGAGCAATACAAGCAAATTATCAATGGTGAAGAGCCTACTGTAAGTAAGTTTGCGTATCAGTTGGCGTATAATTTAATACCGCAAATTGATGTTTTTACCGATAATGGATATACCAAAGAAGAAATGAAAATGTACCACGAAACCCGTAAAATTATGCACTCTGATGTTGAGGTTAGTGCAACATGTGTTCGTGTACCGGCTTTGCGTGCGCATTCGGAAGCCATTTGGGTAGAAACAGAGAAACCAATTTCTGTAGCTGAAGCTACCGCAGCTTTTGCTAAAGCGGAGGGTATCGTTTTGCAAGACGATCCTGCCAATAAAGTGTACCCAATGCCTTTGTTTGTTGCAGATAAAGACCCTGTTTTTGTTGGTCGTATTCGTAAAGACATTGCCAATCCAAACGGACTAACATTTTGGTGCGTGGGCGATCAGATTAAAAAAGGCGCTGCACTTAATGCAGTTCAAATTGCTGAATACCTTATTAATGAAGGGGATGTTAAGTAATTGTATTACTTATTAATGATAACGGCGAAGCTCTATTTAGCTTCGCCGTTTTTTTTTAACACTATTTAATTAATTTAATTTCCATTGGAAATTGTTTGTTATGGAAATTAATTTTATCTTTGCAGAGAAATTATACTAAACACTTTTATTGATATGGATTGTATTTGTGTGATTAAAGATATTTATAGGGCTTTGCACTCGTTTGAAGATGAATTTCTTAAAACATACGATTTATGTATTAATGAAGCGTTGGTGCTTTGCTCGTTGCGTAACAAACAGCTTTCGTCAAGTGAAATAGCCGAACAAGCGGGATTAAAATTTTCGCACGCTTCAAAAATCATTAAATCAATAGAAGAAAAAGGACTAATTACCAGAATGATTGGACATAGTGATAAACGGTATATGAATTTTGAACTTTCTGAACGGGGTAATGAAATACTAAACAAAATAGAAAAAAGCCCTTTACAAATACCCGATTTATTGCATCCGATTTTTAAATGTGAGCAGTTGAAAGCTCTTGTTGTATAGGATTAAGGCAAGTAATAAAAACAGTACTTTTATAAACAGTAAGCAAATGAATAAATTAATTATACTAAGCATGTTATCGGTTTTTTTAGTAACTTCATGTAAAAAAGATGTACAAGAAACCGCCAAAGAGGAAATTAAAAATGATACAATAAAAACCACTAAAACAGAAAAAAAAATGGGAACAATTCAATTAAACAAGGAGCTCTTTCTTGAAAAAGTGATGGACTTTGAGTCAAATCCAACCTCATGGAACTATTTAGGTGATAAGCCTTGTATTATCGATTTTTATGCTGATTGGTGTGGTCCATGTAAAGCTATTGCTCCTGTGTTGGAAGAGCTGGCTGCAGAGTACGAAGGGAAACTATATATTTATAAGGTTAATACAGAAGAACAACAAGAGCTTGCAGCTGCTTTTGGTATTCAAAGTATTCCAACCATTTATTTTTGCCCAATGGTGGGTGATCCTCAAATGGCTATGGGAGCCTTGCCAAAAGCAACACTTAAACAAGCAATTGCCGAAGTGTTAAAGGTTGAGTAAATAAAATCGTATTGAAAGCTAAACCGCTTTTATGCGAGCGTTCTCCAGATGAAACACCAAAATCGATGATAGTTACATAAATCTAATAATCGTATTATTGTGAAAGAAAAAATCCTCATCTTCCTCAAAAAGAATAAACTAATATTTTTAGGTATTGGCCTTGGCTTACTAGGTGGTTACGGGTATTATTATTTTATTGGATGCAATACCGGTAGTTGTCCAATTACGGCAAACCCTTATATAAGTTCCTTATATGGTGCATTAATTGGAGGGTTAATTTTCGAATCAATCAATAGAAAAAAATAATATGACAGTTATTCAATTTTTTAAAGGATGGTCGTTTGAACGGTATTTTCGCTTAGTTCTGGCTATCTTAGTAGGCGTGTACGCTGTAAGTTCAAAAGAATATGTGTTATTTATTGTTACAGGTTGGCTTGGTGTGTTGGCCTTGTTGAATGTTAGTTGTTGCGGAACGGCAGGATGTAGCTCGCCTCCAAAAGCAAGCAAAACCGTTAAAAAGAATGAATCAATTGATGTAAATTACGAAGAAATAAAATAAGGTATGGAAACAAAAAGCTTTAATGAGTTAATCAATTCTTCTCAACCGGTAGTAATCGACTTTTACACCGAATGGTGTGGTCCTTGTAAAGCCATGAAACCGGTTTTAGAGAACTTAAAATCTCGAATGGGTGATCAAGTCAAAATTATTAAAATTGATATTGATGAGAATCCTGATATTGCTTCTCAATTAGATATTCGTAGTGTGCCCACGTTGATGATTTATCAAAATGGAGAACGCAAATGGCGAAAAATAGGGGTTAGTTCTGTTTCCGAAATGGAATCGGTTATTACAGAATTAGCTGCAAATTAATTCGTATGAAAACAAATCTTTCTGTTCAAAACTTGCAATGTACCCGTTGTGTTTCTTCAATCAATAATGCCCTGTTAAAAATTAATGGTGTATATGGTGTTGAGGTTAATATTGCGAATCAACGTGTGTTGGTTGATCATACCGAAAATGTTTCCTTGGATTCCTTATATAAAGAACTTGATAAGCTAGGATATCCTGTAGCTACTCAAGACCTTTTTGGTGAAAGAGCTGGCGAATGGGACCTAAATCCGGTTCGTATAAATCAGTCAGAAAAGTTTTTTAAGCAGGTAGCTCAGGTTGTTCCCTTATTGCCAAATTTCAAGGTGTTAGATTTTGGTTGCGGCACTGGTTTAGTAGGCTTACACTTTGCTCCTTTTGTTGGTCGTTTGGTAATGGTTGATAGTTCGCCGGGAATGCTCAATGAATTACATAAAAAGCTAAGTATTTTAGCCTTAGACACTACCAAAGTAGAGTTACTTAGTGATATTGCTAAGCACAAAGAAAATGATATTGATTTAATTGTCTCGATGATGACATTGCATCACATAGAAGATGTAAGTGCTTTGTTGGCTGTGTTTTTTAATAAACTTAATAAGGATGGGTATATTGCGATAGGCGATTTAATGCTTGAAGATGGTAGTTTTCACGATGAGTATGTGCCGCATTATGGTTTCGATCCTCAGGATATCTGTGCTAAGTTAATTGCACAGGGGTTTCAGTTAGTGCAGTGTGCTAGTTTTAATGAACTAAGCAAAGAAACTAAAAATGGGTTAAAAGACTTTGAACAATTTTTAATTATTGCAAAAAAATAAGGTATGGCTATTAAAATTATTTCAAATCGTTGTCCGCAAAACCACCGTTGTCCACTGTTGCATGTGTGTCCCGTAGATGCAATAAGTCAGAACGGTGTAGGTTTGCCGGTTATAGACGAAACAAAATGTACCGAATGTGGTAAGTGTGTTAGATATTGTGCTATGGGAGCAATGCATTTAAAATAAGGTTATCGAGAGTATTAATAGTACCGCATAGCCGTTGGTTTATGCGGTATTATTTTTGTGTGTAACGGTCTTCTTATTAATAGTTAATTTGATAAATAATGCATTATGAAAAAGAGAAAGCTAAGCAAACGAATTACGGTGAAAGAGTATATAAAAGCCGTAAAAAAAGCCGATCGAGCCATAGCGCTCGAAAACAGTAGCGGGTTTACATCCACTACTAAAATACATAAGTCGAAAAAGACTTACAATAGAAAGGAGGGTAAGAATATTGATTTCGAACCCTCCTTTTTTTGTACAAAAGCAAGTTTTTGTACGCCAACCTTATGCTTTTCTGCCTAAATATGAAGCAATACCTTCTTGGGTTGCTGTTAAGCCTTTTTCTCCTTTGTGCCAATTTGCAGGACAAACTTCACCGTTTTCTTCAAAAAATTGCCAAGCATCAATTATCCGTAAAGCCTCATCTACACTTCTACCCAATGGCATGTCATTAACCACCTGATGCCTAACAATGCCTGATTTATCTATTAAAAATAATCCGCGGTAGGCTTGGGGATTGCCCTCAAAAACCAACTCTCCTGCTTCGTCAACAAGAAACTCACCTGCTAACACATCGTACGCCTTTGTAATCATCAACGATGGATCGGCAACTAGTGGGTATGTTACTCCGTTAATACCGCCTTCTTTTAAGGGTGTTTGCAGCCATTTCCAATGCGAAAACTCGGAATCTACTGAAGCTCCAATAACTACGGTGTCTATGCTTTCAAATTCACGTATTTTTTCTTGAAATGCTAACAATTCTGTCGGACAAACAAAAGTGAAATCTGCCGGATAAAAGAAAAACACAACATTTTTCTTTCCTAAATAATCGGTTAATGAAAAATTTTCTACTATTTCTCCTCCATTTACTACTGCTTTAGCCTTGAACTCGGGTGCTCTTTTCCCTACTAATACTGACATAATTTAGTTGTTTTTAATTGGTTATATTTTTTTTGATGTTTTTTTTACTGCAAATATACTATTATGGTATTTAAATACCAAATAAAAATGCATTAATTTATTTAATAGATAATAACAACTTATTAATATTTTATAATACTTTTGTATATCATATTGTATGATATTATATTATGAAGCATGTAACTTATTTTTCAATTAGAATAACTGTCTTGTTTTTGTTTTTTGTTCCTCATTTATGGGCACAGAACGAGGCGCTGGCAGTTGTAGCTTCTGCAGCTCCTGCAAATGCTTCGGTTGCATATACAAAAACATGGACTGCTTTTCATAATCCGGCAGTACTTTCTGCTAGGCAATCTAAGGCAGTTGCTTTGCAGTATCAAAACCGATACAGTATAAAAGAGCTATCTACGGGAGCCATGAGTTTTTCTTTGCCTACAAAAGCTGTTGATATTGGTGTTGCCTTTTCGTACTTTGGGTATGAGGATTACCACGAGTTGTGTTCGGGTATTGCCTTTTCACGGCGGTTAGCCAAACGGTTTTCGCTGGCTGTTCAGGTGAATTATTATGCGGCCTACTTTTCACCTTCTTTAGGGTATAAGGGCAATATTATAGCGCAAGTTGGCTTGCTTAGTGAAATAAAACAGGGCTGGGTTATTGGTTTCCATGCGTTTAATCCGGCGCAAACGGCAATTAACTATGCTGAAAGCCAAAAACCTATTCCTGCAGTGTTTGCTTTGGGTAGTTCGTATGCTTTCTCTCCTGAGTTGCATGGATTTTTTCAGCTAGATAAAGAGATTAATCATCCTATTCAATGGCGATTTGGGGCTGAATATCAGTTTGTTGCCGGATTTTATTTTCGTACAGGTTTTTATGGAAATCCGCTTGTGCCAAGTTTAGGTACAGGTTTCATGTTAAACAAATGGCGTATCGACTTACAATTTGAACGGCAATCGCTTCTTGGCATTAGTTCTAGTTGTTCTTTACAGTATATATTTTGATGTTTTGTCGGTTTTATATAGTGTTTCTTTTTTGCTTTGCCATAGAGGGGTATAGCAAGGAAATTCCTGAAGAGTTATTGGAAGATATTTATACGCAAGCTGCAGAAAACAGCGAAGCAGAATCGGTTGACCTTACTCAAGTATATGAGGATTTGCAGTTTTATGCGCAAAACCCTATCAACTTAAACCAAACAAGCAAAGAGGAGTTAGAACGCTTGCATTTTTTAAGTGCTGCTCAAATAGAAAATCTGTTGTATTATATTTACATGCATTTTCCATTGGAAAATAGCTATGAATTGCAATTGGTTCCCGGTTTTTACAAACAAGATATTCGTAATTTATTGCCTTTTATCAAAGTAGAGAAAGTAGAAAAACACCCTCCGAAACTAAGTCTTAAAAAAATAGGCACTTACGGTAAACATCAGTTAATTAGTCGAACCGATGCTGTGTTGGAAAAGAAAAAGGGCTATGCTTCGGCTACCGAAAATAATTATTTAGGCAGTCCGTTGTATGCGTCATTGAAATATAGGTTTTCCTATAGCAAACGCTTGTTGGCAGGGTTTACCGCAGAAAAGGATGCCGGAGAGCCATTCGACTGGAAATACAATAAGGGCTTTGATTTTTATGGCGCATACCTGCAGCTAAATGATATCAAAAAACTAAAAACGGTGGTAATTGGCGATTATGTTGCGGCATACGGACAAGGACTGGTAGTTGGTTCCGGCTATGGTTTTGGTAAATCGGGTATGGTGTTGCAGGTCGAATCGCAAAAGGCGGGCTTACGGAAGTATAGTTCAACCAACGAATACGCATTTTTTAGAGGCATAGGTACAAGCTGGAAATTTGGGAAGCTGGATTGTAGTGCCTTTTATTCGTTTCGAACTATAGATGGCGATACTGTAAACGGAGCATTTGCTTCGATAAAAAAAGATGGATTGCATCGTACATCCACCGATTTTACAAAAAAACACAGCGTAAACCAACAACTATTAGGGGCTCATATAGGCCTGTCTTATACTTATGCCCGTTTTGGGTTTACGCTAAGTCATGTACAACTTGATAAGCCGTTATTGCTAAAACCGTATCCGTATAATTCGTTATATTTTCGAGGCAAAGAGCAAACGGCTGCCGGTGTACATTATGCGTTCAGGTGGCAACAATTGCGTTTTTTTGGCGAAACGGCTATGGCTAACAATAATGGGTTTGCCACATTATCCGGACTAAGCTTTTCGCCGGTGTCGAGTGTTGGAATTGTGTGTTTGCATCGGTATTATTCTACATCGTATGATGTGCTTTTTTCACAGTCGTTTTCGGAGAACAGCAAAGCCAATAATGAAGAAGGGTTTTATTTGGGCGTGGAAGTGCATCCTTTTCAGTATTGGAAATTTAGCGCCTATGCCGATGCTTTTCGTTTTCCTTGGCTAAAATATGGGGTCGATAAACCTTCTGCCGGTTACGATTTATTTTTTCAGGCAAACTACAACCCTGTTGATGCCTTAAGCATGTATTTTCGTTTTCGCACCAAGCAAAAAGAGAAAAATAGTCCGCTCGATAATCCCACAACTCATTTTCAGCAAACTCAGCGGAGTTCTTTTCGTTATGTATTACAATATGCGCTTGACGATAATATTAACTTGCAAAATACTATTGAGAGCTCCTATTATACAGAGAGTGCAACTCCTTCTTCCTGGGGTTGGGTACTTGGGCAAGACCTGAATTATTTTATGCTGAAGCCTGCCTTGTCGTTCGATCTTCGGTACGAAATATTTGATGCACAAAATTATGCCAACCGCATTTATTTTTACGAAAAAGATGTTTTGTATGCCTTTTCAATTCCTGCTTTATACGGCAAAGGTTCTCGGGCTTATTTGCTTGTTAAATATGCGTTGTCTGCCAAGGTAAGCGTGCAATTTAAATTAGCACAAACGGTTTATGCCGAACAAAAAAGCATTGGCACCGGACGAGAGGAGATTGAGGGGAATACTAAGACGGATGTAAAATTGCTTTTAAGGTGGAAATTGTAAATTGAGGAGTTTCTACTTTTTAATGATGAATACAAACTATTTGCAATCCACCCAAAAATGAATACCTTTGGTATGGAATAAAAATTGCATTAGTTCATTAAATATCGTTTTATGAAAACCCCATCAAGCTACCTACTTCTTTGTGTTATTGTGTTGCTTTCGCTTTCGCTTAATGCTCAGGTTAAGCAAACCATTATTCCGTATTACGATATGGAGAAAGAGCTTTTCGGATACAAAGATTCTATTTTAAATATGGCAGCGATTCCGGCAAAATATCAGTATGCCGACCGTTTTTACGAGGGCAGAGCACGCATTCAGCAAAATGATATGTGGGGCTTCATTGCCTTTTCGGGAAAAGAAATTACACCCATTATGTACGAGGATGCCTTAAACATGAAAGACAGTTTGGCTGCAGTAAAATTAAAAGGCAAATGGGGGTATATTAACCGTAATGGTGAGCTTGTTATTCCATATACCTATCAAATGGCTACTAGTTTTTACGAAGATAGAGCGGCTGTTTCTAACGGTGATTTTTGGGGCTTTATAAATAGCAAAGGGGTGCTGGGCATTGATTATATGTTTGGTTACGACGAAAATGTATATCCTATTTTTAAAGAAGGATTGGCTAATGTCAAGTTTAGAGAGAAGTATGGGTATATCAATCCTTTAGGACAAATTATTATCCCTTTTACTTATGACTATGCCCTGCCTTTCGATAATGGGTTGGCGGCAGTAGAGCAAGATTATGGATGGGGTTTTATTAATACCAACGGCAAGGCTGTTGTTGCTATAAAATATGATATTAGTAATACTTTTCCGGTATTTAACGATGGACTTTGTCCTGTTTCGGTAAAAGGAAAACATGGTTTTGTTAACCGAAAAGGGGAAGAACAAATACCGCTGATTTACGATTATGCTTCAAATTTCGAAAAAGGGAAAGCGCCTGTCAGGCTCGGTAGCCAGAGTTTTTATATAGATACAAACGGCAATAGAATTGACGAAGAATAAAATAGCGCCTCCGGTATTATTGCCAGTCGCCATTTTCTTTTATTAATGCAATAAGCTTCTCCACAGCTTCTTCTTCAGGTATATTTTTTTCTATACAGTCTTGTTTTTTGTACAAACTAACCTTGCCTTTTCCGGCACCAACATACCCGTAATCGGCGTCGGCCATTTCACCCGGACCGTTAACTATACATCCCATAATGCCAATTTTTAGCCCTTTTAAATGGGCTGTTTGTGCTTTGATGCGGGCAATGGTGCTTTGCAAATCGAATAGCGTGCGGCCACAACCCGGACAAGAGATATATTCTGTTTTACTGCTTCGTACGCGTGCTGCTTGTAAAATGCCAAACGAAATGTTATTTAGGGTTTCATTAGTAATAGTTCCATTATTTTGTATAAAAATTCCATCGCCAAAGCCATCGAGTAATAGTGCACCAAAATCTGCTCCGGCTTTTACTTGCAAACTTTCTACATCATTTTCTTGATACCTAATATTGATAACAACAGGTAGTTTGCAGTTGGCTTCTAACAGGGCATGAAAACATGCGCGCATTTCTCCTACCGGATTTTCTCCTTCTACTTGAAGTAAAAGTACGGTGTCTTTTTTGTTGGCTAATTGTGCTAAGTTTGTTGTAGCCAATTGGCTATACGATAGATGGAGTAAATGAAATCCGTAACTGCTTATTTTTTCAACAATTATATCGGGTTCGATGCTGTATGTATCTTCTTTTTCTACAAAAACAACCGGTACTTGATCTTTCCCAATATTTTGTACGGCAACTGTTTCTCTTCGGGTATAGCTGTATGGATTGAATTTTTTAGCAACCAGTCCTTGAATAGGCAGATGGTTTTTTCGCCTGTCTATATAAGCAATAAGTTTTTTGGCTACAGGAATCTCAAGTTCCGGCGCTTCGCTTAACGAAACGCGAATGGTATCGCCAATGCCATCAGCCAACAAAGCACCAATACCAACGGCCGATTTTATCCTGCCGTCTTCCCCGTCGCCAGCTTCGGTAACCCCTAAATGCAAGGGGTAGTGCATGTTATCATCTTCCATTGCAGCAATCAACAACCGAACGCTATGCATCATAACCAGCGTGTTTGATGATTTCATAGAAATAACAACATCATTAAAACCTTCTTCTTTACAAAGCTGTAAAAATTCCATTGCCGACACCACCATTCCTTGTGCTGTGTTACCGTATTTATTCATAATACGCTCAGATAAAGACCCGTGATTTACGCCTATACGAATAGCAGTTTTGTGGTCCTTGCAAATAGCTAAAAGAGGGAGTAGTTTCTGCCGTATCTTGGTAAGTTCGTTCTCCTCAGTAAGGGGTTTACTTAAAGTCATCACCTCATTAAAAGAAACAAAATTTCCGGGATTGATACGCACTTTCTCAACATAAAGGGCAGCAACTTCGGCTGCTTTTGGATTAAAATGAATATCTGCAACTAAAGGAGTTGTGTATCCTTCATTTCGTAATTTAGCATGAATATTTTTTAGGTTTTCGGCTTCTCTTACGCCTTGTGCCGTTAATCTAACCAAAGTACCCCCTGCGTTGATAATAGCTATACATTGTTTTACCGAAGATGGTGTATCGAGTGTATTTGTGTTAGTCATAGACTGCACCCGAATTGCTTCATTGCCTCCTAACGAAGTATTTCCAATCACTATGTTGTCAGCTTTTCGGCGACGGTAATTAAATATATCGATACAGTATGGTTTCACAACAGCAAACAACTAAGTTAGTAAAAAGGGCTATTTTCGAGTTTTAATTAACAAAGGTAAATCTTTTCATGAAGAATGATAGAGTCTTCGCTTAAAAAAAGCTTCATGAATAATACGCATGTTTCACAATATTTTTCTTTTTAGTAAAAAACAGTGTTTTCAAATGACAACGAGCTGATATTGTATATACCTTTGTTCTCTCTAAAAAATAAATGGCGGTATGTTGTTCGATTTTCATTTTAAACCCAAGTTTTTTGAAATCATAAAAACCTACAACCGGCAAAAGTTTATGGCCGATTTGATGGCCGGAACTATTGTTGGTATTGTAGCCTTGCCTTTAGCCATTGCTTTTGGTATTGCCTCGGGCGTTAGTCCGGAGCAAGGATTAAAAACGGCAATAATAGCCGGATTTGTTATTTCATTTTTAGGGGGTAGTACCGTACAAATTGGTGGACCAACCGGTGCTTTTATCGTTATTGTGTACGGAATTGTACAGCAGTATGGTATAGACGGATTGATGATAGCTACTTTGTTAGCCGGTGTTATGTTGATACTTATGGGGGTTTTTAAATTGGGAACTGTAATAAAATTTATTCCGTTTCCGGTAGTAATTGGGTTTACCTCGGGCATTGCTGTTACCATTTTTTCAACGCAAATAAAAGATTTATTTGGACTTGATATTTCAAAAATTCCCGCCGATTTTATTGATAAATGGATAAGCTATTTCAGCAATTTTGATAGCACCAATTTCTGGGCCTTGGGTATTGGGTTGTTGAGTATAGGTATTATTCAGTTTGCAGGAAAATTAATTAAAAAGATACCGGGGTCATTAATTGCTATAGTTTTTATGACTGTGCTTGCATTTGTTTTACGCGAATATGGCGGCATTACAGCTATTGAAACTATTGGCGACCGTTTCAGCATTAATGCAGAATTACCTAAGCCTCAAGGTTTTGTTTTAAGTATGGAACTAATTATTCACTTGCTTCCTCCAGCCTTTACTATTGCTTTGTTAGGCTCCATTGAGTCTTTGCTCTCAGCTACTGTTGCCGATGGGGTTACCGGTGAAAGACACAATGCAAATACCGAACTTGTTGGTCAAGGTATTGCCAATATTCTTTCCCCGCTTTTTGGAGGTATTCCCGCAACCGGAGCCATTGCGCGTACCATGACTAATATTAATAATGGAGGCCGCACGCCTGTGGCAGGTATGGTTCATGCTGTTGTTCTTTTACTAATTCTGTTGTTTCTTGGACCGCTTACTGCCTATATTCCTATGGCTTGTTTAGCTGGTGTGTTGGTAATTGTGGCTTATAACATGAGTGAGTGGCGAACTTTTAGATCGATGCTCAGCAATCCAAAATCTGATGTTGCCGTATTGTTAACTACATTTTTATTGACGGTATTCTTCGATTTAACCATCGCCATACAAGTTGGGTTGCTTTTATCTTTATTGTTGCTACTTAAGCGCTTGTCAGAAACATCAACCATATCGTTATTTAAAGAAGATATTCCAATAGCTGATGCCGAAGGTAATTTAACAGAAGAAGTGCTACATATTGCAGATGGAATTGAGGTGTACGAAATTGAAGGTCCTTTCTTTTTTGGTATTGCCAGTAAATTTGATGAAGCTACGAAATTGCTAGGAAATAAACCAAAAGTGCGTATTATTCGTATGCGAAAAGTACCTTTTATTGACTCCTCCGGAATTCACAACTTAGATAATCTTATTCGTATGGCCAACGATGAAGGAATACAGATTATTCTCTCCGGAGTTACTCCGAGTGTATATGCAACGCTTACAAAAGCGGGCATTAGTTGCAAATTAGGCAAAGAGTATATTTGTAGTCACATCAATCTTGCTATTGAAAAAGCAAATAGTGTGATAACAAAGAGCAAAGATATGAAACAAACAGAGAATTAATTATTCTGCTATAACTATTTCCAACCCGTTTTTTCGCACTCTTTCCGCAATGGCTTGTAAGGTTTCGGTAGCAATTTTTTCAATCGTAGTTATTGGTGTCGGACGGTCGAGCGTGTAAATCATTACTTGTTTGGGCTTAATTTCTTTTAAGGCCGATATCCATGCCGATATTTCTGCTTCGGTGGTATTGTCAAAAGCTACCCCTTCATGCACTCCTTTAACAAAAAGGGTTTGAATAATTACATTTCCTTCAAAAGCTTGTAGTTGTTTTATAACCCATTTCACCGTAAATGAAGCCCTGGTTGGTTGATCAATTGTACGCATGGTATGTTCAACAGCCGAATCTAACTTCTGAATGTTTAAGTCTACTTTTTTTAAAGCCCTAATTACATCGGGTTTATTTATAAGCGTTGCATTTGAGAGTACGGCTATTTTTGCCTCCGGAAAATAGTTATTACGTAGTGCTATTGTAGCATAAATAATTGATTCAAAATCGGGATGCAGTGTTGGTTCTCCATTGCCTGAAAAGGTAATGGTGTCAATTGTTTTGTTTTCGGCTTTTAACGATTCCAGTGTTTTTTTTAGCGCCAACCGAATATCGTCTTGTTTAGGTGTTTTTCCTACACGGTTGTCGTTTAAACCGCATTCGCAATATACACAGTTAAACGAGCATATTTTTACTTGAGCCGGCATAAGATTAATGCCTAATGATTGTCCTAAACGGCGACTTGTAACCGGTCCGTAAATTTGTTGCTGAGAAAAGCGAGGGTTAGTATCCATGGTGTTGTGATAATGCTGGTAATAAAAGAAAAAAAGCTGTTTATAGGTTAAGCAGCTTTTTTTCGTAACTGTATTTAAGTGCAACAAAGATACTCAACAAAGCACACATCCCGGCTTAATTTGTTTAAAAAAATCATTTCCCTTATCATCTACTAAAATAAATGCCGGAAAATCAACCACTTCAATCTTCCAAATGGCTTCCATACCCAGTTCAGGGTATTCTACACATTCGATGCTTTTGATATTGTTTTGTGCTAAAATGGCAGCCGGACCACCAATAGAGCCTAAATAAAAACCACCGTGTTTTTTGCATGCATCAGTAACTTCCTTACTTCTATTTCCTTTGGCTAGCATTATCATGCTGCCGCCATGGCTTTGAAATAAATCTACATATGAATCCATTCTGCCTGCAGTAGTTGGCCCCATTGATCCGCAAGCAAAGCCTTGTGGAGTTTTTGCCGGACCGGCATAATAAATTGGATGATCTTTTAAATACTGAGGCATGGGTTCTCCTTTATCCAATCGTTCTTTTATTTTGGCATGAGCAATGTCTCGCCCCACAATAATAGTCCCGTTTAATGATAAACGAGTAGCTACAGGATATTTTGATAACTCAGATAAAACCGCTTGCATGGGTTGATTTAAATTGATTTTTACTGCATCTCCTTCACCCTCATTTCTTAAATGCTCCGGAATATATTTGCCCGGATTATCTTCCATCTTCTCAACCCAGATACCGTCTTTATTAATTTTCGCTTTAATATTTCTATCAGCCGAACAAGAGACAGCCATGCCTACCGGACAAGAAGCTCCGTGTCGTGGTAAACGAATAATGCGAATGTCGTGGGCTAAATATTTTCCTCCAAACTGAGCACCTAATCCAATATTTTGAGCTGCTTTTAGCATCTCTTCCTCTAATTCAATATCACGAAATGCCTGTCCGTATTCATTGCCCGATGTAGGTAATTCATCGTAATACTTTGTCGATGCTAATTTTACTGTTTTCATGCAAGCATCTGCCGATGTTCCTCCAATTACAAAAGCGATGTGGTAAGGCGGACAGGCAGCTGTGCCTAAAGACTGCATTTTTTCAATCATGAATTTTTTTAAGGAACTCGGATTTAAAAGGGCTTTTGTTTCTTGGTATAAGTACGATTTATTGGCCGACCCACCCCCTTTGGCAATGCATAAAAATTTGTATTCGGCTCCATCGGTCGCTTGGATGTCTATTTGTGCCGGTAGGTTTGTGCCGGTATTTATTTCTTCGTACATGTCTAAAGCAACCGTTTGCGAATAACGAAGGTTTTCTTCTGTATAAGTTTTATATACCCCTAAAGAAAGGGCTTCTTCATCATTTGTGCCTGTCCAAATTTGTTGCCCTTTTTTAGCAATAATGGTTGCTGTGCCGGTGTCCTGACAAAATGGAAGCACGCCTTTGGCAGATATTTCGGCATTTCTAAGCAACGTTAACGCAACATATTTATCGTTTTCACTGGCTTCAGGGTCGGCAAGTATTTTCGCAACCTGAGCGTGATGCGCACTTCGTAGCATAAATGAAGCGTCTTTAAAACAGGCATTGGCAAGTTTTGTTAATGCATCGGTACTAACTTTTACAATTTCTTTCCCTTCAAACGAGGCAACAGAAACGCCTTCAGTGGATAGCAAATAATATTCGGTGGTGTCATTGCCAACCGGAAATGGGGCTTGATACTTAAACGGTTTTGTCATTGTTCAAAAAAATTACAGTTTATTTGCATCAAAATTAGAGAAATATTTCTTTAATAAACTTTTCTGAACAAAAATTTTATATTAAAAAATGTTTACTACATCTATTGCTATTTATTACATCAACTTTGTAGTTGCGTGTTTTTTTCTAAAATATGATTGAAATAAAAGGTAATTATTTTAAAGCCTATACAAAAAAAACAAAAGACTGGGGTTGCTTTTTATCTAAAATGGAAAACCTGCACAACTGAAATTCGTGTAAATTGGTGAGCCCTATTTTTATTGCCGTTACAACTCTTTTGTGTTTTCCGCACTAACCCTTCTTGACCTCAATCAATTTGCTCTTCATCAAATTCCCTTTTGTAAAAACAAGTACTATTCGCTTGCTGTGATATGCTTTTCTTTTCAAAAAGGCTCAATTTGAGCCAACAAGATGTTTGACTTTGGTCAACTTATCGCCTATCATTATATGACTGCTATCAATTGTGACTCATTTTTTAACGATATATTTTTGTCACGATTATTTATGTATGCAATTCAGTAAGGATAAATAAAAAAAAAGTGACTATTATTCATTAAAAAATCAATTTACTATGAAAACAATTTCAGAAACAGCCCATGCGCACAATGTGCAACAATTTGAACAATTAACAGCTATGTTGTCGGCGTATGAAATTTCGTTTAAGTCAAAAAAGACGCTAATTACAAATCAAGTATTGGAAAAATTAAAGGCTGATGCTAAAGAAGCAACACATATTATTGATTTATTGTTGACATATTACTGCTCCCAGCTAGCAAAAAGAGAAGATGCTTATGCCGCTATTTCGAATTTAGCTGATGCTTGTATTGCATCCGTATCTTCTATACCGTTGCCAAGAATCCTTGTTCGTCCTTGCATTGCTTTAGCCCAACAGCTGAGCGATTTTGAAGTAATTAG
The DNA here is from genome assembly GCA_945897785.1 of Paludibacter jiangxiensis. Taxonomy (GTDB): domain Bacteria; phylum Bacteroidota; class Bacteroidia; order Bacteroidales; family Paludibacteraceae; genus JAFGVL01. The sequence goes on from CAMDGD010000029.1 coordinate 19,042, forward strand.
TCCCGATAAACTAGCCTATTATACCGTAGAAGTAAAAGAAACAGGCAAGAATTTGCTAGAGATAGATAAAATGAATTATAAGTACAGTAAAGCAGCAGATGATTTTTTTAGGTTGATACAACAATTAGAACGGATAGTAGCGCTTGGCGAAAAGGGTCTTTCCTCTCAAATTGCCGCATGTAAAGAAACGCATTTGCAGTTGTTGGCTGTAAACAAGAGTTTGAATGAAACACGTGAAAAAATAATTAGAGCCCGCAGCGGACGAAGCAATATTCTATATGCAAGCAATATGGGTATTGTTGATGTAGCTCACGATACCAAAGTGTATATCAAAAACTCGTACGGAGCACACAGCAACGAGTGGCAGAAAGTATCGGCTATTGATTTTCGACGAATGAAATAAATTTCACTTGTATTTTCATAATTAGAAGTCCTCTTGTAAAATTAATTGCAAGGGGACTTTGCTTTTTCAGAGAATGGATAGTTACATGCTTCGATTATTTATGCATTAATAACATGCAAGTTTGCTGTAATGTTTTGGCTTAGATGACTATTGACCTTTGCCTGAGATGCAAAATCAGTCCAATTTTTTACCACATTATTTATTTGGTCAATAATTGTTTCTCCTCTTTTTAGGTTATTTGCTTTGGCAATGCTCATTAAATCGGCCTTGCGTATAGATGCATGTTTTCCGTTTATGCTAAGTGTTTGTTGGTTTACCCAGATATTTTGATTGTCGTAAGCAAAACACATATCATAAGCTGGAGCCAACTCCCATTTTCCTCCTTGTTTTAATAGGAAAGAGAAATTTTTCGTATGATCGTCGCAGTTTGTAGCCAGCACATTAAATACCATCCTCCGAAACATTTGTTCTGCTTCGGCATAGCGTCTCACAACACTGCTAGAAACAAAGCTCTTGCTTTTTTTTCATGCAAGCTAGAAGCCTGCTTTTATGTTCGTCGTAGCGAGGACGCGACGAGCTGAAGCTCCTTCCTACGCCCTTACTACAAAAATTTCAACTTATCTTCAATGCTGTTTTATTTTTTGCCTTATACCAGCCAGAGGCCGTATTTTAGCAGAGCCGAAGCTATGACGCTTCGGCTAACTTCCTGTGCTCATCTACGGATAATTGCTAGTTGATACTAACAGTCATTATCGGCAAATCCATTTGCCATGCAGTAGGATCATTAGGATCTAAGTCATCAACTCCAAAAACTCCATCTCTACTTTTATCTTGGAATTTCCAACATCCATTTACATTAAAGTCAAGCAGTAGGGTATTTCCACCATTATCGTTTACTGTAAAATTAACTCTTGTTCTGTAGATAGGATGGGGAGCTGTATTCATAAAATTAACATCACCAAAAGGACCGTAGTTTTCTCCTGATTTTCCTCCAAAGTTATACCATATATCACCATTACCACTAGCAGTATATGCAGCCGTTCTAGGAGTTACAGGATCCAAGTTAGGAATTTGTCCTTCTCCTAATAGCCACCCTATTTCTACCCCACTATTTATCTGAGTCATATCTCCAGGTTGGTGTAACCCACCTTCTGTGTGAGCATCGTCTGAAAGGTAAATTCTAAAATTTCTTCTTTCAATGCCTCTTTCTCCAGTAGCTATTGCAATATTCATTTGCAAATAATAGATTTCGATCTCAATACTAGAATATTCACCCTCAGGAATATTTGTGCCATTTAGTAATGAATGTACAACTTCATTATTAGTGAAATCAAAAACAAGCGACTCACTTAGATTTTCTTTGTTAAATAAGAGGATGTCTGGTGAGCCATTATCTCCTAATAATTTTACACTTTTAAGAGCAACAAAATAGTTTTCAGGGGTTTCAGATGTCATAGGTGTTGCATCTGTTGTTAATGAGGCAGATCGAAGAGAATTAAAAGTAACTTTTAGTCCGACATCCTTAATTTTAATACTATTGCTCTCATCTTTGCAAGAATAAAATAAAAAAATGATTAAAAAAAACACTGTAAATACGAATGACTTTTTCATGTTAAATAAATTTATAATGTTTATATTCTATGCAAAGAGTTACAAGCTTGTTACCATAAGATCACACAACAATGGCAATATGGTGTTCACCTTATTCTTCTGTTAAAAGATTATACACGTTTTTTATGCCTTTTGTATTATACTTCTACCTGATTCCACGTATCAATTTTATACTGTTTTTCTAAGTACATGACAAAAAAATAAAAACGCATAAAATTAGTAAAATAACGCTTAAAATATTTTGATAAGACCTTTATTGCAAAAACCAGTCAAATTGACCATAGCATTCCGCTCCAAAATGACCAGTCTTTCCGGTTTAAACTGACCACCTATTCCGGAGCAAATTGACCACTTAAAAATACGATTATTTTTCATTCTGTTACCCATATTTTCGCATCAAAAAAAGTATGGCAAATAAATTAACAGAAATGAGTAAAATTAGACAAGCAATAAAATTATATTGCAAAGGAGAAAGTAAGATGTTTATCAGCAATCAACTAGAACTTTCAAGAAACACAGTTAAAAAATACATTTCCCTCTATCAGCTTTACGGATTGTCTTTTGAAGACATGAGAAGTAAATCAGATGCCGAACTGGATGTTTTGTTTTCAGGCGGTTCTTGGCTTAGCATAGGGTATCGCTACGACACTGCTAAAAACAAAGCTCCCGCCTTGTCCTTTCTCTTACTTCATTTATTTTATTAGCCGGCAAACTCCGAATACTTTTCAGTTTTCCCCCCGCTACCGAACAATTTTCATACTATGGGAATTAGACTGACCACTGGAAAAATTTGCGGGGGAGCTGTGTGCTATATTTTACACCTTTCTGTTTTGTTTTAAAACATAGCATTGTTTTATTTAAAAACAAAACATACCTTTGTGGAAATTTTAAACGAATGAAATAATCAATATGAATCTATCAAAAAAGGATATTGGAATGAGGCTAGCCGAAATCAGAAAGTCAAAAGGGTTATCTCAGGATGAATTAGCTAAACTATTGAATATATCAAGACCCTCTTTGACTCAAATAGAACTAGGTAATAGAAACATAGACATATTTGAGTTAAAAAACTTAGCGATGACTTTAGGTTTTACCTTAGATGATTTTATGTCCGATCAATACACAGTTAAAAAAACTATCAAACAAAAAGAGGCCCAACAACCTGACAAATTAGGTTTTCGAATAGCAGTACCGGAAATGAAAGAGGAAAAATTTAAAAACATTTTGCTCTACATATTAGAAAAATGCTCAGGAAAACCAAATGTAGGAGAAACGGTGCTTTATAAATTACTCTATTTCTCAGATTTCAATTATTATGAAATATACGAAGAACATTTATCCGGAGCTATTTACCGAAAACTACCTTTCGGACCTGTACCACAACATTTAGATAGAATAATAAACCAACTAATTGAGCTAAAAGAAATTCAACGATTTAAAACTGATTATCACGGATACCCTCAAACACGATATATACCCTTAGTTAAAGCGGATTTAACCCAATTATGTGCTAGTGAAAAAGAAGTAATGGACCGAGTTATTGAGCAAATGAGCGACTGGTCGGCATCTGCCATCAGTGAATACTCACACAAGGATTTACCGTGGAAAGCAACCAAAGAAGGTGATGTGATTAATTACGAACTAACTTTTTATAGAGATAAACCTTTCTCTGTAAGGAACTATGATAACGACAAGGAGGAAGCATGATCTTTGAACGGCTAGACGAATTTAAAAAGGATGTAAAGTTTCTGCATAAAAAATATCGGAGCTTATACGAAGATGTAGAAACGATAGAACAGGTACTTTCTGTTATGCCGGACGAGCGTGCTCCTTTTAGTTTTCGTATAGATAATTTAGGCATTGAAACTTGTATTATAAAGGTAAAAAAGATTGCTTGCAAAGCACTAAAAGGTAAAGGGGTAAACTCCGGCTTACGGTTAATATATGCCCACTTTGAAGAGGAAGAACGGATCGTTTTTATTGA
>CAMDGD010000030.1 GCA_945897785.1 Paludibacter jiangxiensis
TTTTTTAGTATTGAGGTGCAACGGCTTAGGTTGTACCCGATAAATACCAGTCCAACCTCTCCAAGCACTTTTTCTTTCCCTTTTACCAGCGTGTAAGTAAATCCCCGCTGTCGTTTTAAGGTTCCGAACTGATGTTCGGTAATTTGCTGTCGGAGTTTGTAATAGTCAGGGTCAGAGAGTATCCGTTGTTTGTTTTCTTCTATGCTGTTTGCATATTCGCTGCGGTCTATGGCTCTAGCGTTTTTACTCTTGGTGCATTGTGCTCTGAGTGTGCATTTTTTACAAGCGGAGGTAGTATATCTTTTAAAGTGAAACGGACTGTTTTTTCCTTTTCCGCTGTGCTTTAACCATTTTTGATTGGAGCTGAGTTTTTCACCTGCCGGACAGGTGTAAACATCCAAAGCTGTGTTGTATATAAAACTAGTAACAGAATAAAGATTATTTTCAGGAGTCGAAGGTTCTTTTGGAGATACAAATGTGGTAATTCCGTTTTCTTTGCAAATATAAAGCTCTTCTCCGGTATGATACCCTTTGTCTGCCAACACATGCATATTTTAAGACTGTAATATCTCTTTTGTTACTAAAGCCATTTCGGCTAAAGCGAGTGTGTCGTTTACTTGACCTGTTTCATATTCAACTAAAAGCTTGTGTTTTGCATCGCAAGAGGCTTGCACATTATATCCCGTTGGTTTTTGATTTATTTTTTGCCAACCGGAGGCGGGCCTTTAGCTGGAATCCCGATTGATATCGATACTATGCTCAGCTACCTACACTCAACGGAGTTATTTATACTAGTTGTTAGTATATTGTCATTGTTAATGTATCTGTCATAGACAAACAAAATGAATAAGAAAACAAACAAAACAATAAACCCGGGTAAGCCTGTTATTCCGGAAGTTATATCATTTCCACCCGAAATTCCAATAATTGAAATTACCGCTGTAGCATTTAAAGTTCCATGCAAAATTGCCGCAGCAATCACCGACTTTGCTTTGATAGTGATATACAAATGAAATGGTGTTAGCAGAATACACCACACCACCATCATTAAAACACCAATTTGTGGATGTTGAGGGTAATTATGCCCCATCAGGATTAGCGGTGTGTGCCATATACCCCAAATAAAACCGATAACCAACGAAGCATGTACAAATGACATATGCTGAAACTGCCTCAATAAAAAACCGCGCCAGCCAAGTTCTTCGCCAAAGGCAAACAGTGCGTTTATCGTTATACCAGCAAATAGGCCTTGAATCAATACAATCCAAAGGTAACTAATTGGCAAGGCCTGTAATGACAGCTTTGCTTTTTCAATTTCTTCAGGTGTCAAAATTGAAGCTAAACGGTCGAGCATTCCAGTCATTTCAGCATTATAACTTACACCTGGGAAAATAAGGCTTATTCCTAAAGTAGAAAAAGCTACAACCGGCATAAAAAGCCAAGCCACTAAAAACCAACGGTTCGGCTTAAACGACAAAAGCAATCGGTGTTTGATTTTTTCTTTGTGTATAAGCTTTTCAACAATCAATACGCAAATAGTTGGCACAAACATGTAAGCCGAACCTAATATTGTAAACCCAATATTACCTGGCCCCGTACCACCAAATAGTTTGTATATACCAGCAATAGAAAAACTGATAAGAAATGTTAGAATTAGAAATAGCGTAGTTTTGTTACATGTTCTCATAACTTAGTACTTAGTGTAGAAATATCTTTTTTGCATGGGGAACACCTTCTCAATATAGCTAAAAATCAACTCAACCCCTATTATGACTCATTTCAATAGTAACGCGCCCAATTTGTCCGCCTAAAGGTGGATTTAGTTTTGATAATGCGATGCTTGCCTGTTCTATTTGAGGGTATTGTTCGAGCAATCTATTGAGTATTCGTTGCGCTACTCGCTCAAGTAATTTGGAGGGTATTGCCATTTGTTCTTTTACCAAAGTGTACACTTCTTGGTAATTTACCGCATCTTCCAATAAATCGGTTACTGCGGGTTTCGAAACATCTACCGTAAGGCTTACGGTGATTTCAAAAGTAGTACCTACCAGCTGCTCTTCTTTAAAACAGCCGTGATAGGCATAAAACTGCATTTTTTCTAAAACTATCTTTCCCATATTAATCGACGGCATAGCGTAAATAATCTACTAAAATAGCCATTTCCACAGCATCTACCCCTTTGGCTTTAAGCTGTTCTGCATCCTGAAAAAAAGTATCAATAAAAACAGCCAATTTATGATCGCTTAAAAGAAATGCTTTTTCGTAATTTGAAATGGCTTCTTTTTTATCTGATTCAACAAAAGCAATATGCCCTAAATGCAAATAATCTGTCCAGTCTTCTTTAAAAGCAAGGGCTTTTTTCAGGAACTTCTTTGCTTGGTCCATTTTTCCGGCTAAAAAAGAGGTCCATGCAATGGCACGCCACATCTCAACATTATCTTTAGTAACATATTCTACCTTAAAATAATACGACAAAGCCTCGTCGTGTTGGTTTAGGTGCAAATAACAATTGCCTATTTGGGATAACACAAGCAGGTTATCGGGGGTCGATTCGGCTGCTTTCAAGTAAAATGTTAGTGCTGCCGAATAGTTTTTAAGCATACGGTAACAATATGCAATTTTCCGAACGGTCCATTTTTGGTTAGGGGCAATAATTTCTGCTTGTAAATAATTGGCCAATGCGGCATCAATATCACCCAGTTTTTGGTAACAATACCCAATTTTCTGACATAAATCCAGGCTAATTGAAGTTTGCTGTTCAATTTTTTGAAAGTAATTTAACGACGCACGGTAAAAATCTTTGGAGAAGTAGTATTCGGCAATCTCTCTTTCTTCTTCAATAGTAAACCCTATCAATGCATAAAACCAAGCATCTTGAAACTTTAGTGAATACTCAAAAGGAGTTTCGAAATCGTTTTTTTGCGGAAACAAATGAAAAAAGCGATACAAGTCTTGAATATATGCATTCGAAATAAGCTCTGCCTGTTTGGTACCTGAGAGCAAGACTTCATCATGTTGAATTTCCTTAAGCTGTTGAGCCTCCATAGTAAAGGCTTTTCCCATCATTTCTCGTTGTGTTGAGGGCATTTGCATTAAACTAAGACAAAAAGAATACCTATCGGAATTACACATATAGCCATTATTCATCATGGCAGCTAAAAACGACTCCCCGTCATTTTCAAAAAGCTCCATAATTGCGGCTTGATTCACATCAAAAGGCTTAAACCAGTTTGCAGCTTCGTTAAAAAAAGAAAAACTTTTTAGCATGGCAAAAGTGCTCATATATACATCGGAACCCTCCATTTGCAAGTCGCTAAATTCTTTCAGCTTATCGGCTATGCCGGAGTTTTGGAGAATTTCTTGCCACTCCGGATTTTTCTCGTCCGGATCATCACTATTCATCAAGTTGTCCAACGATATTTTATCTTTAAGCTTAGGCGCAACTTTCATCATCTCCGGCAAAATTTCTTCTTTTAGTTTCTTCGAAATTTTTTCTGTTTCGTTGGTACGAGCATATTGCAATAGTATGTGTTTGATATGCTGGCAAACCATGCTATTATCGAAAAGCACAACCAAGCGATTTCTAATAGCCGGAAAATAAGCCAAGCGCAAATCATATTTTGCTAGCACCGGCAATAAGCTAACCATTGCCCGTTGCGATACGGCCAATTCATTATCGATACAAAAATCTATCAAAAGCATCAACCTATCTTCGTCAAAAGAGCGAAGCAAAGAAAGCATCAACGCAGAAACAGCCAAACATTTGTCAGATAAGGCTACAGTATCACTAGCAAGTAAGTCTTTAATCAGACTCGTTTCTTCATCGGTGTACTTTACTGAAAGCCAAAGTGTTTTAAATAACTGATTGCTGTATATTTCGTGTTGCAAGGCATTATCTTTTCTTTTACCGGAAGTATGCAAACTATCTTCTACCAACCCCGATAAGGCACGATTATCTTGCATGCGTTGCAATTGAGTGAATAACTCGTTTATACCAACAGCCTGGTTAAAGGGGAAATAACGCTTTTGAGAAAACACATAATTATGGGAGTCTCTCTCTAACAAAGCTTCTTTAATTTCTTCAGCCAGTTTATAGGCATTGGCTAGTAAAGAAACAAACAGTTTATGTCGTTCCGGATCAGTAACTCCGTCGAAAAAATAGCGCAACATCATGCGGTAATTGTTTTGCAAATCACTGATTTTTTCGGAGATATGCCAATTAGACAAAGGAGTAGCAAACAATTGTAAGCGCTCCAAAGCCTCCTTAAGCCTTTGCTTTTCGAGCAAATGAAGTATATTCTGATAAGTTGATTTTATTTCGGCGTCTGTCATTTTCTTGAAATTGTAGTTAATACATCAAATTTACCAATAACAAGCCTCTTTTACAAACACATCATTTTTCCAGGCATAGCGAAGCTTATCGCCGTTCAAGTACTTTCTCAGGCGATCAAAACTGTCGTTATCCATAAACTGTTGTGAATTTAAAACGGCCTCAAGGGTATTACCTGCCTCCGGAAAATGTAGCTCAACAAAAACAATATCAAACATACTAGACACACTTTCCACCGTTTGTCCATCGGCATTAATGGCATCTTCATTTAAAAAATCACTTATCTGAACTTTTTTTAATGCAAGATTTTGTTTAAAATTCCAATTGGCATCGTAAAACCCAAAATCGGAATCGCAAACTGGCGCACATGCTGTAAAAATAAGAACATAATAATACACAGCCTCTGACAAGTTGCTTTTTACTACTTTAAAATCGACCCTGCCGTTATTGGAATTTTTTATACGGATGAAATTGTTTATGGTATCGAGTTGCAAAATAACACTCTCTCCCATAAACCTATTTTTTCTTGCCTGAACAGAATCAGAGTAAAACGCCTTTACCATTTCCTTCCGTTGATGCGAAGGTAACGATAAATAATACGGGTCGGGCATTGTAATAAATGCCTTAGCTACATCTTGTCCAAAAAGTAAAGGGAAAGAAAAACAACATAACACCAATAGAAGTACTGTATTTATCTTAGTCATAGTTACGGATTTTTAGTTGAGAGAGTATCGCTTGGACTTGTTTTTTTGAAAAAATAATAGCGAATAACCTCCGAAAAAGAATCGTAGTCTTCGCGATACATCAAGCCCAAGCCCTGCGTAGTTTTAGCTGTTCCGGAAGCATTAATAAAGAAGTTATCGGCCGAGTGAGTATATGCCTTAGCCCTAAGTTTACCCGATTTATTTAATTTGTATTCCACATCCACATCACCAATAAAATTAGTTGAATTAACGGTATATACATCATCTCTATAGCCCAAGTTACTATTGATTATCAATCGATTGTTGGGTTGATACATCAATCCCACTTTATATTCTCCACCACTAGAGATATCTTGTCCGTTACCCAAACGAGCATCAAAACCAACATTTAGCTTATCGTTAAGTTTAGACAGCCAACTATTTAGCTGCCCTGAAGCAGTAGTAGTTAATACCGAAACCATTTCGGTACCTAAACCGGTTCGTTCACTTTGTAAATAGTCCGGTTTATAAAAACGACTCATTACCAGCAAAGCCAAAATTTCTCTGTTCATCATTTCTTCTGTATTCACAATATTTTTTATCCGTCGTTGTAATTCCGGGTCGGAAGGCAACTCCAAATCGAATTTGATGGTAGGCTTCATTAAATCGCCGGTTAAATTTAGCAAGCAGTTTACCGGAATACTTGTACGGGAAACACCATCCAAATCAACCTCCTCTAGTATATCAAGTAAAGACACAGAAGGAACCGTATAAGTAGCATTTAAATCGATAATTGCCTCGTACGGATTACCCGACCAGCGAATACTACCGCCCCTCTTAAGCATAAAATTCTTGCGTACAACCTGCTGCAGAGTAAACACATAATCACCTCTTTCCACCACAAAATCTCCATACAGCTTAATATCCTCAATATTATCATAATCGATTCGTAAGTTGCCATTTCCTTCGGCGCGCACCATATCGCCACCCACGGGGTCGGTAATTAGCTTTATTTCAGCATCGGGAGTAGCTTCTAACTGAAGATGCATATGAATATGCGTTTTATTAGGCACCGGCAATTTAGCTTGAGCAGCAAGTTCTGTCCTTGCTTTATTATTAACAAACTGAATAAACGAATTTTCGGTAGCACTTTCGGCTGTTACCATCGGAATAACCACTTTTGTTTTCGGTTCTGTTTTCATATTTACCGTAAAATCAACCCTGCTCGAACTACCCACAATACGCACGGTACCAGTTCCATAAGCCTTACCATAAAAATCTTCGTTATCTTTTTGCGTGGTGTTCATGGCTAGCACATTATTGCATTTAATATCAAAGCGATAACGCATATCTTTAAAGTTCTTATGCGTTAAACTACCGTTAAAAAGACCTGAATTATTCTCAAAATCGTATAGCGTAATATTAGTAAACCGTATTGCCTCTTTGCGAACATGCACCGTATCGGTAAAATGATAGGCTGTTTTGAGAAAATCTACACTGAAACGGCCATCTGTAACCAATATATCTCCCTCAAATTGAAATCTTCTCAATCCCCCAAAAATGCGCAATTTGCCCGATGCATCTCCGGAAACATTATGTAAAGCCCCATCTAGATAATACTGTAAGAACTTTAAATTTAGCTTTTTAGTATCGGCATAAAACTCCATCGAGTCGTTTCGCGGATGGTATTCTCCGGCAAGATGAAAAGCGGTATCTTTTCCGGTATAAGCAAAACCATTGGCCAACAATTTTTTATCCTTATCACTCCATACACTTTTCATTTTCACATCACCCCACAAGGCCTTATTAAAGGTGAAATCTTTAGCAAATATATCTAGCTGTAAAATCATTTTATCGAACACACTTTGCACCAAACACTCTCCGGTAACTAATCCTTCAATAATTGGTGTACGCACTTTAACCAAGTTCATAATACTACCTAGGTTAACTTCGTTTAAACTAACAAACAAACTATCTGAGGCATCATTAGAAGCAAGTCCTTTTATACGAATATACTGTTCCTTGTGTTCTAGCGCAAAATCATTTATCCGAAGCTTTTTAAAATCAGTTTCGAGCGTGCAGGTACTTATATTCCACAAAGAATCTTTAATCCACAACTGCGAAGGCAATATAGCAATTGCTGCATGGGGATGCATTGCTTCGTCTTTTGAGAACAAACAAAGGCTTTCAACCTTTCCGGAGAAAACTGTCGGATTATTCCAATGTAACATTAATTGCACGGAATCATTACTAATGCTCGACACTAAATTCAACGCTATTTTCTGATTTAGCTCCGCAGTACTACTCAATTGAATTACACTCCCCTGATTATTGCATAAAAAATTAAAATCCTTATAATTATTCTTTCCATAACGCAATTTTGGCACTATAAACTCCACACGAAACTGGTCTTTTTTGTTTGTATAAAATCCACTTAAAAGCGATTGTTTTGCAAGCGAAACATCTATCTCAAAGACCTTAGCCAAAGCATCTACATTAAAATTTGTAAGGTAAAAAACAAAGTCGTTATTAGGTAATTTTTGTTTAACTGTAGGTTTATCAAGTAAAGCAGGCAAATACGGTTGTAAGGTATTGACTACACTTTTTGCAATGGATAAAAAGGAAAAATCGCCTTTTACGGTACCTTCAAACAAATCGGAATTGATTTTAAGTACTTTAGTGGCATCCACAATACTGGTAGTTAAGTATATCTTTTTAGAGAAAAACCGTTCATTTTTATTATTGATAAACAAACTATCAACAAATATATCAGTCTGATCAAAGTTTTTTCCTGTAAATGCGGCGGAAATATTGCAGGCAAAATCCAAATCGGGATAAGATGTAATTAAGTTTAGTTTATTCAAATGCAGCTTTTCTATACGCACCCCAAACTGACCAAAAGGTATCTGTTTAGAAAAATCGAGAGCACCATTAAAGTCAAGCTTAGCATGCTCATCATTCAACCCTATCCAACCATCAAAATTTTTCGAATCAAAATCGCCCTTAAGTAAAATATTATTGTAAGTATAGTTTTTTATAGTGATAAAAGGAATATCGCCGGCTACTATTCCCTTTATATTTCCTTTTGGCTGAATGCTCCCTGTGGAAGACAGATTAAACCCTGCCGAACCTATACCTGACTTTTCGCCAAACATTTTTTGCAGTTTCAGCTCTTCGGCATGAAAAGAACCGCTATAGTTCATTGCCGTAAAATCAGTAGAGATAGCCATTAAAATATCGGTAGAGATTGTGCCTATATCGGTTTTGAGATTTCCATAAACTACCAAATCGCTAAAAAAACCCGAAATAGTCCCTTTATACCGAATATCACCCAACCGATTTAACTCATCGGGCAACAAAACCGGTCGGTTTAAAACTACCGAAAGCAAATCTTGCATTTTTGACTTATTGGTTTTTATAGATTTTATTTTGGTATGGATAAAAGTTTCATCCATATTTGGCAGTCCGGTTAAACTAATATCGCCGTGCAAAGAAATAGCGTTATTGTAATCCAACAACAAATCTTTACTCTTTATATTTCTAAACGAACCACTAAAATGAGTAGAAAGATGTAGTTTACCTTTGGTTCGTTTAAATGTGGGAACAAATGCCTTTAAATCAGTTAATTCAACGGATGAATTTTCAACACTAAAATCAAATTGGGCTGTTTCTGCTAAGTGTTTTGTATCGGTTAAATCAGGAGCACTTATTCGCACCGGGCCTGTACTAATAAAAGACTTAGGTAAGGTAATAGTAACATTGGTAATCGTAGCCTCTTTTTTGTTTGCTTGCAGTTGAGCTGTTGCATTATCCAACAAAAAACCCGAACGATCGGCAAAAGCCAGCTGCTTAATTTCCAACGACAAAGAATCTTTGCTGATAAGATGCAACGCAATATGTGCACTTACATCCGTTAGCGCTAGCGCATTAAAGTCAAAACCTCTTCTGACTGCTTCTACCCTTTCATTTTTGTAACTAACCTGAGCCTTAGACAGTTTTATATCTCCCAGTTGATAAATAACAGTTGAGGTAGCGCCATCATTCTTAAACGCATCTGCAAGAAAAGAAAAATTATATACAGAATCTTGATCAAGCACTAAATTCGCCTTTAGTTCTTCCAATTCAATATAATTACAAATAATACGGTTTTGAAGCAAGCCCCAAATACTAAATCCCATTTTTAGATTATCTACATACAACAGGGTATCTCCCCGTAAATCCTCCATATAAACTTCTTCCAACAAAACTTTATTGAAAAGCTCCAAATCAACCGAAGCAATTTGTACCTTTGTACCAAACTTATCGGAAAAATATTCTGTAGCAGTCTGCAACAAGCTATTCTGAATCTTTTTGTTTCGTAACAAAGCAAGCAGAATTCCGCACAGTAATACAAACGATACGAGAACAATCAATACTATTTTTACTATTTTTTTAATACCTTTGGAATTTATTTAGCTAAAATACAAAATCATTACCACCATACAGGGGCATCAAGGCACAAAAATAAAGAAAGAAATCGGCTTTTATATGGTAATTCTGAATATTTTACTGAATAATATATTATTTATTTATGCGTTTATTCCTATGGATTTTGAGCCCAACAAATCCGACGATTTTTAGCTATTATGATACATAATACACAAAAAACATACATTCTAGCCATCGAATCTTCTTGCGATGACACTGCGGCAGCTGTTAGTTGTAATCGGATGTTGCTTTCCAATGTTGTGGCAAATCAAAAAATTCACGAGCAATACGGTGGCGTAGTACCCGAACTGGCATCGCGAGCACACCAACAAAACATTATTCCGGTTGTACATGAGGCCTTAAAACAAGCCGGCATCAACAAAAGCCAATTGGATGCTATTGCATTTACTCGAGGTCCGGGTTTAATGGGCTCCTTGCTGGTTGGCGCTTCATTCGCCAAAGGACTTTCATTATCGCTCAACATTCCGCTTATCGATGTTAATCACCTGCAAGCTCATGTAATGGCTAATTTCATTGAAGAAAAAGAAAGCACAAACGAGCATCCTTCTTTTCCGTTTTTATGCTTATTGGTCTCCGGAGGAAATTCGCAAATCATTCTGGTAAAAAGCGCCAATGACATGGAAATAATTGGCAAAACCATCGACGACGCAGCAGGTGAAGCTTTTGATAAATGTGCAAAAATAATGGGACTACCTTACCCCGGCGGTCCGCATATAGACAACCTTGCCAAACAAGGCAATGCCTTGGCTTTTAGGTTAAGTAAGGCTTCTATTGAGGGTTACGATTATAGTTTTAGTGGCTTAAAGACTTCATTTTTATACTTGCTGCGCGATGCACTTAAACAAAATGAAGGGTTTATTGCGGCAAACCAAGCAGACCTTTGCGCCTCACTTCAGCACACAATTATTGAAACGCTGATGCATAAGTTTAAGCAAGCGGTAGCCGACTATGGCGTAAAAGATATTGCTTTGGCGGGAGGTGTTTCGGCAAATTCCGGATTGCGTAGCGCTTTTGAAAAATTTGGCTTGGAAAATAACAAAGCCGTATTTATTCCTAAACTAGCATTTACCATGGATAATGCCGCAATGATTGCCGTTACAGGATACTACAAATACCTTGACAATAATTTCTGTAATTTAGCCCTAGCACCTTATGCAAGAGTAAGCCTTTAATCTTATGTTTAAAAAAATCAAATCACTTTGGAACAAAGCTGAAAACTGGCAGGGAATAATCACCTTTATGCTGGTTTTATTTACGGCTAATGCCGTTTGGAAAATCAGCATTAGCGGTGATGAAGGGAACAACCAAGTGCTACTTTTTACCTCGATAGATATTGCTGCACCTTTCGATTTTATGGTTGTACACATTGCCTCTGTAGTTAAAACAATACTTACTGCCTTAGGCTACGAAGTACACCAACACTACGCCAACGACATCTGCTTTGCTAACCACAATGCGCTTTTAGTTGTTTGGGGATGTTCGGCTATAAAACAAGCATTTATCTTTTTTTGTATCATGATTTTTGCACAAGGACCACGCAAACAAAAAATTTGGTTTGTACCCTTGGGTATCCTTATAGTTTATCTCTTTAACATATTTCGCATTGTTGTAATCGCTATGATAATAAAAAATAACAAAGAGTTATTTTACTTGTTTCATGAAATCATTATGAAATATTTATTTTATGGTGTGATTTTTTTATACTGGTTGTGGTGGGAAGAAAAATTTAACCGTAAAAAAAGGTTGATAATTAATACAAAAGAAGCATGAATCTTTGCATAGACCAAGGAAATACATACACCAAGATTGGCATCTTTGAAGCTGAAAACCTACTACATACAGCTTTATTTTCACGAGTAAAAAAAGAGGATTTTCTTCAGATTACTAATGAATATCGCATTAAAAAAGTTATCATCTCGAGTGTGCAAAAAACAGATTCCGATTTACGCTCCTTGCTAGAAAGTAAAACATCGGGATATATGGAACTTAGTCATACAAGTGCTATCCCAATAAAAAATTTATACGAAACACCAGAAACATTAGGGAAAGACAGATTGGCCGGAGTTATTGGAGCTACAAGCCTACATCCTAAAAAAGATATTTTAGTAATTGATGCAGGCACTGCACTTACATTCGATTTCATAAATAAAAAAAGTGAATACCTTGGAGGCTCTATCTCTCCCGGCTTACATATGCGTATTAAGGCCTTACACACTTTTACCCAAAAACTGCCATTGGTGCATAATGAAGGACCTTATACTTTATTGGCTAGAAACACAGAACAAGCCATTCGTTCCGGTGTGATAAATGGAATTTGTTTTGAAATAGATGCTTATATAAACGAGCTTCAAAAAACATATCCTGAACTTTTGATATTTTTAACAGGAGGCGATTGTTTTTTCTTTGAAAGCAAGTTAAAAAACCGCATCTTTGCAAATCAAAATTTAGTACTCATAGGCTTAAATCGCATAATAAACTATAATGCATAAAAAAATTATTACCCTTTCGTTGGCTTTCTTACTCTTGTTATCAGGCTTCCTTTGTTTAGCCCAAAACAACACCAATTCGCCTTATACCCGATTCGGATACGGAGAAATTGCCAATTTTGGTTCTGGAAAGAGCAAAACCATGGGTGGAACTTCAGTAGGCATACGCTCCGAAAACAGCATTAACAGTGCCAATCCAGCATCGTACACCAGCATTGACAGTCTTACATTTATTTTTGAATTTGGCGCTGAAGGAAGGTCTTCTTATTTAAGCACCAGTCAAGGCACAATTAATTCATTTAATGCCAATTTTGAATTTGTAACTATGCAGTTTCCTATTAAAAAATGGCTGGCTGCAAGTGTCGGACTACTACCTTATTCATTTGTGGGATACAAAATCAAACAAAGCGATTCCATACAGCTACCAAGCAACGCTGGAAGCCAAACCGTACAATACGAACAAACCTTTTCAGGTAGTGGCAGTATCAACCAAGCCTATATAGGCTTATCAACAAAAATAGGCAAACATATAGCCTTAGGGGTAAATACCTCCTATTTGTTTGGCAGCATACAAAACAGCGACAGGTTAAGTTTTTTAGAAAACACAAATTACAGCGTAACTTTAAAAAACGCCATACTTACTGTGCGTGATATCAACTTTCGTTACGGGTTACAATATTTTACAAACATTAGTCCTAATAAGCTAATAAACATAGGACTAGTATTTGAGAATAAATCGTATATAAGGGGCAATTATTCCATTGAAATAAGTGGCATTGATACCATTA
This sequence comes from Paludibacter jiangxiensis, assembly GCA_945897785.1. Taxonomy (GTDB): domain Bacteria; phylum Bacteroidota; class Bacteroidia; order Bacteroidales; family Paludibacteraceae; genus JAFGVL01. The sequence goes on from CAMDGD010000030.1 coordinate 12,776, forward strand.
GCGCACCAAACAGTACAAATTTCGAAACACCCCTTGTGCTTGGAGGTGGAATTTCGTACGAAGTTAAAGACAAATTTTTAGTTGGCACCGATATCCTTTTTCACAACTGGTCTGACGCCAACTATTTTGGGGTAAAAGACAGCTTAGCTAATCAATTTAAAATATCACTAGGCGGAGAATACCGACATCAAATTAATGCAAAAAATTACCTGCAAAAAATCACCTATCGCTTAGGTGCTTTTGCGTCAAACGACTATTTAAACAACAACAATAACCAGCCAAACTATGGCATAACTTTTGGTTTTGGTTTTCCATCAAAAGGAAACAAATCCATGGTTAATATAGGTTTTGAATACGGCAAATACGGAACCCTTAGCAACAATCACATTAGGGAAGACTATTTAAAATTCACGCTTAACACTAACTTTAACGAAACTTGGTTCTTTAAACGAAGGTTTGAATAAAGAAAATTTGATAAATAACAAATAAAAACATCATACAATGCAAACAAAAATTAAAATTACCATGGCGATACTCTTGTTGAGTATCATTAGCTGTAAAGCTCAATTAGCTGCAGACACTCCTCCTAGAACACCTGAAACAGAAGACAAATGCAAAGAAAACAACAGTGTGTTTTTTGAATTTGCCAGACAAAAAAATTATGCTGACGCTTCTGGTCCTTGGTTAGAACTTTACAATTCTTGTCCGGAATACTCGAAAAACATTTATAAATACGGAGTGCTAATTGTTAATTGGCAAATAGAACAAGAAAAAGATCCCGCAAAAAAAGCCCTTTTACTAGAACGATTAATGGGTGTTTATGACAACCGTATAAAGTATTTTGGCGACGACACTTTTTTGCCTACGCCACGAATTTTAGGTCTTAAAGCCCTCGATTATTACAACTTACCAACACCGAACGATCCGCTAAAAAAACAAGCTTACGAGTGGTTAAACCAATCTATCGAAGGCCTAGGCAATAAAATTGATGCTGCTTTTTTACAGTATTACCTATTACTATCTGCAGATATTTATAAAAAAGAACCTGCACATTTAGACAAATTGATTCAGGATTATATAAAAGCAAACGATATTTTAACCAAAAATGCAGCAGACAGCACCCTGAAAACAGCTACTAGTTACGCTCAAGTTAAAGATGCAAACAACCTGCTTATTGCTCAATCAAAAGCCTTAAATTCCACTAAATTAGATGAAATTTACGGAGCCGAAATTGAGAAGAATAAAACAAATATTAATTATTTATCATCAGTGTTAATGTTATACAAAGCTATTGAGAGTACTGAATCGGAAGTGTACTTTTCTGCTGCCGTCTATGCACATAAAATTCAACCCACCGAAGAATCGGCTATTGGTTGTGCAAATATGGCCAATAAAAAAGGAGCCTACACCGAATGTATTCAGTACTTGGAAGATGCAACAAAACTATCTAACACAAACAACAGTAAAGCTGAATACCAACTAATAATTGCCGGTATTTATTTTAACCAGTTAAAAAGTTATTCAAAAGCACGCGAACATGCACGCAATGCTGCTGAACTAAATCCAAACAACGGGAAGCCCTACTTGTTAATTGGCAATCTATATGCAAGCTCCACCGGTATATACAGCGACGATGCCGTATTGGCTAAAACAATATACTATGTTGCTGTGGATAAATTTATCAAAGCGAAACAAGTAGACTCATCAGTTACCGAAGAAGCCAATAGATTAATAAACACCTACAGCAAATATTTCCCTAATGACAATGAAGTGTTTATGCATCCGGCATTAGCTAAAGGAGAAGCTTTTACCGTAGGAGGATGGATTGGTGAAACAACTATTTGCAGATAAAAAACATGTTGGAAACAACGAAAAAAAATGTATTGCAAAAAATTAGCATAACAACTGTACTGCTTACAGTTGTTATGCTGTTTATTATAAGTGGCTGCAACGAGGAAAAACTAGAATTAACGCAAGCAGAAAAAAGCCGCGAGAATTTACCTGCCTTAACAGCATCAAATATCAGCACCATTATTTCCGACTCAGGCATTACAAGATACCGCATTACAACAGCAGAATGGAAAATCTTTGACAAAAAAAAAGAACCCTATTGGTCTTTTCCTAAAGGCATTTATTTTGAACGATTTGACGAGGTTTACAAAGTAGATGCAAAAATGAAATCAGACAAAGCAATTTTTTGGGAAAAAAAAGGTCTTTGGCAATTTTCTGGCAATGTAAAAGCTACTAATTTAAAAGAAGAACAATTTGAAACAGAACAACTGTTTTGGGACGAACGGAACGAACGAATTTATTCTGAAGAAAAAATTAAAATCACACAAAAAACAAAGATCATATACGGTATTGGATTTGAATCGAACCCAGATTTAACCCGTTATACTATACGCAATCCAAAAGGCGTAATTCCTATCGATGAAACAAATTAACACATGAACACCCTTGCTATTATATTACTATCTATAGTTTTTTCAGCTTTCTTCTCGGGAATCAAGGTTGCTTTTGTTTCTTCAAACAGACTCCGTTTTGAATTAGATCGCCAACAAAATAATTTTACAACAAGATTATTAACTGTTCTGTATAACAACCCGCAACAATTTATTTCAACATTGCAGGTAGGGAATTATATTGCCTTAGTGGTGTACGGATTACAAATGGCTATACTTATAGATGCTCCTCTAAGCATAGTTTCTGAAAACCCCATTTTTATCATTTTTTTTCAAATTAGTATAGCTACCCTTATTGTTCTATTTACAGGAGTGTTTCTGCCAAAAACCCTGTTTAAAGTTAACCCCAACTTATGGCTTAAAGTGTTTGCTATCCCCTTGTTTCTTTGTTATATTCTATTTTATTCTGTGGCAAAACTAAGCACCTTTTTAGCGCTAGCGATGCTAAGAATTTTCGGAGTGAAAATTGACAGAACCCTAATAGAAAAGACCCTAAACAGAGTGGACTTAGATTACTGGGTACAAGAGAGCATTGAAAATAATGCAAAAACCCAAGCAATTGAACACGAAGTAAAAATATTCCAAAATGCCCTGGATTTTTCTGCAGTAAAAATAAGGGAATGTATGGTTCCACGAACAGAGATTATTGCTGTTGAAAAAGATACAAAAATTACAGCACTCAAAGCTAAATTTATCGAAACAGGTCTTTCAAAAATTATTGTGTACAAAGATAACATGGATGATGTTTTAGGATATATCCACTCATCGGAAATGTTTAAAAGCAAGGAACAGTGGCAAAAAAACATCAACCCTATTATCGTTATACCTGAAACTATGCCAGCCAGTAAATTGCTCGAACAATTTATGCAACAAAAAAAGAATATCGCCCTTATTGTTGATGAGTTTGGAGGAACAGCAGGCATCGTTACGCTAGAAGATATACTTGAAGAAATTTTTGGTGAAATTGAAGACGAACACGACAACAATAAGCTGATTGCAAAAAAAATTAACGAGCAAGAATTTATTCTCTCCGGCAGAATGGAGATTGATACTATCAACGAACAGTTTGCTCTTACTATACCAAAAACAGATAATTATGTTACTGTAGCAGGATATATCTTAGATTATTATCAGAATTTCCCAAAACTAAACACCAACATAAAAATTGGGGGGTTTGAGTTTAAAATTTTACGGGTTGCCAATAATAAAATCGAATTGGTAAAATTAAAACGAATCCCTTAAATTTATTTTTCACATCCACCATTATTACATTGATTTTTTTGTATATTCGTGCGCTCAAAAATCATATAAAACCAGATTAATTTATAATACAACATGGCTACATTAGAGAGAATTAGAAGTAAAGGCGTTTTGTTATTAATTGTTATCGGTATCGCACTATTAGCATTTATTGTAGGTGACTTTTTAAACAACAGCTCATCGTGGTTTAGACAATCGCAAGAAAACATTGCCGAAATTAACGGGGAAACTGTTAAAATACAAGAGTATCAAGCTCTTATAGATCAACTAACCGAAGTGTACAAGGTTGAATACAACTTAAGTACAGTTGATGAAAATGCAATCATCCAGATTCGTCAAACAGTATGGGAAAATATTTTAAAAACAAACTTACTTGAATCTGAAGCAGCGAAAATCGGATTAACGGTAAATCAAAAGGAACTAGAATCGCTTACTATTGGCGATAATCCACATCAATTGGTTTTGGGTCGCCGTATTTTTATGAACCCACAAACCGGCATGTTTGACAAAAACAGAATGATTAGTCTCATAGCCGGATTGGATAAAAAACCAGCCAATGCACAGGAACAAGAACAACTTACTGCGCTAAAAAACTACTGGATGTATTTTGAGCAGATTATTAAAATCGGTAAGTTAGAAGAAAAATACAACACCCTATTAGCCAAAGCCATCAATGCTAATAGTATTGAAGCAAAAATGAATTTCGAATCCAGCGCTCAAACCGTAGATTATGTGTACATCGTAAAACCTTACGGAGCAATTGCTGACGAGAAAGCAATTATCACAGACAAAGAGATTGAAGCAAAATACAAAGAAACAAAGACCCGCTATAAACAAAAAAACAACCGAGAAATAAATTATGTGGCGTTTAATTTAGTGCCTAGTCAAAACGATTTCTTAAAAGCGGAGAATTGGATTACTAGTTTAAAAGAATCCTTTACTACAACAGACGACATTGCATCGGTAGTAAATCCTAATTCAAGACCTTACAGAGACATTGCTTTATCGGAAAAAGACATTGACCCACAGTTAACTGACTTTGCTTTTAGTGGAAATAAAAACGATGTATTTGGACCAGTTTTGTTTGGCAATACATACAAAATGGCACGAATCATGGCAACCGGCATCTCAGCTCCTGATTCCATTAATTTAAAGCATATTGTTGTCATGGCTGAAAATGAAGAGAAAACAAAAACACTGGCAGACAGCATTTTAGATGCAGTAAACAACGGAGCTAATTTTGCCATGCTGGCCATGCAATACTCTCAAATGAAAGAAACAGCGATGCGAGGAGGCGAAGTTGGTTGGGTACCTATAGCTACAGCTGACGAAAAAATAATTGATGCCTGCTTAGCGCAACCAACTAACAAGTACTTTACTTACACCGATGGATCAGCCATTCAAGTTATTCAGGTTACCGAGAAAACAGCCAACAGAAACAAAGTAAAATTAGCTGTTATTGAAAACCAAGTAAATCCTAGTCAGGAAACATACAGCAAAATTTACAATGAAGCAAAACAATTTGCTGCAAACCATAACACCTTAGCCAAATTCGAAAAAGAAGCTCAGGCAAAAGGAATTGTAATTATTCCGGCAATTGGATTAGAAGAAAATACGCCATCAATAGGAGGGTTGAAAAACTCACGACAAATTATTAAGTGGGCATTTGATCAAGAAACTGCCGGAATAGTATCTGATGTATACGATTGTGAAGATAAATTTATTGTAGCAGCCGTTTCTGATGTATTAGAAGAAGGTTATCAATCCTTAGACAAGGTAAAAGATGTAATAAAACAAACACTAATAATCGATAAAAAAGCTGCACTAATCAGTAAAGATATTGAAGCTGCAAAAGCAAAAGACATCAAAACCTTAGCACAAAAACTGGCATTAACTATTGATACAGCAATACAAGTTAATTTTATTGGATCCTCGTTTGGAAAGGCTGGTTACGAACCTACTGTAATTGCACATGCTGCTAAAGCAAAAATTAACGAACTATCTACTCCTATCAAAGGAATACAAGGTGTTTATGCTATACAACCATACTACATCTTTACCAATCCTATTATTTTTGATGCAACAAGAGAAAAAGCAGCATTAACCCGTCAATATAGTTCCATAACCAACGGTGCTTATGAAGCATTAAAAGAAGGCTTGGAAATAGAAGATTACAGATCTAATTTCTATTAATAAAACACATTTTTCCTAAAGAAACGGAATGCTACAAACCAAGCATTCCGTTTTTTATATAGAATAGTTTCCTACCTTTGTAAAAAACAAGTCCGATAATGACAACTGATATCCTTCTGGGAAAAACACTTCAAGAGCTAAAAAACATTGCAACTGAGCTAGGCTTACCAGCCTTTACCGCTAAGCAACTATGCGAGTGGCTATACACAAAAAAAGTCACCGACATTAACGAAATGACAAACATCTCGTTAAAAAACAGAACCATTCTTAGCCAACAATTCACAGTAGGTAGAAGCCGTCCAATACAAGAGCAATGCGCTGCTGACGGAACAAAAAAATACCTGTTCGAAGCAACACAAGGCCTTATCGAAACTGTTTTTATCCCCGAAGAACATAGAGGCACCTTGTGTGTTTCATCGCAAGTAGGCTGTAAAATGAACTGTCTGTTTTGCATGACCGGAAAACAGGGGTTTTCGGGCAATTTAAGTAGCGCCGAAATACTAAATCAGATACTCTCCGTACCGGAATCTGACCAACTGACTAATATTGTATTTATGGGAATGGGTGAGCCTTTCGACAATACCTTACCCCTACTTAAGGCATTGGAGATTATTGGAGCTGAATACGGGCTAGCATGGAGTCCTCGACGAATTACCGTATCAAGCATAGGCATTCTACCCGGATTAAAAACATTTTTAGATAAATCGGAATGCCATTTAGCCATCAGCTTGCACTCCCCTTTTGAAAAAGAACGAGAAATGTTACTGCCGATAGAAAAAGCGTATCCTTTAACCGATATTTTAGAAATACTAAAAACATACGATTTTAAACACCAACGAAGAGTTTCGTTCGAATACATTCTCTTTGAAGGATTAAACGACAGCATGCGCCACGCCAGAGAGCTAGTACGAATGCTCTCCCGCATTCCTTGCCGTGTAAACTTGATACGATACCACGCTATACCGGGTGTTGAGTTAAAAGGATGTACAACAGCAAAAATGATTGAATTCAGAGATTACCTAACGGCTAACAATATTATAACCACCATTCGTAAAACCAGAGGAGAAGATATTTTAGCCGCATGTGGGATGCTATCAACAGAAAAAACCAACAAAGAAAAAAATAATTAACTTTATAGCCTCATTTAATAATTGTTAGATTTTGATTTGATTAACACATTGTTCAACTCTTAAAACCAACAAACATGAAACACATCCATTATTTTATTATAGCACTAAGTGCAATTTTTCTTTTTTCTTGTAAAGACAGTGATAAGTTTCTTCAAAGCATTACGGGAAGTCCCTATGAAGTTTTAGTTGTAGTTGAGAAAAACACCTGGAACAGCCCCTCAGGAGAAGCCGTTAAGAATCTATTGCAAGCAGACATGCCCTCTCTACCTCAAAAAGAGCCCTACTTTAGTTTATCAAACTGCGCACCCGAAAAATTTTCGAGCCTTTATAAACCTACAAGAAATATTCTTTTTTTAGAGATTGATGCTAAAAAATACACCAAAGGAAGTGTTTCTTTCAGTGCCAATAAATGGGCGCGAACACAAGCGTTAGTAAGAATTACTGCTCCGGATGAAACCACATTAAACGAGCTATTAGAGCAAAAAGGCGAGGAAATAATCAACTTTTTAGTTAAAGCAGAACTAGACAGACAAAAATTGCATTTAACCAAACACCCGAACAAAAAAATAATGGCCATGATACAGGAGCAGTTTGGCATATCCATAACTGTTCCTCACTTCATCAACCAATACAAACAAGGCGAAAATATGCTTTGGTTATCGACCGGAAGTAATGTTGAAGCCAGACAAGATATTTTCATCTACACATACCCATATACCTCAACATCGATGTTGACAGCAGAAACGCTATTACAAAAAAGAGACTCTGTCAACAAGCATTTCATTCCAGGTCATGTAAAAGGTTCTTATGTTAGCACAGAATACAAATACGATAGTCCTATTTTTAAAGAAATATGGGTAGAAGATAAATACTGTGCACAACTTAGCGGATTATGGAAAACCAAGGGAGGTTCAAGCATGGGAGGCCCATTTATCAGTCACACGCGCATAGACCAAGTAAAACAACGGGTTGTTACTGTGGAAGTGTTTGTATATGCACCAGGAAATAATAAACGAAATTACATTCGGCAGCTAGAAGCCGTTTTATATACTGTAAAATTGCCGGTTGTTTTAGATGATATGGTAGTAACAGCAGAAAAATAAAAAAAAGAACGATAACATGGAAAAAGAACGGATTAAAATTGGCATAACACAAGGAGATATAAACGGTATTGGATATGAAGTAATTATTAAAACGCTATCCGACAACCAAGTATTGGATTTTTGCACACCCGTAATATACGGTTCTTCAAAAGCAGTAGCTTTTTATCGAAAAACCCTTGACATACAAACATTCAATGTAACAACTGTAAATTCAATAAGCGAAATTCATCCACGAAAAATCAACTTGATTAATTGTGCTGACGATGAGCTTAAAGTGGAACTAGGACAAAGCACTGAGGCATCAGCAAAAGCAGCTCTTGCGTCGTTAGAGGCTGCCGTAAAAGACTTATCGGCAGGAAGCATAGATGCGTTACTTACTGCTCCTATCAACAGAGATAAAATGGATAAGGAGCAATTCGATTTTCCGGGCCACACAGAGTACCTTGAAGCTGTTTTCGGACAAAAAGGAGAGGCTTTAATGTTACTATTAAACCAAGTAATGAAAGTAGCGATACTTACCGGACATACCCCTATTGAAAAAGTACCCACTAGTATTACAGAGGCCTTGATAATTGATAAAATCAAAGTGCTAAACAAAGTGCTTTTACAGGATTTCTGCATACGAAAACCACGCATTGCCGTACTCGGATTAAACCCTCATGCCGGTGCAAACGGTATGTTAGGAAAAGAAGAAAACGAAATAATTATACCTGCATTAAAGAAACTAAGTGAAGAAGGTATTTTATGTGTAGGCCCTTTGGCTGCAGATAACTTTTTCGGATCAGGTCATTTTAGCCGTTTTGATGCAGTACTAGCTATGTATCACGATCAAGGCATGATTCCTTTTAAATCCATAAGCATGCATATGGGCGTAAATTACACCGCAAACTTACCCATTATTAGAACGGCACCTATTCATAGTGTTGAATATGAAATAGCCGGACAAAATATTGCCTCTGAAGAATCGTTCCGTCAGGCATTATATATGGCTTACGATATTTTTCACAACAGAAAACAATACGAAGAAATTAGTCGTAACCCTTTGCAGAAAAAAGAGGAAGACAAAAAACAACGGTTTAGTTCTATAAACTAACTTGTTTTATCTTTTTTTTTAAAATGATGATTTAAAACATAATTTACTCATTAAACTATTGTTCCCTTGTCTGTATCAAAGCTGCAAATTGTTTAACTAATACCAAATGATTATGAAAACTACTACATTTTTACGACTAACTTTTATAGGAACGCTAGTATTGGGAACTATAATCGTATCTGCTCAAGAGAGCCGAAGAGAGAATACTGAATCGAGAAGCACAACAAGAAAAGACAATGTGCGTACAGAAAATAGAAGCAATGCTTACAGACAATCAGAAGATAGGAATCAGGGGAATGCTTACGGTAAAAACAAAGCCGTACAATCGGCTCCAACTTATAAGCAAAAAACAGTAATCAACAACAGAACGGTTATAAATAATAACAGAACGGTTGAAAACAGACATCAGAAAAGAGTACAACAACCTACACACACAAAAATGTCTCGTCATCATGCTGTAGTTGTTAAACCACGCAATCATCATAGCATACAAACTATCGACAATTCATTCGTTCGCTATCACCATCGCGGTGTAAACTATTCATACAGAAACGGCTATTATTATGCGCCAAGAAATGGGGTATATGTTTCCGTAGCTCCACCATTAGGCTTACGAATACGGGTTATGCCTACAGGATACCACAGGGTAGTTGTACGAAATACACCTTATTACTATTACGGAGGTATTTTTTACCGGGACACAAACAGAGACTACGAAGTGGTACAACCTCCTGTAGGTGCAATAGTTCCTGAATTACCTGAATACGGTGTTTCTGAAGTAGTAATAAATGGAGAAATGTTTTACGAATTTGATAATATTCTATATAAACCGATTGTAACAACTAATGGTGTTGTATATCAAGTAGCAGGCAATATGGCTATAAATTAATGAGACAATATGTCGA
>CAMDGD010000031.1 GCA_945897785.1 Paludibacter jiangxiensis
AATGTAAAAAAATAATCATTTATGCTATGCTTTTAAGTCAGACGGCCACAAACATTTTACAAAGCAATAACTAATTTATTTTTTCATTTATTACAACACAACCTGCTGACAATTGTTCATTTGTTTTCATTCGAAGTTCAAAAGTCAATAATTTTACTAAACATCTTTCATCAGTAAATAAAAGTATAAAACCTATCATTTTTTTGACATTACTCTATACTTTTTGTTCTAATATCATGCAGTTTTCGTATCTGTCATCAACATAAGAATAAAAATATCAAAACCATCTTTTTGTGATTTCATAAAATGTAGTACATTTGTTGCAAAATATTTACTATAATCTATGCTTAAAGAAATTTTATCAATCTCAGGAAAATCGGGTTTATTTAAACTCATATCACAAGGAAAAAACATGTTGATTGTGGAGTCCTTAATCGATAAAAAAAGGCAGCCTACTTATGCTCATGAAAAAGTAGTATCATTAGCTGATGTTGCTATTTTTACTGAAGATGAAGAAAAACCTCTTGCCGATGTGTTTGGGTTACTTTTGGACAAAGAAGACGGAAAGAAAGTGTGCATTGATTTAAAAGCCGGAAACGATGTGCTTCGCAGCTATTTTGCAGAGGTTTTGCCAAATTACGACCGCGAACGGGTGTATCCTACCGATATTAAGAAGCTTATAAATTGGTACAACCTATTAATTGATAATGGAATTACAGAGTTCAAGGGAAATGAAGAACCGGAACCTGAAACAAATAGCAAAGAAACAAAAGAAGAATAATAAGTTCAAGTTACTTTTCAATTAGAAGGGTAAGTTTACACCTATAGTTTTCATTTACACAGAATATTTAACAGTATCAGAAATATTAATACAATTTGATGTCTTTTATCAAATCTGCTAAATTAGAGACTTTAATTTTATCATTATAAAAATGCAATTTATTGCAGTCTGGAATTACTAAATATGAAGCGGTCGGATTAAGTTCTTTTATCGCATTCATATAAGCGTTTATTTCTTTTGTTTGTATATTTAATGCTATGTTAATTGCTAGTTTAAATGGTCCTTTTGATAAAATTAAGGAGATTTTATTTTTTGAAGACTCGTAATAATATGCTTCCCATACTTGCATATTACAGATAATATTCTCTATAACAATACACTCCCAACTTGTTTTGTAAATTATATGTTCCTCAAGTTCCGAGAAAGAATTTATTCCTAAAATGTTATTTAAAAGTCCGGAATCTCTAAAATAAAATCTAGGTGGTTTTTTGTTTTGGTTTGATTTATTGTAATAATTAGGTAGTAACCGAATTAGTAATTTCTTTTCTAGGATTTCTAAATATTTTATTTGCAAAAAATCAGAAATATTGGTTAAACCTTTATTGCTTGAAATAGAAAAAATTTCTCCATTGCTAATAGCACATAGTTTTAAAAAATCATCAAATTTACTCTTGCTTCTTAATTTCACATCTTCAATAATCAGATGTCTAAAATTTGTTAAATATTTGACAGATGATAAGTCTGATTTTGCAAAGAATGAAGCAGGGAAACCTCCTTTAAACCAGTATTCTTTTAAATCTTTCAGCGTGTCAATTTTCAACTCGTTTAATAAAAGGGTGCTTAAATTTATAGTTGTTGTGTATTTAGTAATACTTTCAAGAAATAATTTATATTCATTTGAAAGCTGAGAACTTAGTAAAAGGAATCTCCCATTAGTAGGATTGTTTTTTATAATATCTTTTACAATCTCCAATATTTCAGGATGTAAGTAAGCTTCATATAAACAAAAAAACTTTTGATGATTGGTCTCAAAAAAATATTTAGCGTCTGAAATAATTTGTAAATCATATTTTTGTCGAAAATCAATAAAAAATAGATTCTCAAAATGGTTCACAAGACGTAATATCAATCCATATTTCCCCGAATTAAATGAGCCAACTATACTTACTATTGGGTTAGTTTTGATTTGTGAAACCAATTCTTCTTCGATTGCTCGTTTGATTATCTCTTTTTCCATACCATTCTTTTTATTCAAAGATAATCAAATTCAGGGTATCGAGTACTTGTGTTGATAATTGGCAATTCATTTTTTATAGCTAATATTATGCATTTTCGAGTTGCTAATTTTGCCTATAATTAGCTTTTCTGCTATTTTTGGGTAATGATATGCCCCTCCTGCCACAAGCAATGTCATTAAGTTAAGGAATTTTATTTAACATACTTGTTGTTTTTAAGCACGTTATTTTTTGTGTAGTTTCCTGTATATCGATAAAAAGTTCAATTTGGACTTAAAGGCAACAAGTGTTTTTTTAATAAGCCCTTCAATAATTATATTGTTTATCTCTTAAACAGATAAACAATATAATTATCTTATCCATTAAAAACTCATACCTTTATACAAGCTAGCAACTATTTGATTATTGCATAATCATAGTAAAAACAAGGCAGACAATAAAACTATAATACAGAATACCAAACAATTAACACCTTGACTTAACAACAGTAACAGCGCGGTGTACTGTAAGAAAAAAGTCCTTTATTTATTTAGCACCTTAATGCTTTCGATGTTATCGCTATTTTTTACAGTAATAATAAAAACACCTTTATATGGAAGAGGAAGTTCTAATCCACTGCTTATTGATACAACGTCAATAAGTTTATTCCCTTTTATATCATATAAGCAAACAGCTGCATTTTGAGGTAACCCTGAGATTGTTGCCGAATTGTTTTTCACCAAACAGGAGTATGCACCTGAAACTTTTTCACAACCGATATTGGTTGATATCAGTGTATAGGAAAAGTCATCCATTCTATATTTTGCAAATGGATATTCATCGGAATCTGCTGCAAATACTTTAGCTTCAGTAGCATTGTTATAATAATCTACTGTTCCATTGTCGCATATAACATGTATATGTAGGTCGTTTCCAACTTGTTCTGCCAATAGTGCTTCGGGATGTCCCTCTACACTTCCGTCAGATGATGCTTGTACTAAGTCACTCATGTCAAGAGGTAACTCTATTAAGCCATAATTTCCAACAGAGATAGGTGTTGTTCCTGAGTTTGCAGGTATTGTTCCGTCCCAAAGGTAAATTGCAGGAATTCCTCCTCCTTCAAACAACCCAGCTACAATAATGTATTTATTTCCGCCAACTTTTTCGATAGATCGAATTCCAAGTCCTTCGAAATCAAATAAAATAGGTTCTCCAATTGTTGGAGTAATACTTGAGTTGCCTGTTACATTCATCATAGTCTCAAAATTAGTAACAGGTGCTATTACAGCATATGTCCTGTTTCCACTAGTTGGAGTTGTTCCTTTTACCGGCACACAAGGAGCACGAAAACCGATGTATGCAGATTCTCCCGTATTCGTTAGCGTTAATCCTTCAATATTAAAGCCATCTATGCGTTTCGGAATCATTCCTGTTGCTGCAGAAGCAGTGAAATTCCATGAGTTGGCATTACCCCAACTAATTAATGCAGTTCTCATTTTAGTTGAATAACTTTTTACGCTCAAGGTAGTATTTGCACCTGTACCTGAAATATCAGTTGCAATAACTCGGTCACGATATGGTTTTAAGTTACCTGATTTGCTGTTTCCTAACGAAGCTATCCAATAGATTCGTTTTCCGGAATTATAGGATGCACTACTGTTGGTTGCTCCTTCCAGGTCGAATTCCTCACTAGAGCTACCACCGGCAGCTGTTGTTATATTAACACTATATAAAGATTTTCCTGAATTTTTACGGTTAAATAATCGTAATAAATTGGTTTCATCATCGGCAACGAACATATAATCATCGTCAATAGCTGCTGCACCCGAAGCATCGGCAATACCAGTAGGAAAGATGGTTTTGGTGGGATTAGAAGAAGCTGCAGAGGCGGCATATTCTATTGTGTAGGTTGAAGATGAACTGCCGTTGTATGCTTTGATCTTGATTGTTGCAAAACCAACCGAAATAGGTGTTATTTTGCAAACATATTGGTCGCCGCTTATTAAAGTCATATTTACATTTGCAACAGGCACCACGGAAATTTTATCACTGGTGATGATGAATGAAGTTGGATTTTCGGTTGCCGTAAAATAAATACCTTTTGTAATCGAACAGTCTGTAGGGTCGTTAATTACACCACTCACATAAGATGTTTTTCCGCTACCTGATAATATAGTTAATATTGGTTTGGATGTGCCTTCGTAACAAACTTGTAAGGCATTGGCAGAAAGTACAGGAGTTGCAGCATTGCATGTAACTGACAGCAACAGTGATGCAAGAAATAGAAGTTTTCTCATGGTGCTTTAATTTTAAATTGATTTGTAATAGTACAAATATAACGTTGAAATTTTAGAAAATTGTTTCAAAATAGTTAAAAAAAAAATATACGTTAAATACTCTCAATTGTCGTAGCCTCATACCTCAATGCACAAAACCGCACTGCTGAGTGCACGACTCCAACTTACGCCCTTAGAACACAAAATTTCAACTTAACAATAATGCTGTTTTATCTTTTGCATTTTGCCAGCCAAAGGCCGGCTTTTAGCAAAGCCTAAGCGATAACACTTCGGCTAGCTGCCTACGCTCATCTAGGGGACAATATGCTATCAGCTACCTACGCTAAACAGAGCAAGCTTTTCAGACCGCTCAGAGTTTTATTTATAATGAGGCGAAGTTTATTATTTTTAAATCGCTTAACATTTATATGACTAAATGAAAATTCTCTTTAAACTTAAGTTTTGCCATTTTTTAATCCGCATAACCCAATGTAATAGCATAAATGTTGTTAAAATAATTCGTATTTTTTTTCATATTTTTCATTGTTAAGATTTATTTATGTCCACAATGAGGTGATAAACATTGGCGTTTTTTTGTCTCCTATTTCAAAACCAAGATTCATATAAAACGGAGTTTCATTTTCGTAAGCAATTAATACTATTCTAAGGTAATCCTTGTATTTGGACCTTATATAGGTGACCAAACTCTTCCCAATCCCTTTTCCTTGAAATTCTGGGTTGATTAAAAGATAATGAATGTAGGCAGTCATTATGTTGTCGTCTAAAACATTTATTAAACCTATCAATTTATCTTCATCCCACGCAGTATAAACCGTTGATGAGTTTTGCATTGCTATTACCAATTTCTCTGGAAAATTTCCAGATGACCATTCTACTGAAAGGAATAAGTCTTGTAAATCCTTTGGATTAAACTCTTTTGTTTCTTTGTATAAAATATTCATTTTCTCAATATAATTGTTTTAAAGTTTCATCTCAATCGTTTTTGTCATAGTTGAAACGATATAAATCAAATTCACTTAGAAAATCTGCAAGAAATTGTCCGCTGAGCAAAAGCCAGAAAAAAAGCAAATACTGTTGTTAAGGAATCGAATAAAAATCGTGAAACACATACCATTCGTAAAAGAAATTTCAATAAGCAAGTTTATTTTTTTACTATGCCCCATAAAAGGAGTAAGCACAAAAAACCCCATTAAACTTTAGTTGGTTCTAAAAATACACGATACAATTGTTTTACGCTTCATATTCGATGTAAAAATTTGCTACGACGGTGAAAATATTTTTACAGTTATGAAAAATAGGTGCTTAAAATGCCTATTTTAGTTTAAATGAGAGTTTTTTAATATAGTTTTTCAATAAGTTACCATGTTATGCAAAGCCAAACCCGGTCCATTATTTTACGCTAGAACGAGCTAAGGTAGCAGTGCTACATTCATCTAAGTTGCTTAGAGGATATTATCCACTTTTTAGGTGTTAATAAAATATAATTATATTATTTGTTATAATAAAATAATCATATATTTGCACCGGTATTATTAAAAGATAAATTGGGGATGCTGAAAACCATTTAGAGCAGGCAATATTACAATATATTTACAGATATAAAAAATTATCATTTATTTTCTATTTGTGGGTTAACATTATTATCCAGTTGTTCTAAAGAAAAAGAATGTACTTGTACTGACTTTATAACCGAAGAAGTAACAACTGAAATGACAGACAAAGAGTGTAATGAATTATACACCACAAAAGTGTTAGGTGTTAATGTACCAAATGGCACTGTAACTTGTGTTGAAAAATAATTTTTGACAAATTTGCATTAAGGCTGTACTTATCATAAAGTGCAGCCTTTATTTTTATAACATTTCGCTATGAATAAATATATAACTATCTCCATACGCTTGCTTATAGCTCTTTTCTTTATTGTTTCATCGATATTAAAATTGATTTCAATAGATTCTTTTGAAGTTTATATTTATAGTTTTAATCTGTTAAGTTTAAGTTCTGCTTTTCTATTTGCACGCATAATTATTGGATTTGAACTTCTTTTAGGAATATTATTTCTACTAAATATTTATATTAAGCAAGTTGCAATAGTTACAATTGCAATGCTTTTGTCTTTTATTTTTTTCTTGTTTTATCTCATATTAGCACAAAATACAGAGAGTTGCCATTGCTTTGGTGATTTCTTAGATATTTCTCATACTAGTTCCATTATAAAGAATATTGTAATCGGAGGCTTTGTCTTTGTCATTTTTAAAAACAATAGTCCCTATTCCTATAAATATAAAAAAAAGGCTGTTACCCTTAGCCTAATTAGTTGCATGTCTATTCCTTTTTTGATATCTCCGCCTGATACCATGAATCTATTGGGTTATGCGAATAAATCAACATATAATGAAAATGCACTACAAGAATTTTTTGATATAAAAGCGCCAAGAAAAGGAAAACAAGTTGTTTGTTTCTATGGTACAGGATGTCGTTTTTGCAAATTATCTTCAAAAAAAATAACCGTAATTGCTAATAAAGCTGCTGAAAATAAATCATCTATTTCACTCATTTTTTGGGGAGACAAAAAGAATGTTGAAGAATTCTTTGTTGAAACAAACAGCACTAAATTTCCATATGAAATAATCGATGTAAGTCAATTTCTCCGAATAACAGATGGGAAGATGCCGGTAATCTTTTTATTAGAAAATGGGATAGTGAAAAAACAATATGGCTATAGAGATTTAAATGAAGAAGAAATATTAGATTTCTTAACAAGTATAAACTAACAGAATTCTCCGCTACAACACACCGTGCAATACGGTGTATATTTTTTAAGGGACGACATTACATAATATTTGTAGAAATTACATACACACCGAGAATAAAAGCACACCGAAACGCTGTATCAAATTGTATCCTACTGATACTATTTTTTGGCATCGTTACCTAAATCGTCTTCGTCATTAAAAAAAAGCACGCAAAACATAGTTAACTACGATTTGCGTGCTTTTATATTGCTGTAATTACACTTTACGAACCAAAATCGTCAAAATGCAACATATCGGGTGGTACGCCTAAACTATCTATCATTCCCTTTACTGCATTTGCCATTGGACCGGGGCCGCACATATAGTATTCAATATCTTCCGGTGCTTCATGTTTTACCAAATACTCGTCGTGAATTACCTTATGAATAAATCCGGTAAGTCCAGTCCATTTATCTTCCGGCATTGGATCTGAAAGCGCAATATGAAGCGTAAAATTAGGGTATTTTTTTTCTAATTTACGAAAATCTTCTTCGTAGAATATTTCTCTTTTTGAACGAGCACCATACCAATACGAAATGCGCCTGTCAGTTGTTTTGAGTGTTTCCAACAAATGCAAGATATGCGAGCGTAACGGAGCCATACCCGCACCACCACCAATATACAGCATTTCTCGTTTAGTGTCGAGAATATGGAAATCGCCATACGGACCTGAAACTGTAACTTTATCGCCGGGTTTTAAATTAAAAATATATGAAGAACCAATTCCCGGTAAAATATTCGGATTAGGCTTAGCACAGCCCTGTAAAAACGGAGGCGTAGCAATACGCACATTTAACATAACGATATCACCCTCTGCAGGATAGTTTGCCATAGAATAGGCACGCATGGTATCTTCATCGTTACTAGCTTCAATTTCCCACAAATTAAATTTATCCCAATCTTCATGGTATTTCTTTTCCACATCAAAATCGGAGAATTTAAGTTTAAATTTAGGAATATTGATTTGAATATACGCTCCGGGTTTGAAGTTTAGCTTTTCTCCTTCGGGCAATTTCACTATAAACTCTTTGATAAAAGTAGCCACATTATTATTAGAAACCACTTCGCACTCCCATTCCTTAACACCAAACACCTCTTCGGGAACTACTATTTTCACATCCTCACGCACCTTTGCCTGACAACCCAAGCGCCAATGGTCTTTAATTTCGCGACGGGTAAAAAAGCCAACTTCAGTAGGAAGAATTTGACCTCCACCCTCAACAACCTGACATTTACACTGTCCGCAACTACCGCCACCGCCACAAGCCGACGACAAATAAATACCGTTAGCCTGCAAAGTACTTAACACCGTTCCACCTACAGGAACATCAAACTCTTTTTCTTCATTAACCACTACCTTAACCTCACCGGAAGGAGTAAGTTTACTTTTAGCTACCAATAAAAGCACTACTAAGAGAATTGTAACTAAAAGAAAAACTATAACGCTCGTTAATATCGTACCCATTTTTATATCGTGTAATTAAATTTTTATTCCTGAAAAACACATAAAAGCAACCCCCATTAGTGCCGTAATAATGATTGTAATACCAAGGCCTCGTAAAGGTTTTGGCACATCAGAATACTTTAGTTTTTCGCGTATGGCCGCCATAGCAACAATAGCCAATGCCCAACCCACTCCCGATCCTGCAGCATAACTTGTAGCAACAGCAATACTACCAAATTCTTTTTGTTGCATAAACAAAGATCCACCTAGAATAGCACAATTCACAGCAATAAGCGGTAAAAATATACCCAAAGAAGCATACAATTCGGAGCTAATTTTTTCGATAACCATTTCGACCAATTGTACAAAAGAAGCAATAACGGCAATAAATATGATGAAGCTTAAGAAACTTAAATCGACCGTTTTTAAATCTTCACTTATCCAAACCAAAGCACCTTCTTTAAGCACATAATTCTCTAGCAAGTAATTGAGAGGTAAAGTTGTAGTTAACACAAAAACAACAGCAGCACCTAAGCCAATAGCCGTATTGATATTTTTAGAAACTGCCAAAAAAGAGCACATGCCCAAAAAATAGGCAAATATCATATTGTCTATAAAAATAGACCGAACAAAAACATTTATAATTTCTTGCATATAGCTTTATTTTTTATTTTATCGCAAAAAGGTGTTAATTTTCTTGTAATGATTTATCTTTCGATCGATGTATCCAAATCAAAGTAGCAACTGTTATAAGTGCCATTGGAGGAAGTATCATCATACCGTTATTTTCATATCCTAAGTCGTATAAAAATTGTGGTATAACTTGAAAGCCTAAAAGAGTACCGGAACCAAAAAGTTCGCGCACAAAACCAACGGCAACCAAAATAAGCGCATATCCTGTTCCGTTACCGACACCATCTAGAATAGAATCGATGGGTTTATTAGCCAAGGCAAAAGCCTCTAAACGACCCATAATAATACAGTTGGTAATAATTAAACCCACAAACACCGATAGTTGCTTATTTACTTCGTAAGCATAGGCTTTTAACACCTCGCTAACAATGGTAACTAAAGCCGCAACAATAACTAATTGCACAATAATACGAATACGCGAAGGAATGGTATTACGAATTAGTGAAATAATAAAGTTGGCAAAAGTAAGCACCACAATTACCGAGATACCCAGTACAATAGAAGGCTCTAACTTCGATGTTACCGCCAAGGCAGAACAAACACCTAACATTTGCACAATTACCGGATTATTTTTAAAAATCGGGTCAAGAACTATTTTTTTTCTTTTTGCATCCATTCGGTCTATATTTATAATTTACTTTTTTTGTTCAAAAAGGCTTCATATCCTTTTAACGAATTGAATAACATATCGTTAACACCTTGCGAGGTAATTGTTCCACCGGAAATTCCATCTACAAAATCCTGATTATCAACTTTTTTTCCTTTCTTTACTATTGCAATAGATTTAAACACATTGTCGATAGCAATTCGTTTGTTCTCAAACTGTTTACTAAAAGCAGCGGTAGTTATTTCGGCACCTAAACCCGGCGTTTCACCTTGATGGCTAAAATCGGCGCCATACACCATATTTTTATCGTCTTTTAAAGCAATATATCCCCAAATTGGTCCCCATAAACCGGCTCCTCTTAAGGCTAAGATATAATAGGATTCACCATCAATTAAAGCCTCAAAAACAGGATATTTTCTATTTTCCGGTGTTTTTCTTAACTCTTCTACCATTTCAACAACAAAACCATTGTCAGACACCTTTTCTCCATTTTTATCAATAGCATAATCGGCAACAATAAACGCATCGTATTTTTTATCCGCATCATCAGCCGTTGATTCAATATTTGCTGCCCGTAAAATTTGGCGCATTTTATCTACCGCTTCGTTTTTTGCTTGTCGTTCCTTTAATACTTGCGAAGTGAAAGCCAAACCTATGGCCACAATAATAACCATTACTGCGGCATAGATAATGGTGTAATTATTACTCTCTTTATTCATTTGTTTACTATTAATTTGTTCAAAAAAAACAACTTATTTAGCTATATGTATTTTTTAGCTATTTTTTTATATTTAAATTTAGGCTTTTATCACTGTCGATTTTACCCGTTTCATTCTTCGTTTTATATTTCCTTCAACTACAAAATAATCAATCAACGGAGCAAACATATTCATTAACAAGATAGCTAACATCATACCTTCAGGATAACCCGGATTAAGCACCCTGATAAGAATACCAAAGACACCTATTAAGAATCCATATATCCACTTTCCTTTTTCGGTACGGGCTCCTGTTACGGGGTCGGTAGCCATAAATACTGCACCAAAGGCAAAACCACCTAATAGTATATGCTCTAAAGGAGTTAAACTCATGGCGGCATTTACGCCAAATACATTAAACAACAAGGCCATAGCAGTACCACCGGCAAAAACTGAAAGCATTATTTTCCAACTGGCCACACCGGTAAACAATAATACGGCAGCACCGAGTAAAATAGCTAATACTGAGGTTTCGGCTATAGAACCGGGAATCAGTCCTACGAACATTTCCCACAACCCGATAGGATCGCCGTTTACAGCCGTTAAATGCACTTGTTGGGTTGTTGCGGTAGCAATTTCGCCTAAAGGCGTAGCACCGGAATATCCATCAACCAATGTGCCTCCACCAAAACCAAAGGTATCTGTGGTACGCACAAAAACCTCATCTCCACTCATCCACGACGGATAAGCAAAAAATAAGAATGCTCGAGTTACCAGTGCCACATTAAAAATATTAAAGCCGGTACCACCAAACACCTCTTTACCAAATACAACGGCAAAAGCTGTTGCTAAGCCAATCATCCAAAGCGGCGTTTCGATAGGCATTATCATAGGAATAAGCATACCTGAGACCAAAAATCCTTCTTGAATCTCTTCCTTTTTAATTTGAGCAAAAACAAACTCAATACCCAATCCCACAATATACGAAACCACAATTTTGGGCAATACAGCCAAAACACCAAAAAACAACTGATCCCAAAAAGTAACCGTTTGTCCGATGGCTAAATAATGCTGATATCCGATATTGAACATACCAAACAATAAGGCCGGCATTAAAGCTACCAAGACGGTAATCATGGTGCGTTTTGCATCAATACAATCGTGTATATGTGTGCCCGATTTTGCCGTTTGGTTCGGCACAAACAAAAATGTTTCAAACCCGTCAAAAACAGAATGAAGCTTAGCAAACTTTCCGCCTTCTTCAAAATGAGGTTTGATTTTATCGACTTGTTTTCGTAAAAAATTCATTGTTAATTCGTATTGTTAATTTTGTATTGGCTAATTGAACATTTATTCCATTTCCTGACGCATATAGTCAATGGCTTCTTGGGCAATTTTTTGAATTTCTAATTTTGATGTACACACAAACTCACATAAAGCAAAATCTTCCGGAATAACTTCGTAAATTCCTAGAACCTCCATCCTATCAATATCTTTTGTAATCATTGCCTTGATAAGGTACTCAGGAAAAATATCGAAAGGAAATACGTTATCGTATTCGCCCGACATAATAATGGCTCGTTTACCACCCATAATACGGGCATCAAATTTTGGCGTAATTTTATTACGCAATAACCACGAAAAATAACTGCGGCTAACACTAAATTTATTAAAACGAGGCATCCCCCAACCAATCATTTCGTGCACTTCGTCCCCTTCGGCAATAACTGTTACTTGATTATCGGCAGCAGCAACACATCCATCAAGGGCTATTTTGGTGCCTGTTAATACATTTCCGCTAATATAACGAAGGTGCTTTTCGTCAAACACATTGTCCTTTATCATATCTTCGATACCTGCGCCAACAATGGTTTGATAGTATTGAGGCATTCTAACCTCCGGACCGCTAAGGGCTACTTTTTTGGTAAAATTGACACTACCGGTTGTTGCAAAACGACCTATAAACAAAACGGCTTGCAGACTTATTGTCCACATAATATTGCCCTTGTTCATTGGCTCTAGTTGTTGTATCATTACACTAGGGTTACCAACAGGATGCGGTCCATCTAAACGAACTACTTCAACATTTTTTGCTTCAGTAAATATATTACAATCGCTGTTTGCTTTTACACCAAGATACACTTTTCCGGCCGTTAGTTTGGCTATAATATCTACGCCTTTTTGAAAGGCAACTGCCTCCTCTTTAACAATATATTCATAAGATGGCGCTAAAGGAGCCGAGTCATAGGTTGAAATAAAAATTGCTTTGGGCGTTAATGCCGGATTAGCCACACAATCGTATGGCCTTTGTTTGATGTATGTCCACATTCCGGACTCAAGCAAAGCTGTCTTAATATTATCGGCAGTTGCTTTTTTCCAATCAATAGAATCAAACGACTTATACGAGATTGTTTTATCAACAGCAATCGTTATATCCAGAATTTTTCTTCTTTCACCACGATTAATTGCTAGCACCTCCCCACTTACGGGCGATGTAACCAAGATATCCGGATTGTTTTTATCGAACAATACCGCACTACCGGCTTCAAGTTTATCGCCAACGCGAACGGAAAGTTTGGGTATAATCGGATAATGATCCGGAATAATTTTAATTATATCCGGAATAGGTAATTCTACGGTATTTAGCTTGGGTTTGCCTTCTATAGCTATATCCAAGCCTTTTTTGGTTTGTATCCGTTTAGCCATCATTGATTTTACACTTTAATATTTTAAGGCTACAAAAGTAGAATATTCCCTTTTAATTTTATCATTAATTAATGAAAAAATATTTAATTCTTTTGACTTAAAAAATGTTTAAAATTTTCAAGTAAAAATTCCACCTACTATTTAATCAAAATAGTTATCTTTACCGAATAAAATATCAAGCAATGTTTACAACATATTACCGTGTTTTTTTACTCTTAATAATTAGCAATACGCTTATTTTTAGCTCCCTAGCACAATACAAATCATTTCCTTTTGGCCAAAAAATCAGAACACTTCAGGTAAAGGTATCCGGCGATAATCCCTTTAGCTTGCCAATAATCGATTTGGGTGGAAATCAACAAATTGAACTGAGTTTTGATGAGCTATCGCACGACATACACAATTATTACTATACCGTAGAACATTGCACTGCCGACTGGACTCCTTCCATGCTATCACCACTGGAATGGGCCGATGGGTTCACTACTGACTTGCCCATTACCGATGTACTTCAATCGACAAATACAACCATGAATTACACCCATTATAGGCTCTCCTTACCCAACGATGAATTATCTTTCAAAATATCAGGAAACTATGCCATAAGCATTTATAAAGATTCTGAGCCGGAAAAAAAAATTGCCGTAGGGTGTTTTTCTATTGTTGACAGTAAAATTTCTATCGATGCTCAAGTACGGGGAAATACCGACATTGATATTCGGGGTAAGATGCAACAAATTGATTTTTATTTACATACCGGAAGCTATGCCATTGACAATCCGAGTACAGAACTCAAAATTACCGTACAACAAAACGGGCGATTAGATAATATGGTTAAAAACCTTAGTCCCACTTATATTTCAGGAAGCAAACTAAGCTACATCAACAATAAAGCATTGATTTTTGAAGGAGGAAACGAATACCACACGTTAGATATATCGTCTATTTATGCCTACGGCGAACGAGTAAACAAGGTTCGTTTTTATGATCCGTATTACCATGCCGAACTTTTTCCGAATAGCATTGACCCCTACAAAACATACACTTACCACAAGGAAGTAAACGGGAAAATTGTAATCAATATTCAAGAATACAATCAAGACGACACTTGGGCAGATTACCTATTGGTACATTTTGCTTTGCCGGCAGAAAATCCTATTTTTGACGGACAAATATACTTGCTAGGTGGATTAAACTACAACCAGCTAAACGAAACAGTGCGCATGGAGTACAATACCCAAAACAAAACTTACGAAAAAACGGTATTGCTTAAACAAGGAGGATATAATTATCTATACGGATTTGTACCCAAAGGAAGCACAAAAGCGCTGCTTCAACCCATCGAAAGTAGCCATTGGGAAACCGAAAACGAATATACCATATATGTTTACCACAGAGGTTTTGGTGACCGATACGACAAGTTAATAGCCGTAAAGGTATTGCAGAGTGGAGAGTAAAAACACAACTTTCTATATCAAAACAAAGAAAACTAAGCGCTTAAACTAATATATTTTTAGGAAATCTTCTGCATCTCGAAGCGAATTCAATTTCCCTACATCAATCATATTAACATTGCTTGGCACATACGCTTTAATAGTAGTTTTATCGGCTATAGATAGGTAAAAGTCAATAATTGAGAACCTATCATCCCAACGATTCATATATGCAAAAATTTCCGGTGACAGTATGTGAACACCAGAAAAAGCCAGTTTTTTTAATCCAACAGGCGTAAAATTAGGATACGGTGATTTTATTTCTGCTGTTTTTTCATTTACCCATCCTTGCAACACATTATTAT
Organism: Paludibacter jiangxiensis; assembly: GCA_945897785.1. Taxonomy (GTDB): domain Bacteria; phylum Bacteroidota; class Bacteroidia; order Bacteroidales; family Paludibacteraceae; genus JAFGVL01. Next base: position 15,034 of record CAMDGD010000031.1, read on the forward strand.
CATCGAAAAGTAAATAACGAGAGGTTTCTCTCTCGCTTACCAACAGACTGGCAATAGCATCCGAATTACTATGGTTAGTATACATAGCCTGTAAATCGACATTCGATAGAATATCCACATTATGAATTAAAAAAGGCTTGCCATCATCAAAAAATGCCGCAGCCTTTTTTATTCCTCCTCCAGTCTCCAATAATCCTTCACGCTCATCCGAAATGGCTATCTGTATGCCAAAATTGTTTTTTTCATGCAAAAACCGAATAATCTGCTCCGGAAAATGATGTACATTAATAATAAGTTCATCAAAACCGGCTGCTTTTAATTTTAAAACGACATGTTCCAACAAGGGTAAACCATTAATAGGCACCAAAGCTTTGGGCATAGTATCGGTAAGTGGTTTTAAGCGAGTGCCGAGACCGGCAGCAAAAATCATAGCTTTCATGGAGAATAAATATATTGTCCACTAATTACACGAATTAACACTAATTTAGGTTGTAAAAAATGCATTTATTCGTACTAATTCGTGTTAAATTAGTGGATTAAAGTTCTTTAGTTATATGCTGTTCGCGGTGGGTTAGTTTAACTTTTACACCGTACTTCTTAGCAATATATTCGGCTAACTGTTGCGCTGAATATACTGAACGATGCTGACCGCCCGTACATCCAAAAGCAAACATCAAACTACTAAACCCTCGGGTTAAATAATCTTGAATATGCGCATCGGCTAGTTTATATACCGCCTCTAAAAAAGGCTGTATTTCTCCCCCTTGTTCCAAAAAATCTATCACCGGTTTATCTAATCCTGTTAAGACTTTATAATTCTCGTACCTACCGGGATTATGCACGCCACGGCAATCAAACACATACCCACCGCCATTTCCGCTTGGGTCTTCAGGAATACCTTTTTTGTAGGAGAAACTGGTTACGGTTACTACTAGTTTGGAGGTATCGTATTGTTTACTCACGGGGGCTTGCGTCACCGCATGAGTTGCTGGGGCAAACGTTGGCAAATCACACAGGGTGTGAAGTAATTCAATAAGATACGGATAGTTAGAGAAATCATTTTTCAATAACTCCCGTAAGTTTTGTATAGCAAAAGGAATACTATCAATAAAATGAGGTTTCTGTTCAAAATATCCTCTAAAGCCATAAGCACCAAGCACCTGCAACGATCTAAACAACAAAAACAACTGTAGTTTTTGGTTAAATACACCCTCATCTATAGCTTGATATGGCTTTAACGCCTTTAGATATTGCTTCAACAAGGCCTCTTTGAGTTCAGGCGGATAGTTGGCTTTGGCTTGCCAAACAAAAGAGGCAACATCGTAGTAAATAGGCCCTTTTCTACCTCCCTGAAAATCGATAAAATAAGGCTCTTCATTCTTTATCATTACATTTCGTGCCTGAAAATCGCGGTACATAAATGTGTGCGCCGGTTCTTGAAGTAAATCACAAGCCATTTGTTCAAAATCAGCCTCGAGTTGGGGTTCCAGAAATGCCAATCCGGTAGTTTTTAAGAAATTATATTTAAAATAATTCAAATCCCACATTACCGTATTCCGATCAAATTCCGATTGGGGATAACAACAGGAAAAATCCAAGTTCGAAGCACCTTCAAATTGCAATTGAGGCAAAAAACTTATGGTATTAAGCAATAGCAACTTTTCTTTTTCAGAAAAAATCCCGGTATTAATTCCTTCCGAACAATAATCGAACAACGAAATATTACCCAAATCATCTTGTATGTAGTAAAGATAATCGGTGGTAAACCCCAAAACACGAGGCGTTGGCAAATGCATAGTGGCAAAATGTTGCGCCAATGCAATAAAAGCCTTATTTTCTTCGACCGACTCTCCCACTACCCCAATAAACTGCTCGTGCTTATGGGACAAACGATAATACGCTCTATTTGAACCGGCTCCTTTCAAGGGAACAATTGTTTCCGGTTTCCGTGTAGTAATTTGTTCAAACAAGCGACTTAATTCTTCCATAATAACATCCGTATCTTTTAGCAAAATGCATGTAAATATAAGGTGTAAAAATACAAAAAAAGTCGGTATTTTTCTTTTTCAAAAACCTCTTTGCAAAGAAAAACGATTCCCCAACAATTAATAACAGTAATAAGCGAAAAGTGAATTGTAATTTACTAATTTTGATACATAAAAAATATCATCGAGAAAAAAGTAGGGTATTGAAAGAATTAATCGGTTAATACATATAACAATTACAAACTTGACAAAAGAAGATTTTAAAAAACTGTTTGATGCTTATTTCGACTCCATTCGAAACTACCTTTTTTATAAAGGAGCCGATACTGAAGAAGCCACTGATTTAGCACAAGATGTTTTTATGCGGGTTTGGGAAAAGCAATTTGATGCTACAAACCAATCCATTGTACCGCTTTTATACAAAATGGCTAACGATATGTTTATTAGTAAGTATAGAAGGAAACAACTGGAAATAACTTATTTAAATGGATTAACAAACAACGAGATAGAAAAAAATTCACCCGAAGACACCTTCGTTCAAAAGGAATTATTTTTAAAATACCAACGTGCATTAGCTAATTTAAGTGAGAAAAAACGGAGTGTTTTCTTGATGTCAAGAATGGATGGTCTTAGTTATAAAGAAATAGCTAACCGACTAAACTTAAGTGAAAAGGCCATTGAAAAACGGATGAATTTAACAATATCTTACCTCAAAAAAGTGCTGCAATACTAAAATGAAAAAACAAACAAAATACACTAAGGAATCAACGCACGATTTTACCCGTGATATTGAACAACTCATTTCGGCCTCCTCTATTCAATGGAAGAACTCGAAAGAAGCCGTTTGGGAAAGACTAAACGAAAACTTAGAAACCCAATCGACACAAAAAGCAACAAGCAAAACCGTCTATTATAGGGTAATGCAATATGCTGCCGCTGCCGTTATGTTTATTGCCGTAAGCACAACTGCTTTTGCCTATTTATACACCAACACAGTGACAACAAAGCTGGCACAAGAAATAAGGCTGCAACTTCCTGATAAATCTGTCGTTAGCATAAAAGAAAAATCGACACTAAGCTATAAACCCTTTTGGTGGAAACTAAACCGAAAAATTAACTTAACAGGAGAAGCATTTTTTACAGTTGAAAAGGGGTCGAAGTTTGAAGTCGTTTCCAACAAAGGCAAAACAACCGTTTTAGGTACTCAATTTACTGTTTTTACACGCAATAACGACTACCTCGTAACTTGCATTTCCGGTAAAGTACAGGTAGTTGAGTTTGCCAATAAAAATGCGGTAGTAATTGTTGGTGGGCAAAAAGCTACATTACAACAAAATGGAACATTTACCATTGAAAAACAAGCAAAAATAAATTTTCAGCAACAAAAATGGACACCAAAAATAGAACAAGAACTAAACACCATATTGCATACTAAAGAAAGCAACATAGAAGCAACAAAAAAAGACATACAAATAACACAAAACGCAGATAAAACCATTGAGAAACCACAGCAAACTACCCAAACAAAAAAACCGGAAAGAAAGGAAACTATAGTTATCGGCGAAGAATATAATCCTGTTCTACCGATTCAAGAAAAAAACACCAGCATAAAACAGGATAACAATGCACAGGAAACCACTAAAACGGATGCAGAACAAATAAAAAGCAACAAAGCAACTAAATTTAGGCATTCATTAACAGAGTCTCAACTAGAGCTACTAGAAAACAAACATCTCGACAAGAAAAATAAGCGAAAACTTTTTATGGAATCTTTAAGTGATGAACAACGGAAACTACTGGAAGATGAAAAAAACATACGGAGAAAAGATGAGGAAAATCTTCATAACAAAACCTTGCAAACGGAAACGGAAACTGGAACAAAAACAAACATGAGAGAACAAATGCGTGAAAACATTTCGCAAAAAGAACTTAACGGATTGCAAAAAAACCAGTTAGAAGAAAATCACAACAATAAGCCTCCTATTATAAATGAGTTTAGGCAAAATCACCAACCAAAAAATGAAAAAAGATCCGGAAAGTAATTTTTCTTTCTAAAAAAGTAGGGTAAAAAAAAGATAGTGCGGTAATAGTATAAAAGCAGTTCTTAAGACTTCTTTTAATCAAATATCAAGTATTATGTTTAACTAAAAACAAAAAATTATGAAAAAGTCAATTAGTCTCATCAGTCTTGCCTTAGGATTATTCCTATTTTCAGGAATAACTATGGCACAAGAAGCTACTCAAAAAATGAACAGTGGCGAAAATCAAGCAAATGCTTTAATTCAAAACATGGTTAATGAGCAAAACAGAGAGCAATTTAAAGCATCGCTAAGCAAAGAGCAAGTTGATGTTTTGGAAAACCAAAACATGACAAGAGAACAAAAGAAAGAGGCCTTACAAACCTCCCTTTCAAATGAACAAAAAGAACTTCTAAAAGTGCAAAACAAAGCACAAGTAAAAGAAAATGCTAGTGTGAAAAACAATGAAGGCAACAAAAACAATTTAAAATTGCAAGAAAAAGCTCAAATTCGCGAACAAGCGAAAGAAAACACTAAAGAACAAGTGAAAAATCAAGCCAAAGAAAGAGCTCGTGAACAAGTTCGTGAAGGAAAAACCAATGGAACACAAGAAGGCAAAATGCAACAAGCACGAGAAAACATGCAAAACACCAACCAAGATCTAAATAAACAGGGTACCTGCAAATAATTGTTTGTATCCAAACAGTAAAAGTTGTTTGAATATGCTTCATTGCATGTTCAAACAACTTTTTTAAATACCATGCAAAAGCAATCCTTTTTCTATGAAACACTAAATATGTAAGAAAAATAGAAAAAAAATGTATTTTTATCAAATCAATAAGTTGCCCATTGATATTTTACAACTGTATAATAAACAAATAATTAACCCCATATGATCGTAAAAAGAGTATTTGTTTTTCTATTTTTACTAAGCGCTACACAATTAGTTGCCCAATCGGACAAAATTGACTCACTATTAAACGACTTAGTATTTAATCAAGAAGACCCTTTTCTTGTTAAAATGGACGACGAACTAAAATACGATTTTTTATATACCGGTGTAAATTACAGCAACAACAGCTATTATGCTGGTAGAGAAATTGGCGACCAAATCAATAACTTTTCGGGACATATATTTTACTATAATTATATTGGTTTTTTTCTTGGTGCATCCGGTTTATTCTACAACCAACTTACTCCAAACTACAACAACGCCACTTTTTCGGCAGGATACAATACATTTATCAACAAAAAGAAAACCCTTTCATTTAGAACCTCATACAGTCGTTACGAGTATTTCAATCCAGATACAAGCAGCTATTATCCACATAAGAATAACTTCAATTTAGGACTTTCTTTTCGAAAAAAGTGGCTTGGAGCTAGGGTATCGCACAACGTATTGTTTGGCGATTATTTTTCCAATAATCTTTTAACAGCAATAAACCTTCGCTTTACCATATTACGTTTGGGTAAGTTCAATAAAATTTACACTATGCCTGAGTTATCTGCCTTTTTTAGTTCCGAAACAATTACTATAACAGGCGTTCCAACAGATAAATTCGGCTTACTAAATACACAACTTAGCTTGCCAATTAGCATTGCTTTGCATGATTTTGATATTGAAGCAAATTACTACATAAATTTTCCTTCATCGCTCGATGAAACAATAGCATATCCGGTAAGTTCGTTTTTTAGTGTATCGGTCAATTATTTACTTCCTATAATTCGAAAGAAACCCTAAAAAAACACCTCGCAGGCTTAACAAAACTAAAAAGCATATTGAACTAAACAATTTTCAAATTCAACAAAAAACCTAAAAAACCCTACTTTTTACACAACACTTTTTAGGTTTCCTAACTTGTCCCCTTTCAATTTATTGCGGTAGTAAATATCAGATAATCAACACATATTAATAAAAAAAACACTGAAAAACACCGCACTAAATTTCAATTTTTAGATTTACTTCATTTTTAATTTTTATGTTCTTTAGAAATCAATATTTGAGCTCAATTTTCATCAAATATTTAAACATTGAATTCTCATTGAGTTAAATAAAAAAAAAATCCAAATCTTATATTACTATTTTTTGTGCCACACTAAAATGGACAAGTAAGGAATTATATCTAATTACATATAATTTCTAATATATACCACATTTTATATGCTTTTACATATAATAAAAGGTTTTTTATTAATTTTATATCTAATTGCATATAATTAAATATATTTTATTAATTTTATATCCAAAAACACTAGTGTCCCATTAAAATTGGGACGTTATTAAAAATTAAATAAACTTGGCTCATTAAGCCTAAATCGTTCTTTGTCATTTTGAAATTTAGTTTTATCAAAGAGATCTCGAAGATGAGCCTTATCGGTCAATGATATACTCAAGATTTGCAAAACTTCATATGTACTTCTATCAAGTTGCATATCTTTTTGGACGATTGCTACTAAGCAATAAGTACAAATTGCAGCATAGATTTGAATCCGAACAGCATTTTCAGTAGTCCCCCAGAATTTTTTAATTTTCAGATGTTGCTTTAACCATTTGAAGAAAAGCTCGACTTGCCAGCGATTTTTATAAAGTTCAGCAACTTGAAGAGCGGAAATGTGCATCGCATTGGTTAAGAAAACAAATTCACGCTTTTGTTCTTCATCCCAATATTTGACCAAACGAAGTGGCTCGGGGTAGTATTGCTTCGGATAAAATCCAGTCAATTCGATAGTCACATCTGAAAGTACGTTCTTAGGCAACTTGCGTTTCCATTTGATGGACTTGTATTGAAGATTCTTCTTAGCCCTGACAACGAAGAAGGCTCCTATTTGATGAATCTTATACAGCATCTTGAAGTTGTTGTAGGCACGGTCAAATATATAATAAGAGCCTGGTTCATATGGGATTTCTTTCATTGCCTTTGAGTCGTGCACAGAAGCATCGGTGATATGAAAAAATGCAGGTATCTGTGTTTCTATGTCATATAATGTATGCACTTTGATTCCACCTTTCTTCTTGCGGAACTTCGCCCACCAAAATACGGAAAGGCATAAGTCAATCGTCGTTGAATCAAAAGCATAGACGTTACCACCTAGTTTGAAGATATCAGAAACTCGTTTCTGCCTGGCTTCGTTTACCAGATAGTAAGCATACTCTTCAAAGAGATGATAGTCTCTATCTTGATTGGCTCTTGCTAAGGATGATTTTGAAACATTCTTACCCAATCCTAAATGATAACATTTGGAATGGTGAGCATCAAGAGCAACAATCAAATCTCTCAGACTTTCACGATTGGACAATTGCCCAAACATCAGAGCAAGCAGTTGATTCCAACAAGTAAAATGCTTCACATATTTATTTCCATCATACTTGCGGACGATGAAGTTGAACTTATTCCTATCCAAAAAGGATGCTAATTGAGCGAAAACGTATTTATCCTTATGCATTTGCATTTTTTTTAATAAATGCAAAAATGCAAATTGAAATCCGTTTAATTAAAAAACCTCTGCAACTAACTAAATTTCAAACATTTCAAAGAACTTTTCTAGATTTTAATGGGACAGTAATGTGAATAAATTACATATAAACGACAAAAATAATAAGAAAGAATTACATTCCACTCATAAATTATTACTGTTAAAGAGCGTTAAACCTTTGTTGAAGTTCTTTTATACAGGATTGGTACACAACCAATTATCTTTGCGTAAAAAATGTTATATAATAAATGTAAAAAAATAATCATTTATGCTATGCTTTTAAGTCAGACGGCCACAAACATTTTACAAAGCAATAACTAATTTATTTTTTCATTTATTACAACACAACCTGCTGACAATTGTTCATTTGTTTTCATTCGAAGTTCAAAAGTCAAT
>CAMDGD010000032.1 GCA_945897785.1 Paludibacter jiangxiensis
TTCTTAAAAAGCCATCTTTTTACAAAATACATCAAAGGACGATAGTATTTTTTCTTATAAAACGACCATTCTCCGTTATAAAGTACTTTCTTACCACGTACTCCATTTTTAAATAGAAACACAGAATCGGCTGTTGGATGGCCTACCAAAATGCGAGCAAAATCAAAGTGCTTCAGCTTGTTTTTACTCAAATAGGCAAACAAAGCATCCATCATAAAATGAGTTGCAGAAAACTCTCTACTTTCTAGTGTATTCGCAGCAAAAACATCTGTTGCTGTTTCTTTCTGAACATACACGATTCTAAAACACAGCACTTTTCCTGCCTTATCCCTTACAAGAAAAAGCCTCATCTTCGAATCTTCTAAAAGATGGTTCAAAGCAGTGAAATTGAGCTTAGTTCCAAAACCCTTAAAATCAGATAAAATATTATATGTATCAACAAACTCCTTGATTAATAGAGAACTTGGCTTAGAGATGTAATCAAACTGCAAATTATGCTGTTTCGATTTCTTCAAATTACGCATCCAATTTCTATCATACTCTATAGGTTTATTCAGAGAAACTAAAATACTAAGTGGCACAGAAAAAACACCAACCGGGCGCAAAAATCCTGCTCTACGTAAGCCAATCTCAAACTCAAAATCATACAAGCTATTTGAATTTACCTCAATCATATCATAAGGTAACTCAGATATTGCCTTATAGAAATTTCTAACTAAAACATTTGAAAATGTACTCTTTAATGCACATTCTCCCTCAATCATCAACATTTTAAATCCAAGAGCTCTTTTAATATGCCCAAAGCATGCAATTTGAGGATTTTCCTTATCATCGATCAAAAATAAAAAATCATCCTTTTCATCTTTACAGAAAAAAGAATACCATCCATACGTTTGTGTGTAGGGTATCCATTCAAACGATTTAGTTATCTCAAAAAACTGATCTTTATTGATAATCTTCATTTACATTCCTCTCAATTTCATTAAGAAACTAAAACTCCATGAAAAGCTTTTAGATATATTTGCATACGATTTTTTCACCCCGCCAAATTCTTTGAATGATTTTGCCACATTAGGGATCATGCTTCCTTCAAAGTCAAATACTTTTGTTTTATCCGACAAAAACTTTATTGCTTCCCACACCATTAAAGTAGAAGCTCCACTAGATTTATAATCGTGATTAATGGCTGAAATAAGATAATAAGCACTCTGTTTATCCCAAATAACAAACAATGCTGCATGTAAATTATTTTGTTTATCATATACAGCTATCAATTGACCTTGCTCCCTCTCAATAGATGCGTAATATATCTTCTCAAAAAGCTCTTTTGAATATACTATCTTCTCTCCTTTTTTCTTCAAAGCGGTTGCATGAAAATCATAAAATACATCCGATGAAAGATTATATTTAATATCTAATTTATCAAAAGATTTATTGATGTGCTTTTTCTTAGCATAACTAAAAGAATCAAATACTTTTTTGGTTTTTGAAATATCTTCTATTACATAAGTATGCCTGATTTTTTCTTTAAATCTTTTCGAAACAAAAACCTCTCTGTTCTGAACGCTATAATGAAAATTCTGATTAAAATAATGGATGTTTCTTTTTTCGATCTGTTCGATCAAATCACTTGTCACTTCTTTTTCAAAAACTAATCGTTTTTTAAAATCTGCATCCTTAGGAAAAAATAGATTTACTCCATTAAATTGAGTTAAATGCGGTTGAATAACACAGCGATAAAAAAACTTCTTTACACACAAATAAGGTAATACGCCTACTATCTTTCCTTCTCGCTCAGATAAACACACATCCCACTCTTTATTCATACAAACAGCATCCATCCACCAAGCTTGCATAAAAAGGGGTATTGGCTTTTCATCACATAACAATCGGTATTTATCTTTATTCGTAACAGACATACAAAGGCTCTTGTTTTTTACAAATTTAATTTAAATTTGCAGAAATCATTCATCTAACTTTCAAAACCTTAATTCAATGAAGAAAACCGCCTTGCTCCATGATCTAATCAGCCTTGTATTTCCGACTAATTGTTTGGCGTGTGGCGAGAATCTGGTTCAAGGCGAAGACATAATTTGCATATCTTGCTTGTATCATATACCGAAAACAAACAATCAATTTGATGCCGAAAATGAAACAGCCCGAAGGTTTTGGGGTAAAGTTCCAGTAGTACAAGCCTGTGCCTTTTATCTTTTCGAGAAAGGATCAGTGATGCAAAAACTATTACACGCACTTAAATACAAAGGACGAAAAGATATAGGTATCATGTTAGGCAAGGAAATTGGCCAAGCATTAAAAAACAGCAATCAATTTACCGATATAGACCTAATAATACCGGTACCACTACACAAAAAACGGTTAGCAAAAAGAGGATACAATCAGAGCGCTTGTTTTGGAGAGGGATTAGCCTCTATACTAGAGAAACCACTCGACACACAAACCCTATACCGTGCCATAGAAAACCCAACACAAACAAAAAAAGGGGTGTACGAACGCTGGGAAAATGCGTGCGGAATATTTCAACTTACCAAGCCGGAACAACTAGCAAATAAACACATTTTATTACTAGATGATGTAATTACTACCGGCTCTACCTTGGAGGCTTGCGCTCAAACCCTATTGTTGGCCAAAGGAACAAAAGTAAGTATTTTAACTATTGCTGTAGCTTGAAGAAGAGTCAAGAGTTAAGAGCAAAGAATAAAGACATGGTTATTTCTTGGGGATATTTTTTACTTATTCAATTTTCAATGAAGAAAACTTTCATTAACTATAATAAACATTGGGACAACTAAACACTCACTTAACTTTCTAACTTTTATTCTTTGACTTTTAAACTTTTTTTCAACTGTTTTATAGCATAAAAGATAATTCGTTTTAATTAAAAAGTTTTATATCTTTGCATAACAAATGTATGAAAAGGAGAGTTCCGGCTTCGGTCGGAATTCTCTTGTTTTTATATATCCTATTTAAAATTTGTTATTATGGCAGCAATTTACATGACCGAAGACGGTTACAAAAAGTTAATGGAAGAGTTGAATCGCTTAGAAAGTGTTGAACGCCCGTCAATTTCTAAACAAATTGCGGAAGCACGTGACAAAGGAGACTTGTCTGAAAACGCAGAATACGATGCAGCCAAAGAGGCTCAAGGCATGTTGGAGATGAAAATCTCACAACTAAAAAACACCATTGCTAATGCCCGTATGCTTGACGAAAGTAAATTGAATACTTCCGAAGTGCAAATTTTAAACACAGTAAAAATTAGAAACATCACTACTAAACAAGAAATGACCTACACCATAGTTTCGGAAAGCGAAGCTAATTTAAAAGAAAAAAAACTTTCAGTTACTACACCAATTGCCAAAGGCTTGTTAGGGAAAAAAGTGGGCGATAAAGTCAAAGTTACTGTTCCCAATGGAAATATTGAGTTAGAAATTATGGAGATATCTATCTAAACAAAAAGGACAATGCTTATGTAATGTAGAGACGGATTACCCTCCGTCTCTTTTAAATTAAATAACACCATGGCAAGCATTTTTACAAAAATAATCAAGGGAGAAATTCCGTGTTACAAAATAGCTGAGAATGAACGGTTTTTTGCTTTTTTAGATATTAATCCGTTGACCAAAGGACATACATTGGTTATTCCTAAACAAGAAATTGATTATATATACGATTTGGATGATACGACACTCTCCGACTTGCATCTTTTCGCAAAGAAAGTGGCAAAAGCAATTGAAAAGACGGTAACTTGCAAACGGATAGCTGTAGCCGTAATTGGCATGGAAGTACCACATGCACATATACATTTAATTCCAATAAATAAAGAGTCGGATGTTCTGTTTACCAATCCAAGAGCAATATTCTCTTCAGTGGAAATGACAGCCCTTGCAAAGGAAATTAACTTAAAACTTGACTAAAATAAAATAACTCTGAAAACTTAGACAAACCCTATAGAAAACTATTTATTCTACCCCATCAATCAATCCTTGAGGCAATGATTTTGACGAATTAGCACCCAATTTTTTTATTCGTTCAATACGCCCAATAATTGTGTCTCCTTTTTTAGCTGAAGCAGTCAGTTTATTCATAGCATCAGCATAAGCTTTTTTGGAATTATCAATTGCCTTATCTATACTCTCCAAGTCGCAAATAAAATCAACAAATTTATCGTATAATTTACCACTCTCATACGCAATCTCTGCTACATTTCGTTTTTGATTTTCTTGCTTCCAGATATGAGAAATAGTTTGCAAGGTTGCCAACAAGGTTGTACCTGAAACGAGCACAATATTGTTTTTTAAGGCTTTCTCGTAGATACTTTTATCCTCCCGTAAAGCAGTCATCAAGGCTGGTTCCAACGCTACAAAAAGCAACACATAATCGGGCGAATTGATACCATGTAGATGGGAATAATTTTTGGCGCTTAGTTCTCTAATATGATTATGTAGCGCCTGTATATGTTCCGAAAGAAATTTTGTTTTGAGTAAATCATCGTCTGTATTAAAGTATCTTTCGTAAGCCGAAAGGGATATTTTTGAATCGATAACAATATTTTTATTATCGGGTAGGTTAATTATAAAATCGGGGCGATATAGATCACCTTCATTGTTACGTAAACTTTGTTGTTTGGTGTAATGCGTTCCTTCTTGCAATCCTGTTTTCTCCAAAATCATTTCCAGTTGCACCTCACCCCAATCACCTTGCAATTTTTTATCTCCTTTTAACGCCGAAGTAAGTCGGTTGGTATCTTCACTCACCTGAAGGTTTAACGCAACCATTTGTTTTAGCTGTTCCTTCAACGAAATCCGTTCACGAGTTTCTTCTTTATACGCCTCATCAACTTTTTGCTCAAAGTCTTTAATTTTTTCTCGTAGCGGATTCAAAATATCTCCAACGGATTTCTCATTTATTTCTATAAATCGCTTGCTTTTCTCTTCTAACAAAGTATTTGCCAGGTTTGTAAATTCTAGCCGAAGCATCTTTTGTTGATCTTCCAATTCATTTTTTTGGTTGGCTATTCGCTCTTGTAGGTGTGCATTTTCAGTTTCGGTGCGAGCTAGTCTTTCGTTAAGGCTAATTAGTTCGGTATTTTTTTCCTCCATATGTTGCAAGGAATACCCGCTATGGTTTCCATACTTAAATTTTGCAACAAACCAAGCTGAAGCAAACCCGATAATTACACCAATAACCAATAAAACAATATCCATAGTAAAATCTTTAAGTAAACATTTTCGTTATAATACAACAAGATAAAAGTAACAATTTAACGAGCATTTAAATTACAAAACTTATACACATAAAAAAGAGCCGACGAACTACTCTTTCACTTTACTGTTTCGATTTACATCATTATTAAATTAAACTTTTGAAATCAGTGCTTAACACAAAGCTCCGTTGTGTAGCCGATGCATTCTCTTCCGGCGCTTATCAGTATAAATTATTTAGCGGAATTACTAAAATAAAAACAAGTTAGTTGCTTGTTACTTAGGCCAATAGAAAGAAGCCCATTAAATAACACTTAACAATGTTAAGCGAAAGCTTATGAAGCAAAAGAATTCTGTATACTTGGTTCTCAAACAAGAATAAAGACATCGTGAAAAAAATTTTTAAACAGTTTCTTAATAGCAAATATAAAACTTACCCATTAAAAAATTAATCAATTGCTCCTTTTTTCAAAGGTTTCTTTCCGTTTAATTTTTCTTCTTCTATGAATCAAAAAGACAAGCAGAATCAAACAAACAAGCAAACCAAGTCCGTATAGTCCGACGATTATTTGAGGCAATAATTCCATTATTTCAATTTTACAGCGGTACCATACGCTAAAATTTCTGAAGCCCCTTGCATCACTAATGAAGTTGTTATTCGCACGGCAACTATGGCATCTGCCCCTAAGCTTTCCGCATCTTCTACCATTCGTTGCATGGCTTGTTCTCTAGATTGCGCTTGCAGTTCAGTATATTCTTCAATTTCGCCACCAACAATGCTTTTTAATCCGGCAAAAATATCTTTACCAATATTACGTGCTCTAACGGTACTACCTCTGGCAATGCCAAGAATTTCACTAATTTCTTTGGTTGGAATTTTGTCTGTTGTTGTAAGAATCATTGTGCTATTTTTTAAATTAATAATATGCTAACAAAAATAGCAAAAAATGAAAGGTAAGATACTATCTAAGAATAATTTTACCCATTTTCTCTAAAGATTTCTTGGTATTCAACAGCTGTTTTTACTCGAAAATAACTTTTATGTTATTATTTTTTAAGCGAGTGTTAACCCAACGATGCACTTTTTCTGTATCAATAGATGAGTTTTCCGGTTTATCTAATTTAAACAAAACAATACCTCTTTTTACAGGTCTTTCAACTTCTTCCATATATTCATATGAATCGGCATAAGTACATGCTACTATTTCAGGGAAAAGACTTCGGATTTCTTGCAACAATTCTTTTCCTAAGTCTGTTTTTATTTGTAGGCTGTCAATATACAATTGTTTCTCCATCAGCTCCATACTTAACTTGCTAATTTCTTCGCGTAGAATAGATTCAGAGTTAGCTTCCGAGTTATCAAAAGAAAAGCCTTGCTTTATATCAACTTTTACATCTTGCAACCCAAAATTGGCGGTTTTTTGAATAATAGACTCCCTTTGTTCTGTCGTTAAATTTGCTCCGGCATAAACGAGGGAGATGGTTCTTTCTTCGTGGTTAATGTCGTGTTTTAACAAGAAATTACCTTCATAAATACTTACATTCAACACATAATTACTTGCATTTTCGTTAAACTTTTCCTTTTGCACTAAGCCATAGCCAAAATACACACTTGGCAAAAGTACCAAAGCAATAACTATAGAAATATAACGATTAACTTTTTTCTTTTGTGCTTTATCAATTAAGGTAATAATAGGAAATTTTAGTATTTGTGAAACAGAAGCCGAAGCAAGAGCCATAAATACTGTATTAATAGCAAATAAATACATGGCACCAAAAAAGAAAGCAAATTGCGCTGTAGCCAACCCATAACCGGCCGTACACAAAGGAGGCATCAGTGCCGTAGCAATAGCAACCCCCGGAATAACATTGCCTTTAAGCTTACTGCTTATAGCTACAATACCTGCCAAGCCCCCAAACAGGGCAATAAGCACATCGTAAATGGTAGGCGAGGTACGCGCCAAGAGCTCTGAATGTGCAGTAGACAGGGGGCTTAAAGAAAAGTAAATGGTCGAGGCTAACAAGCTCAATAACACAGCAAAAACAAAATTCTTACCGGCTTGCCTAAACAAGTCGAAATTATATGTAGCTATACTGTATCCCATTGCATTGATTGGACCCATTAGCGGAGATATTAACATGGCACCAATAATAACGGCAGTAGAATTCATGTTTAACCCAACCGATGCTACGATAATAGCAAAAACAAGAATCCACAAATTAGTCCCTTTGAAAATGGAATCTTTAACAATGGATTGATGAATGACATGGTGATCGTCAATTTCGTTTTCAATCTTTAAATGCTGAAGGATGCGGTTCAATAAGGAATGTTGCGTAATACTCATACGAAAGGATATTTGATAATCAGTTAATTAACAATTATAACAACACAAATATTTACTAGGACTAAGATAGTTGGTAATAAAATCGAAATTATAAAACACGCTGCTTAAAACAATGTCATCTGTCCGGTAATTTCATCAATTACCTTTTTGAGGTCTTCTTTGGGTGTTTCTTGTTCTATTTTTTTACTTGCAGTAGGCTTTTTAGGTTTATCGGCAAGCGGAGCTGTATCTTTTACCACAGGAGGTTCCAAGCTTAGCTCCTTGTCAACTTCTTGTGCCTCGCCAGTGCTTTTTAGACCCTCCTCTACCGTCGATATATTTTCTACTTCGGTTGTATCATCAACAGAATCAAGGTCATCAATAGGCGCATCTTCAGGGTTATTTTCAGGCTCATCAGGAAAACGAAGCGGTTCTATCTCAATAACTTTATCAATCTCAAAAGTACTTATCCGTTTTCCTTTTGCTTTAAAGCTTTTTACGGTAATAAACTCATCTACATCAATTAACATAGACCCCCGATGTTGGTCACTACCACCAAAAAAGGCTTCGAAGCGAGGATACACTTGGTCGGTAAGCAAAAGCAGCTTTGATTCAGGATTTTCGCCCAAGAAACTGGCTCTTTTTTGTGAAGCATCCAACTGGAATCGTTTAATATATCGGAATCCTTGATCGGCATCGAACAATGCGGCCGACCAGATTTTTTCTGATTTGAATTTTTCTATACGCAATATATCGTTTTCGAAATGTGTACTTAAATCGAAACCGGTAGTATAATACTCCCCATTTTTACAAACAACCAAAATAAGGTCATCACTAAAAAACTCTCCCAAATAATCTCCTCGTGAATCATGATTAATGCGGAATACATCTGGATCGAACCAAATATGTCGGCCACCCAAGGTCGAACCACCCTTTTGTTTCAACGCAATTTTATGTATATCATTTTTCGTTAAGATATTCCCCATCGACTGCCTTCCTTTAATGGCTATTTCGCTGTAGTCCTTTTCAAAAATAAGCACTTTTAAACGGGGTTTCGGTTTAAGCGTAACTTTTATTACTTCAGCCTCTCCATTAGGGTTTGCGGTAAAATAATGTACTTTTGAGCCCGCTTTTCCCTGGGTAATATCGTATTCTTTATCGCGTGTTACACCGGTTACTGAGAACCGTTTAATGTAAAAAGGACCATTCTTTCCGTCACGGTAAATGGTATTATAAATAGTTCGTTTATCATTCTTTTTAAATACTGCCAAATGCAACATATCTTTACCCACATACAATTTCTCGGCTACACGCACTACCTTATATTTACCATCTTTAAAAAACAAGATGATATCATCCATATCCGAGCAATTACACACAAACTCATCCCGTTTCAATCCTGTGCCAATAAAGCCCTCTTCGCGGTTAACAAACAATTTTTCGTTAGCCTCCACCACTTTTGAGGCAACAATATTTTCGAAATTACGAATTTCTGTACGACGGGGGAAGTTTGCTCCGTAACGAGCTTTTAAGCCTGAATACCAAGTAATGGCATATTTCACAATGTGTTCAAGATGGTAATCAATCTCTTTCACATTATCTTTCATTAACTGAATTTGCTCTTCGGCCTTATCGGAGTTAAAACGAAGAATTCGTCCCATTTTTATTTCCATCAAACGAGCAATGTCTTCTTTTTTTACTTCGCGAACAAAGTCTTTTTTAAATGGCTCTAAACGGGTATCAATATGCACGATGGCCTCATCCAACGATTTACTCTCTTCGAATTTTTTATCCTTATAAATGCGTTCTTCAATAAATATTTTTTCGAGAGAGGCAAAATGCAGTTGGTCCAACAACTCGTTTTTTTGTATCTCTAACTCCTGCTGCAAAAGACTTAAGGTATTTTCGGTATTTGTTTTTAGCACATCGCTAACGGTAAGAAACAATGGCTTGTTGTCGTAAATAACACAACAATTTGGAGAAATACTTATTTCGCAACTGGTAAACGCATACAAGGCATCGATGGTTTTATCGGACGAAGTGCCGGGCAACAAATGCACCAATATCTCTACATGCTCAGCCGTATTATCATCTACCTTACGAACTTTAATTTTACCCCGTTCGCTCGCTTTTATAATTGAATCTATTAAGGAACAAGTAGTAACACCATAGGGCACTTCGTTAATTACCAGTGTTTTATTATCATATTTTGAAATTTTTGCTCGTATTTTTACCGCCCCTCCGCGTTGACCATCGTTGTATTTACTTACATCAATAGAGCCACCGGTAATAAAATCGGGATGCAAGGTAAATGGCTCCTTTTGGAGGTAAGCTATAGATGCATCTATTAGCTCATTATAGTTGTGGGGAAGAATCTTTGAATTTAGTCCGACACCAATACCTTCTGTGCCCTGAGCAAGCAATAAAGGAAACTTTACAGGAAGCGTAATAGGTTCTTTGTTTCGCCCATCATACGAGAGTTTCCATGTGGTCACCTTCGGGTTAAAAACCACTTCGAGAGCAAATTTTGAAAGACGGGCCTCAATATACCGTGGAGCAGCAGAACTATCGCCAGTAAGGACATTTCCCCAGTTACCCTGACAATCAACAAGCATTTCTTTTTGCCCCATATTTACTAAGGCATCACCAATAGACGCATCGCCATGTGGATGAAATTGCATGGTATGGCCAACAATATTAGCTACCTTAATGTAACGCCCATCATCCAACCTACGCATGGAATGTAAAATACGCCTTTGCACAGGTTTTAACCCATCATTTAAATGGGGAACAGCCCGTTCCAGGTTTACATACGAGGCATATTCTAAAAACCAAGATTGATACATTCCCGACAAGTGGTGCTTATTACCTTCATCACTTAAACTAGGGACCTTATAATCCGTATTTTTTGAAGGAACAAGTTCTTGGCTAACCGTATCGTCAACTAGAGATTCTTCTTCTTTTAACGCTTCATCGTCAAGGATATCTTCCGGGCGCATAATTCCTGTTTATCAATTTAAAAAAATTCCTTAAACCTATGGTTTTCAGTCGTTCAAAATTATTCGACCTGTAAAAGTAGATAAAACTTGCGATTGCTCAAATTTTATAAAGAAAGAGTTATCCACAATTATTCAAAGTATAAATCCTTTTATAAATAGTCCTAAAAATTGCCCTGTTTTTTTTCTAATAATTTTAGGGTTTTTGGCTATATATCTTTCGAGAATAAAATTATCTTTGCGTGCTAACAAGCTTAATTTTTGCTCATGCACAACTCATTTAAGTATTTACTTGGTGGACTAGCTGCCACAATTATCTTCCTCTTGTTTTTATCGTTTAAAACGGGCAAACCACAAGAACCGGTAATCAGTTCAATTAACGAAGCCACCCATATACCTGAAGAGATAAGCATATTTGACACCACAGTATCGCTAAGTAGATACGACATGCGCGAACGCTTTGACAGAGAATTGCTGGGTTTTGTATATTTCCATTCGCAAACCATCGCCACAATAAAACGAGCCAATAATTATTTTCCGCTGATTGAGCCCATCCTCAAAAAAAATGGCATTCCGAATGATTTCAAATACCTGGCGCTAATCGAAAGTTTTTTTCAAATACGCTCAATTTCATCAGCAAAAGCGGCAGGTCTTTGGCAACTAATGCCCGAAACAGCAAAAGAACTTGGCTTGGAAGTGACCGACGAAGTGGACGAACGGTATCATATTGAAAAATCGACCGAAGCAGCCTGTTTGTACTTTATTAGAGCATACAAGAAATTTGGCGATTGGATGATTGTAGCCGCCTCCTATAATGCCGGCATGAGCCGCTTAAGCACCAACATAGAACAACAGCAAGTGAATAATGCATTTGATTTGCTGTTACCAAACGAAACCAGTCGCTATATTTTTCGAATACTAGCCGCTAAAGAATTATTAAAAAACCCGAAAAAATATGGGTTTGTGCTAAAAAAAGAAGATATGTATCATGTGGTAAAATGCCAAGAAATTAGGGTTGACTCAAGCATTAACAACTTAAGTGATTTTGCTAAATCGTACGGTATTACTTATTCTCAACTGAAAGATTATAATGTTTGGCTACGCAACAACCAACTTACCAACAGCAAAAAGAAACCCTATATTATAAGCATACCCGATAAAAACGACATGAACTTTCATCCGGATAAAGTGGTTATATATCAAAAAAACTGGGTAGCAGAATAAACTCTAAATACAAAAACAGAAAAATACACTGCTTTGAACTGCACCCCAAAAGTTAGATAGTAAACTTTTGGGGGTACAGTTCACAATAGGTACTACTTTATCAACATTTTGTTCTGTTAACCTTCTTTATTGTTACCTCCACATAAAAATCGCTATCTTTTTTCGTATCTTTAGCGGCTAAATTTTTTTGCACAAACTATGTCAGAAAACGCCACTTTTACAGATCAAATTATTGAAGATGATGCTTTTGTTTCAGTATATGGAGCTAGGGTACACAACCTAAAAAATATCGATATAAAAATTCCCCGAAACCAATTAACCGTAATCACCGGTTTAAGTGGGAGTGGCAAATCGTCGTTGGCTTTCGACACCATCTTTGCCGAAGGGCAACGGCGCTATATTGAGACTTTTTCTGCTTATGCCCGTCATTTTTTAGGGGCTTTAGAACGACCTGATGTTGATAAAATTACAGGCCTTAGCCCGGTAATCTCTATCGAACAAAAAACCACCAACAAAAACCCTCGTTCAACTGTAGGAACTACTACAGAGGTGTACGATTTTTTTCGTTTGCTGTTTGCCCGTGCAGGCACAGCCTACTCCTATAATACAGGCGAAAAAATGATAAAATATACCGAAGAAGAAATTCTTTCCCTAATTTACAACCACTACGAAGGGAGGCGGGTTTATATTTTAGCTCCGGTAGTTAACAACCGCAAAGGGCATTACAAAGAACTGTTTGAACAGATACACAAACGAGGCTATATTTACGTGCGTGTAGATGACGAAATTATTGAAATAAAAAGAGGATTAAAGCTCGATCGTTATAAAAACCACAGCATAGAAATCGTTATTGACAAATTACCCATAACCAAAGACGAAGACGAGAAAAGGCTAAAAAGCTCGATCGAAACGGCCATGCGTCACGGAAACGGTGTAATTATGCTAATGGATAAAGATAGTGACGAAATTAGGTATTTCAGTCGCCGGTTCATGTGCCCCACCACCGGACTCTCTTATGCTGAGCCAGCCCCCCACAACTTCTCATTCAACTCACCACAAGGTGCTTGTCCGAAGTGCAAGGGCCTAGGTTTTATCAACGAAATTGACCACAACAAAATTATTCCCGATAAAACACTAAGCATAGCACAAGGGGGAATTATCCCTTTAGGAAAACACACAAACTCGCTTATATTTTGGCAAATAGAAGCTTTGTTAGAAAAATACGGACATACCATAAAATCACCGTTAAAAGACATCTCCGAAGATGCCCTTGACGAATTATTAAACGGCAGCACCGAACGGTTAACCATAAAAAACGCCTCCCTTGGCAATTCAAATTATTATTCTACATACGAAGGTGTAATAAAATACATCAACTTACAAAACGAAAGTAAGGCCTCAGCTACCGAACAAAAATGGGCAAACCAGTTTATTCGCACAAATACTTGTCCGCTTTGCGAAGGCAACCGATTAAACAAAGAAGCTTTGCATTATCGAATTCACGACAAAAATATTGCTCAATTGGCAGCAATGGATATTGGCGAACTCACCCTTTGGCTTAACGATATAGACGGTAAACTTGAGAAAAAGCAGGCTTTAATTGCAAGCGAGATACTAAAAGAAATTCGCTCGCGAGTACAGTTTTTGGTTGATGTAGGCTTAAACTACCTATCCCTAAATCGACCATCAATGAGTTTATCGGGAGGCGAAAGCCAACGCATTAGATTAGCAACACAAATTGGTTCTCAATTGGTTAATGTATTGTATATTTTAGATGAGCCCAGTATAGGGTTGCACCAACGAGATAACCAACGACTTATTCACTCCCTTAAACAACTGCGCGACACAGGCAACTCCGTAATAGTAGTAGAGCACGATAAAGATATGATGCTGGAAGCAGATTATGTAGTGGATATGGGGCCAAAAGCCGGACGAAACGGAGGGAATATTATTTTTGCCGGCACTCCCGAACAACTGCTTCAAGCAGATACTGTAACGGCATCATACTTAAATGGAAAAACAAAAATACCCATACCGGAAACCTTACGCAAGGGTAGTGGCAAGTTTATTTCACTAAAAGGAGCTACCGGAAACAACCTAAAAAATGTATCCGTACAGTTTCCCTTAGGCAAACTTATTTGCATTACCGGCGTTTCGGGCAGTGGTAAATCATCGCTAATAAACGAAACCTTACAGCCCATTTTAAGCGCCCATTTTTACGGATCACTAAAAACACCACTACCCTATAAATCGATTGAAGGAATAGAACATATTGATAAAATTGTACAGGTAGATCAGTCGCCTATTGGTCGTACGCCGCGCTCAAATCCGGCAACATACACAGGTGTTTTTAGTGATATACGGAATCTTTTTGTGGCCCTGCCCGAAGCAAAAATTCGGGGATATAAACCCGGTAGGTTTTCATTTAACACATCAGGTGGCCGTTGCGAAAGTTGCAATGGGAACGGGTACAAAAGCGTAGAAATGAATTTTTTGCCCGATGTAATGGTGCCTTGCGAAACCTGCGGAGGAAAACGATACAACCGCGAAACACTAGAAGTACGGTACAAGGCAAAATCAATTGCAGATGTGTTAGATATGACCATCAACCAAGCCGTTGAATTTTTTGAGAATCAGCCCAATATCTTACTAAAATTAAAAATGCTACAAGAGGTTGGGTTGGGATATATAAAAGTGGGACAACCATCTACTACACTATCGGGAGGAGAAAGCCAGCGTATTAAACTTGCCGCTGAACTAGCCAAAAAAGACACCGGAAAAACCCTTTATGTACTCGATGAACCAACTACAGGTTTACACTTTGAAGACATTCGGGTACTTTTATCCGTTTTAACCCGTTTACTAAACAAAGGCAATACAATAATCGTTATAGAACACAACATGGATGTAATAAAAGTAGCCGATTATATTATTGATATGGGACCGGAAGGTGGTCAAGCTGGTGGTGAACTTCTGTTTGAAGGAACCCCACAAGCATTGATAAAACAAACCAAAGGATATACAGCAGCCTATTTAGCAAAGGAACTTTAAAATTGCATTACAACAAGTTTTGTTTTAATTTTTTCTACTGAAAAAAATGAATTTTCAGCTACTGTAAGTTAATATATGTTAAATTTTCAGTAATTTTTAAACTATTTAAGTTAAATTTGTGTTTCTATGAAGAAAACGCGTATTTGGGTTTTAGCCGCTATAATGACCTTGGCTTTTGTAGGATTGGTAATATTACAAGTAAACTATTTACTAGAGACTTCGGCCAATATTGAGAATGAATTTAACAAAAATGTTAAACGAAGTTTATACCAGGTTTCAAAAGCAACAGAAGAGATTGAGATTAAGCGGTATTTAGACGAAACAATTCAAAAGTACACCCAAAGAACAGTTAAAAAAGAAATAGAACGGTTAACCTTAGACTCTATTCAATTGGAAATAGAAACTATGGCTGAGTTTGAATCAATAAGTTTAGGAGATACCATTGACATAACACAAACACTTACTTTTGAAGCGTCAAAAGCAACATTACAAAACCAGACAGAAATTAGTACTATTCAGGGAGCATCAGAGTCATTGTACAAACAATACAAGGAACGGTTTTATCAATCCAAAGCCTTATTAGATCAAGTTGCTTTGCGATGGATGAAAGAGACTTCGAACAAAGCCTTGGAAGAACGATTAAATATTGATGATTTAACCAGCTTGCTAAAATCAGAACTAGAGTATAACAAAATTTATATTCCGTATCATTTTAGTGTAGTAGATAAAAACGGAAAAGTACTTTACAGTTGCCATGCAGAAGATAGTATGCAAGGAATAGATAGTTACAGTCAAATACTTTTTCCCAGCGAAAGTACTACAAAACCGTTTTATATCACAATCGTTTTTCCAACAAAGCGGAGTTTTATAATAAAATCGTTATCGCTATTAGTACCTTCATTGGTGCTTATTGTAATTTTATTAATCATATTTATTTATACCATTTTCGTTATTTTCCGACAAACAAACCTGTCTATTATGAAAAACGATTTTATGAATAATATGACACATGAATTGAAAACGCCAATTTCCACTATATCCTTAGCTTCACAAATGCTACAAGATCCATTAGTGGGAAAAACGCCGGAAAAACTCAAATACATATCAAATGTTATTTCGGACGAGACAAAACGGTTGCAGTTTTTAGTAGATAAAGTATTACAAATGACTATCTTTGAAAGAGAAAAACAATTGTTGAAGTTTGTTGAGTTGGATGCCCACGAATTAATATACAATAGCATTGCCAATTTTTCCCTAAAAGTAGAAAACAAACACGGAAAAATATTATCAGAACTAAATGCTGGAAACCCATGGATAATGGGAGATGAAGTACACTTTACCAATGTCATTTTCAATTTGATGGAAAATGCATTAAAATACAGCAAAGAGAGCTTGGTGTTAAATATTAAGACTTGGAACGAAAAAAACAATTTATATATTTCGATACAAGACAACGGCATAGGCATTAAAAAAGATCATTTAAAAGAGATTTTCGACAAATTTTACAGAGTACCTACTGGCAATATTCATAATGTAAAAGGATTCGGTTTAGGCTTATCTTATGTAAAAAAAATTATCAACGATCACAACGGAACAATTCGTGTTGAAAGTGAATTGACAGTTGGAACAAAATTTATTTTATCTATACCAACGCTAAAACAATAAAAACTATGGAACAACAAATCAAAGTGCTTTTATGCGAAGATGATGAAAACTTGGGTATGTTACTACGGGAGTACTTACAAACCAAAGGATTCAACACCGACTTAATGCCTGACGGCGAAGAGGGATTAAACGCATTTACAAAAGAAAAATACGACTTATGCGTATTGGATGTAATGATGCCAAAGAAAGACGGATTCGCACTTGCTAAAGACATTAAAGCAATTAATGCTGAAATGCCTATCATTTTCTTAACCGCAAAAACTATGAAAGAGGATATAATCGAAGGCTTTAAATTAGGAGCCGATGATTACCTGTCTAAACCTTTCAGCATGGAAGAGTTATTATTCCGGATGGAAGCTATTTTACGAAGAGTGAAGGGAAAGAAAACAAAAGAGGTAAGTCTTTATTCTATTGGCAATTTTGGTTTTGATACTCAAAAACAAGTACTTAGCATTGACGGACGCGATATTAAACTGACCACAAAGGAGTCGGAACTGCTAACGCTTTTAGCCGCAAATGCAAACAATATTTTAGAACGAAATTATGCCTTAAAAACTATTTGGATTGACGACAATTACTTCAATGCCAGAAGCATGGATGTTTATATCACCAAACTACGAAAACATTTAAAAGGAGATCCGTCGGTAGGAATTATTAATATACACGGCAAAGGATATAAACTTATTACACCGGAAAAAGAAGTTAAAGAATAAGGCAATATTCAAAAATTGCAAGGGAGGGACTATAGCTCAGTCCCTCTTTTTTTATGAAAATTACTGAATAATCCCTAAATTAATATTGGGGCATGCTATTAATCAAATGTCAATGCTTTACCGATTTTTCGGGTCAAATGGAGAAGTTGTGGAGGATTTTTTTTTGACATCTGTTTTTTTATAGGGTAGTAAACCGATATGTGAAATGAGTATAAAGTTTGTATCTAAGGATTTAAAATTTGTACGCAAAGACCTAGAGGAGACGGTGAGTGAGCCGATGACTTCAAGTTCATCGGCTCACTGAAAAAAAAGAGGTATTTTAAATCCTATACAATAGTCAACTATTTTTTCATTTCTTTTTAAAAAGAAATGAAAGAGAATCTTTTTAACCAAGAACCAGTTTGTACGGTATATTTATACTGTCAAAATCATAACAAACTATTATTTGTCATGTACTAAAAGCTAACTGTTAAAATAAACAAAAATTTTCTTCACTACAATTATTTTTAGAATATACTTACAGCCACTTTTTTCGTTTAAAATACACCATAATTAAGGCAACAAAAACTATCATTACCCCAATGGCAAAAGGATAACCTAATTTCCATTGCAATTCAGGCATAAACCGAAAATTCATTCCGTACATACTCGCAATTAAAGTAGGTGGCATAAAAATAACAGACACAATGGTAAACATTTTTATTATTTTGGTTTGTTGTGTATTTACCAAACCCAAAAAGGTATCTTGTAAGTAATCCAACCGGTCGAAACTAAAACGGGTATGCTCAATTAGCGAATTAATATCCTTAATGATAATAGTTAGCTTAGGTTTAAGTTCGGCCGGAAACAAATCACTTTTAAGCATATTAGATACAACCCGCTGTTTATCTACAATATTTTCGCGTATTAGCATGGTCTTCTCCTGCAAGTTTTTAATTTCTATCAACAAATGATCATTTACTTCCTCTGCCTTCAAAGTACTTGATAAGATAGTAATTTGCTGTGTCATTTCCTCTATCATATCCGCATCAAACTCTACGCGCGTTTCGAGCAAAGCTACCAGCACATGAAATCCTGTTGGGAACAACTTGGCATTGGCATAAATCTTTTTAATCGTTTCGTTAAACGACGTTAAATCTTCGTAACGAACAGAGATAAGTATATTGTTTTTTAAGATAAACGACACCGGTTCGTATTGAAAATTATCCAACATAAAATTGGAATTTGCCACGATGGTATCTTCCGTTTGCATGTAACGGGAGCTAATCTCAATCTCCTCAATCTCCTCTTCCTCTTGAATATATATTTTCAAAAAGTCCTCGAGCTTATCTTCTAAATCTTCCGTAACATCGTTTAGGTCGATCCAAATAAACTGCGATAGCGGTATCTTTTTTATCAACTCAATATTGCGCGAAACTTTGAGTCGTCCATTTTCTTGGTAAAATAGCTTTAATTCTGACATGGTATTCAAAAAATTAAAGGTTGATAATCATTTTCATTCGTTAGGCCACTGCTTTAACTATAATTCCGGTAGCCCTTTAGCAATTAAGTTTGTTAGTTCAATAAAAGCATCTACACCTAATCGCTCCGGTCGGTCGTCTAAATACGGCCATGTACTTATATCTACTTGTTTCCCAAGTAAGGGTTTTAAGGAATTACGCAATTGCTTTCGCCGTTGATTAAAGGCTGTTTTTACTACGGTAACAAACAATTTCTCGTCGCAATCAAGCGCTAATCGAGTGTTTCTACTTAACCGAATAACGGCCGATTTCACTTTAGGCGGAGGCTGAAAAACCTGTTCGCTTACAGTAAATAAATATTCGATATCATAATACGCCTGAAGTAGCACACTCAAAATACCGTACGTTTTACTTCCCGGAGGGGCTGCCAAACGAAGCGCTACTTCTTTTTGAATCATACACACCACAATGGGTACTTGATTTTTATGGGCGAGTACTTTAAAGAAAATCTGACTAGAGATATTATACGGAAAGTTGCCCACCACACAAAAGGGAGTGGAAAAATATTCGGTCAAGGATAATTTAAGAAAATCTCCTTCGATAATAGGAAGTGTAGGATAATGTGTTTGGAGATACGCAACCGATTCGGCATCAATTTCAACAACCGAAAGTTGATTTAGAGAGTCTTCAAGCAGGAACTGAGTAAGCACACCCATTCCCGGTCCGATTTCGAGCACAGGCATAGCTGTCTGTAGCTGCAAACTCGAAGCAATCTTGCGAGCAATATTTAAATCCGTTAGGAAGTGCTGCCCCAAGTGTTTCTTGGCTCTTACTCTTACTATCATTCGGTCGCCCGGGGTCGTCAGACATGTTTGTGTTATTTAAAAAGGAA
The DNA here is from genome assembly GCA_945897785.1 of Paludibacter jiangxiensis. Classification (GTDB taxonomy): domain Bacteria; phylum Bacteroidota; class Bacteroidia; order Bacteroidales; family Paludibacteraceae; genus JAFGVL01. The sequence continues at coordinate 19,548 of CAMDGD010000032.1, forward strand.
TCAATTAGTTCTTAAAAAGTAAAATGTTTACCTTTGCAGTTCTTTTTTATTCGTTTGCAAAGATAGGCTTTCTATTTTAGAATTAATAATTTACCAGCTATAATTTCATCAAACAAGGCATGCACAACATTATTCGTCGTTTTATCGATTTTTTTTATCCGCCGTTTAAAAAGCTGATGCCCTTACCTTTTTTTCGATACTTAAGCTGTGGTGGATTAAATGTTGTTTTTGATTGGCTTTTGTTTGCCCTCTTCTACAACTTCATTATACAAAAACAAATTATTGATCTAGAATTCATTGCGTTTACACCACACATTGCCGCTTTACTCGCTACCTTTCCAATAACGTTATTATCAGGTTTTTATTTATCAAAATTCGTAAGTTTCGAAGGGTCTGATTTACGAGGCAGGGTGCAACTTTTTAGGTATTTGCTTGTTGTTGCCGGCTGTTTAATAATCAACTATTTTTGCTTGAAATTATTTGTTGACGGCATGCAGATTTTCCCTACACCGGCAAAAATGATTACAACAGTATTTACTACCATATTTAGTTATGTGATGCAAAAGAATTACACCTTCGAACAAAAAAAACAAGGCAAAAAATAATCGCTGCGTGCTTATACCCTTGAACATGAAAAACTGTTGTCTTTTTATTTTCCTTTTTTTTGTATGGAATATTGGTGAGGCGCAGCATTTGCTTAACAACAAAACCAGTGTAATAGAAAAAACCGACACCGTTGACATACACCTAAACTACTTCCTGATAGTACATTTACCATCAAAAGCTATCAAAACAAACAGCACTTATGAAGGCGGATATTTTGTTTCGTATTATATTCCGGCAGACACGGTAGTTTTTTCAGTTTATTCGGGTGGATTACCACAAACACCCTTTGTAACAGGTATTGATTGTCGGGTAACCGATTCAATTATGGTAAAACCCGTTTTTTTTGAACGAAGAGGGTATTGCAAGCAAAGCAACGAAAAGTTAGTTGAAAAAGTTGGTTTTTTTAGAGAAAAAGCGTACGAACTGCTATCTTATTCAGCTAAATACGAATGGGTGCACGAATCAAAAGTAGAGCGATACGACACTATTTTTAGCCGTATTGAATATATTGAAAAACAACCATGAAAAAACCCTCGCCATTTGCGCTTCTAAAATGGGCAATAATATTAACTGCATATTGCTTTTTACTATACAAGCTCCTTTCATTCGAATATTATTCGGCTATTAAAACGGCATGGCAAAATGGTCAACTTTTTACCCAGTGGCATTATGCACTACTTGTTCTTATCTTACTCCCATTCAATTGGCTTTTTGAAACGATGAAATGGAAGTTCTTACTTCGGAATCTTGAATCCTTAACAATCAAAGCGGCGTTTAAATCGGTTATGATTGGAAACATAGCTGCGTTTTTTACACCTAATCGCTTAGGCGAATTTCCGGGACGATCAATAACGCTACCCAAAGGAAAAAAACTACAAGGAACTACCATTGGCATACTGGGGTCAATTGCTCAAACGCTTACCATAACGCTAGTAGGAATACCTGCTGCCTGGATGCTGTTTTGCTCTAAAAAAGCAAGTTACAACAACACATCACCATTTGTTTTCATAGGAATATTTTTAGGCTTGCTTATGCTGTATTTCTTATTGCCTCGCATTGCCAATAGCTTAAAATCGTTTCGAGCGCTAAGAAAAATTGAACACTTACTTGAAAGTTTAGCTCAATTCTCGTTGGCAGACTTGACTGGCGTCTTTCTTTTATCACTATTTCGATACGGCATATTTTGCACACAGTTTTATTTTCTATTACACTTTTTTTCGGTACAACTCGACCCGCTGTTTGGAGCCATAGCTATTGCTACCAACTATTTATTTATTACCTTTACGCCCTCTTTGGCTTTTTCCGAAGGGGCTGTAAGAGCTTCAATCGCTGTTTTAACAATAGGAATACTTTCAACAAATACCATTGGAATTATTGCTGCCGGGTTAAGTATTTGGTTACTAAATTTTGTAATTCCCATGCTTATCGGATCGGTAATTTTTGCAAAAAAATAAGTTATGGAACAAGTATACAATTTTGACGAGATTCGTCCGTATAGAGACGAGGAAGTGCACGAGGTATTAATGCGTCTTTTACAAGAGCCTGCATTAATTAATGCGCTACCCTTATTATTTCCAACCATCCCCACCAACGATTTATTGGAGCAGATTAAGCACATTCATACGGTGCAAGAATTGCAAGCCAATATTATGGGTGTGTTTTTAAAGGGCTTAGAACTGCAAACTACAAAAGGTATTGAATTTAAAGGCGTAGAAAATATTAACAGCAACAAAGGATACTTATTCATATCAAACCACAGAGATATTATTCTCGACTCGGCATTTCTAAACCATAAATTATTATCTATTAACGCCATACTAACAGAAATTGCCATTGGCGATAATTTATTAATATTTCCTTGGATAAAAGACTTGGTACGGGTAAACCGTAATTTTATTGTGCAACGAAATGCTCCGGTAAGGCAAATGCTCGAAATATCGAAACGACTTTCGGCATATATGCGGCATACCATAACAGAACGGAATCAATCTATCTGGATTGCACAACGAGAAGGCAGAGCGAAAGACTCAAACGATCGCACCCAAGAAGCCCTGCTAAAAATGCTTAACATGAGTGGCGATAAATCGGTGGCAGAGAATCTTCAAGAACTAAGCATTTGTCCACTAAGCATCTCGTACGAATACGACCCTTGCGACTATCTCAAAGCCAAAGAAATGCAACAAAAAAGAGACGACAGTAACTTTAAAAAATCACCACAAGACGATTTATTAAACATGGGCGTAGGTATAAAAGGATACAAAGGAAGAATTGTATATTATGCCTCGGGAACTATTGATAACGATTGGGCTGCATTGGCAAAACATGGCACAACAAAGCAGGAACAGCTTGCTTCTTCGGCCGCACTAATCGATAAACATATTCACCTGCATTACGAAATTTTCTCGGGCAATATGGTTGCTTACGACCTCTTGCTAAACAGCAACAGGTTTGCTTCCAGCTACGATTTAAAAGAAAAAGCCACATTCGAAACCTACCTGCAACAGCAACTGGATAAGATAACCTTAGTCAATAAAGACGATGCTTTTCTACGAACAAAGCTCTTGGAAATGTACGCCAACCCGCTAAT
>CAMDGD010000033.1 GCA_945897785.1 Paludibacter jiangxiensis
GCGTACTACAGTGTACGCCTTTTTTGTGAGTAAAATATACGATTGATATATATAATTAGCAACCGTATTGTGCTTTATCACCCAATTGCTCTTCTATACGCAACAATTGGTTGTATTTTGCCATACGATCTGAACGGCTTAATGAACCTGTTTTAATTTGTCCTGAGTTTGTTGCTACAGCAATATCTGCAATGATAGCATCTTCTGTTTCACCAGAACGGTGCGAAGTTACACTAGTGTATCCTGCACGGTGAGCCATTTCAATAGCATTCAATGTTTCTGTTAACGAACCAATTTGATTCACTTTGATAAGAATAGAGTTAGCACATCCTTTATCAATACCTTTTTTCAAAAACTCTACATTGGTTACAAATAAATCGTCACCAACTAATTGACATTTGTCGCCAATTTTATCTGTTAAGATTTTCCAACCAGCCCAATCATTTTGATCCATACCATCTTCGATTGAATCGATAGGATATTTTGCAATTAATTCAGCTAAGTAATCTGCTTGTTCAGCAGAGCTTCTAACGGCTCCTTTATCGCCTTCAAACTTTTTATAGTTATATTTTCCACCTTCAAAAAATTCTGCAGAAGCACAATCTAAAGCAATAGAAACTTGTCCGCCATCAGCTTTTCTTCCTGCTTTGTATCCAGCATCTTTAATTGCTTTAAGAATTGAATCCAAGGCATCTTCAGTTCCGTTTAAGGTAGGAGCAAAACCACCTTCATCACCAACAGCAGTACTTAAACCACGGTCTTTTAATACTTTTTTAAGCGAATGGAATATTTCTGCACCCATACGTAATCCTTCTTTAAAAGAAGGAGCACCTACCGGACGAATCATAAACTCTTGAAAAGCAATCGGAGCATCAGAATGAGAACCTCCATTAATAATATTCATCATTGGAACAGGTAATACCGTAGCATTTGTGCCACCAATATATCTGTATAAAGGCATATCTAAATATGTAGCAGCCGCTTTCGCAACAGCTAATGAAACACCTAAAATTGCATTCGCACCTAATTTGCTTTTTGTTTTGGTACCATCTAAAGCCAACATTTTATTATCAACCCCAACTTGATCCAACGCACTCATGCCAATTAATTCTTTAGCAATGATTTTATTCACATTTTCAACAGCTTTTAACACCCCTTTACCAAGATATCTATTCTTGTCGCCGTCACGCAATTCCAAGGCTTCATTTTCACCTGTAGAAGCACCTGATGGTACTGCAGCTCTACCAATAAATCCACTTTCTAATGTAACATCTACTTCAATAGTAGGATTACCGCGAGAGTCTAAAATCTCTCTAGCATGAATATCCGAAATTCTCATAGTATATAAATTTTAAAATTTTGCAATTTGACTTAATCTGCTGCTTTTTCTTCAGTTGCCTTCTCTACTGATGAGTCATCAGCATTAGGCGTTTCTTCTACAGCAACTTCAGCAGTTACTTCTGCTTCAACAACTGGTTTTTCTTCAACTACCTCTTCAATTATTTCCTCAGCAGCAACTTCTTCTGCAAGAGCAGCAGTAGCTACTACTGCAGCATCAGCTTTTTTGGAACCGGCACGACGAGTCGTTTTCTTTTTAGCTACTTTGTCTTTTAACATGTTTTCGTTGTAATCAACTAACTCAACAATACACATTTCAGCAGCATCACCTAAGCGAAAACCTGTTTTCAAAATTCGGGTATAACCACCCTCTCTTTTAGCCACTTTTTCTGCAACATCGCGGAACAACTCAGCAACCACTTCCTTATCTTTTAAATAAGAAAAAACAGTCCGTCTTGAATGCGTTGAGTCATCTTTAGACTTATTGATAAGTGGTTCAACATACATCCGCAAAGCTTTTGCTTTAGCTAGAGTAGTTGTAATTCTCTTGTGTTTGATAAGCGAACAAGCCATGTTCGACAACATCGCCGAGCGATGTGAAGCAGTTCTACCTAAATGGTTAAATTTCTTATTATGTCTCATCAGTATTTACTCTTTATCTAATTTATATTTTAAGATATCCATCCCAAAAGATAGATTTAGGCTATCTAATTTTGCATCTAGTTCTGTTAATGACTTTTTACCAAAGTTACGGAACTTCAATAAGTCGTTTCTATTAAACTGACATAGCTCTCCTAAGGTATCCACATCAGCAGCTTTTAAGCAATTCAATGCACGAACTGACAAATCTAGATCAACCAATCTTGTTTTTAATAATTGACGCATATGAAGAACTTCTTCATCAAATTCCTCATTTCCTTCACCCTCTGTGATGTCTAAAGTAATTTTGTCATCAGAGAACAACATAAAATGATAAATAAGAATTTTAGCAGCTTCTTTTAATGCCTCTTTTGGATGAATTGAACCATCTGTTTGAATCTCAATAACCAACTTCTCATAGTCGGTTTTTTGCTCAACACGATAGGGTTCAATAGCATATTTCACATTACGGATAGGAGTAAAGATAGCATCAATAGGAATTAAAGCTAAATCTTCGCCATTTCCTTTATTTTCTTCAGCCGGCACATAACCTCTACCTTTAGTAACGGTTAACTCCATTTGAAAGTTTGCCGATGGGTCTAAATTACAAATAACCAACTCTGGATTTAATACTTTAAAACCAGTAAAACTTTTACCAACATCACCGGCAGTAAGAGACACTTTGTTGTTTATTACAAGAGTTACTTTTTCCGTTTCAAAATCATCAACAATTTGCTTGAAACGAACTTGTTTTAAATTCAAAATAATGTTGGTTACATCTTCCATTACTCCAGGAACAACAGAAAACTCATGCTCAACCCCATCAATTTTAATTGAAGTAATAGCAAAACCTTCCAATGAAGATAATAAAATTCTACGAAGTGCATTACCTACAGTAATACCGTAACCAGGCTCTAAAGGACGAAATTCAAATTTACCTTGAAAAACATCCGATTCTAACATGATTACCTTATCTGGTTTTTGAAATGCTAATATTGCCATGGATTTTTTATTATTTGGAGTACAATTCAACGATTAGTTGTTCTTTAATGTTTTCAGGGATATCAGCTCTATCGGGCATATGTAAAAATTTACCAGACATAGAAGAATCATCCCACTCTAACCATGGATATTTACTATGATTAAAGCCACTTAATGATTCAGTAATCACTTCCATGGATTTGTTTTTTTCACGAACCGCAACAATTTGACCCGGTTTTACCATATACGAAGGGATATTAACTACAGCACCATCAACAGTAATATGTTTATGACCAACCAATTGGCGAGCACCTGCTCTAGTAGGCGACATACCTAAACGAAAAACCACGTTATCTAATCTCGACTCTAAAAATTGCAGCAACACCTCCCCTTTAATCCCTTTTGTACGAGATGCTTTTTCGAAAAGATTGCGGAATTGTCTTTCCAATACACCATAAGTGTATTTTGCTTTTTGTTTTTCTTTTAACTGTATACCATACTCGGAAGTTTTTCTTCGTTTATTCTGGCCATGCTGACCCGGAGGAAAATTTCTGCGAGCAAGGACTTTATCGGGGCCATAAATAGCTTCCCCAAATTTACGTGAAATTCTAGACTTTGGTCCAATATATCTTGCCATCTTATTGTATTAAATTAGTAATTATTAAGCTAATGTATATCAAGTAAAACAATTGTGTAGCCGCGATTACAGAGAGGATAATATATGTAATTTGAACACGATTGAAATAACCGGACACTTTTTTAAACTCTTCTTCTTTTAGGAGGACGACATCCGTTGTGTGGAAGTGGCGTTACATCAACAATTTCTGTAACTTCTATACCAGCACCATGAATGGTTCTGATAGCAGATTCACGACCATTACCCGGACCTTTAACATAAGCCTTAACTTTTCTCAAGCCAAGATCAAATGCTACTTTAGAACAGTCTTGTGCAGCCATTTGTGCAGCATAAGGTGTATTCTTTTTTGAACCTCTAAAGCCCATTTTACCGGCAGATGACCATGAAATAACCTGACCTTCTGAGTTAGCAAGGGTTACAATAATGTTATTGAAAGATGAGTGTACATGTAATTGACCCACTCCATCTACTTTAACTACTCTTTTTTTTGTTGCAACAGTTTTCTTTGCCATATATAAATATATTATTTCTTATCAAAATCAACAATAAGATCTTATTTAGTTGCTTTTTTCTTGTTTGCAACTGTCTTCTTCTTTCCTTTTAATGTCCGTGCATTATTTTTTGTACTCTGACCTCTACATGGTAAGCCCAAACGATGACGCACTCCTCTATAGCAACCAATATCCATCAATCGCTTAATATTCAACTGAACCTCAGAACGAAGATCTCCTTCTACTTTGATGTTCGCTCCAATTATTTCACGAATCTTTGCTGCTTGCGCATCAGTCCAGTCTTTCACCTTGATGTCTGCGTCAACACCTGCAAGATCTAAAATCTTTTTCGCATTACTACGACCTATTCCATAGATATAGGTTAAACCAATCTCACCTCTTTTGTTTTGAGGTAAATCTACTCCGACAATTCTTATAGCCATAAACTAATTTTTTGCAAAAATAATAATTTATCCTTGACGCTGTTTAAACTTAGGATTTTTCTTGTTAATCACATATAAGCGACCTTTTCTTCTCACAATCTTACAATCGGGAGTACGCTTTTTAACTGAAGCTCTTACTTTCATCTTATACTTATTTTAAATTTTATTTGTATCTAAAAGAAATTCTACCTTTAGATAAATCATAAGGCGACATTTCCACACGAACTCTGTCTCCTGGCAATATTTTTATATAATGCATACGCATCTTTCCTGAAATATGAGCCGTTATTTCATGCCCATTCTCTAATTCAACACGAAACATTGCATTGGATAATGCTTCAGTAATAGTACCATCTTGTTCTATAGCAGCCTGTTTAGCCATACAAAATTTATCACTTTATTATATCTGTTCAATAAACTCAAAACTTGAAAGAATATCTGCCTTTCCTTTTCTAATAGCAACTGAATGTTCAAAGTGCGCTGAAGGTAACTGATCAATAGTACGCGTTGTCCATCCGTCTCTATCAAAAGTAATGTCCTTTTTACCCATATTAATCATAGGTTCTATAGCTATTACCATTCCCGATTTCAACTTCATTCCACTACCTCTTGATCCATAATTAGGAACTTCAGGAGCTTCGTGAAGATTTTTACCAATACCATGACCAATCATTTCTCTTACTACGGCATATCCATGTTCTTCACAATGTGATTGAACTGCAGCAGCAATATCACCAATTCGTTTTCCTTCAATTGCTTGCTCTATACCTTTATATAAGGCTTCTTTTGTAACCTTTAAGAGATGCTTGATTTTTTCATCAACCTCACCTATACAAAAAGTATATGCCGAATCACCATGAAATCCATTTTTATATGCACCGCAATCCACTGATATAATATCACCTTCTTTTAAAATTTCATTATCTGAAGGAATTCCGTGCACCACCTTATCATTTATCGAAGTACATATACTTCCTGGGAAACCGCTGTATCCCAAGAAACTGGGTATTGCACCACTATCTCTAATAAACTCTTCTGCTCGCTTATCTAATGCTAAAGTAGATATGCCCGGTTTACTAATTTTTGCTACCTCGGCCAAGGCTTTAGCTACAATCAAATTACTTTCCCTTAGCAGTTCGATTTCTTCATCTGTTTTTAAATAGACCATCAAATTAATATGCCGCAATTGAGCCTGTGCGTCCCTTAATTTTTCCCGACTTTAACAAGCCGTCGTAATGGCGCATCAATAAATGACTTTCTATTTGTTGAAGGGTATCTAATACCACACCAACTAAAATCAATAAAGATGTTCCTCCAAAAAACTGAGCAAATGCTTGATTGATTCCTAATAAACTTGCAAATGCAGGCAATATAGCTACAATTGCGAGAAATATAGATCCTGGTAAAGTAATTCTAGACATAATAAGATCTAAATATTCTGCCGTTCTTTTACCTGGTTTTACACCAGGAATAAACCCATTATTTCGTTTCATATCCTCAGCCATTTGCGTTGGATTAATAGTAATAGCCGTATAAAAATAGGTGAAAGCAACAATTAAAAGTCCAAAAACCAAGTTATACCAAAAACCATTATTATCCATAAAAGCCAAGCCAAAACTACTAGCCGTTTGCGAACTTGAAAATCCGGCAAGGGTAATAGGAATAAACATAATGGCTTGAGCAAAAATGATTGGCATTACACCTGCGGCATTAATCTTTAGGGGAATATACTGACGCACACCTCCGTATTGTTTATTACCAACTACTCTTTTTGCATATTGCACAGGCACTTTTCTGGTACCCTGAACTAACATAATACATGCAGCAATTACAACAACTAGGACAAGAACCTCTGCAATAAACATTATTAAACCACCACCTGCATCTCCTAAACGAGAAGCAAATTCTTTTACAATTGCATCGGGAAAATTAGCTATAATCCCAATTAAAATAATAAAAGATATACCATTACCAACCCCTTTATCTGTAATTCGCTCACCAAGCCACATAACAAACATACTTCCGGCACACAAAATGATAGTTGAAGACAACTGAAAACCAAAACCAGATGGTAAGGAAGCCCCAGCCTGACCAAGTTGGACACCTAAATTGATTAAATAAGTAGGCCCTTGTACCAAAAGAATAAGTACCGTTAAATAACGAGTAATCTGATTCATTTTTCTACGACCACTCTCACCCTCCTTTTGCATTTTTTGAAAATAAGGTACTGCAATAGTCATTAATTGCACAACAATAGATGCCGAGATGTAAGGCATAATACCCAACGCAAAAATAGAAGCATTAGAAAAAGCTCCACCTGAGAACATATCCAAAAGAGCTAATAATCCACCGCCTGTTTGTGCTTGTAATGCGGTTAAATCTGCAGGATTAATACCCGGTAAAACAATGAATGAACCAAAGCGATAAATTAACACAAATAAAATTGTTGTAGCCAATCTAACACGAAGCTCTTCAATCTTCCAGATATTTTTGAATGTCTCAATAATCTTAATCATTGTATTATAATTTTACCGCTGTTCCACCTAACGAAGTAATAGTATCTTCGGCTGATTTAGAAAATGCATGTGCTTCAATACTTACTTTTGATGTAAGTGTACCCTTACCTAAGATTTTAACTAAATGTTTTTTGGAGATCAATCCAGCGTTTAACATTTCATCCAACCCTACTTTATCAAGTTTAGCAGCAGTAACAAGCTCTTGAATAGTACTTAAATTGATTGCTTTATAATCTACACGGTTTATATTTTTAAAACCAAATTTTGGCAAACGTCGTTGTAATGGCATTTGACCACCTTCAAAACCAATTTTTCTTGAATAACCAGCACGTGATTTTTGGCCTTTGTGTCCTTTTGTGGAAGTACCGCCATAACCAGACCCTGTTCCTCTACCAATTCTTTTTCTAGTTTTTACTGAACCGTCAGCCGGTTGTAAATTATTCAAATTCATATCTTTCTCTATTAGATAAATTCGATTTATACTTTATTATTTTTGCACTTCCACTAGGTGTTGAACCTTAGCTACCATACCTAATATCTGAGGCGTTGGTTCATGTTCAACTACAGCATTCAATTTGCGTAATCCTAATGCTTCTAAAGTAAGTTTTTGCACCTTAGGGCAATTAATTTTACTTCTTACTTGTTTAATTTTTATGGTCGATTTCTTTGCCATGATTTTTTTTTTATCCTTTAAATACTTTTTCAAGAGAAACACCACGCACTTGAGCTACGGTATAGGCATCTCGCATCTCGCTAAGAGCTTCAATAGTAGCCTTTACTAAGTTATGTGGATTTGAAGATCCTTTGGATTTTGCCAATACATCAGTAATTCCTACACTTTCAAGTACGGCACGCATTGCACCACCAGCTTTAACACCAGTACCATGCGATGCAGGTTTTAAAAACACTTGAGCACCACCAAACTTAGCTAATTGTTCATGAGGTATGGTTCCTTTTAAAACAGGCACTTTAATTAAGTTCTTTTTAGCAGCCTCTACGCCTTTAGCAATAGCAGCTGTTACCTCACCGGCTTTACCTAGCCCCCATCCAACTATGCCATCTTCATTACCTACCACAACAATCGCTGAAAAACTGAATGTACGCCCCCCTTTGGTTACCTTAGTAACACGATTTATAGCGACTAATCTGTCTTTTAATTCTAAATCGTTGGTCGTTTTAACTTTGTTATCTATTCCTGCCATAATTTTTTAAAATTTTAGTCCTCCTTTACGCGCTCCTTCAGCAATTTCTTTCACTCTGCCATGATATAAATAACCGTTACGATCAAATACCACTTCAGTGATGCTTTTTTCTTGAGCCAATTTGGCAATAAGTTCACCCACTTTACCTGCTTGCTCTTTTTTAGTCATTTTATCTTTCATTTCAATAGATGACGCAGCAACTAAAGTTTTACCAGCCAAATCGTCTACAATCTGTGCATATATTTGCGAATTGCTTCTATATACTGTTAAACGCGGCCTTTCTGCAGTACCCGAAATTTTATGACGGACATGTGCTTTTATCTTAAGTCTTCTTTCTGTTTTTACTGACATAACTTATTCCTATTAATTATTTAGCTGCACCTGATTTACCTGCCTTACGACGAATTACTTCTCCTACAAAACGAACTCCTTTTCCTTTGTAAGGTTCTGGTTTGCGGAACGAGCGAATTTTTGCACAAACTTGACCAATAAGTTGTTTATCACAGCTCTCCAAAATAACCATAGGGTTTTGATTCCGTTCCATTTTGGTTTCTATTTTAACTTCGTTTGGTAAGCTAATAAAGATATTGTGTGTATATCCTAATGCGAGTTCTATTACTTGACCTTGATTTGAAACCCTGTAACCAACTCCAACTAACTCCATTTCCTTTTTATATCCTTCTGAAACACCAATAAGCATATTATTGATAAGCGAACGATACAACCCGTGCATTGCTCTATTTTGTTTTTCATCATTGGGACGAGAAACAGTACATACAGCACCATCTATAGTAACGGTAATGTTTGGGTTAATCTCTTGCGTTAATTCTCCTTTAGGTCCTTTTACCGTAACTACTGTACCAGCTACCGTAATAGTTACGCCTGTGGGGATATCAATGGGCAATTTTCCTATTCTTGACATGAGTATTTCCTCCTTAATTTTTTAATAAACAAAACACAATACCTCACCACCAACATTCAAATCGCGTGCTTCCTTATCAGTCATCACGCCTTTTGAAGTAGAAAGAATTGCAATACCCAATCCATTAAGCACTTTTGGAATTTCGCTATGACCTGCATACTTACGCAAACCAGGTGTAGAATAACGAATTAGCTTCTTAATAGAATTTACTTTGTTAATCGGATCGTACTTAAGGGCAATTTTAATAGTTCCTTGGTATCCTTCATCGATAAACTTAAAATTTAAGATATAGCCTTTGTCGTGCAATATCTTTGTAATTTCCTTCTTCAAATTAGAAGCAGGAATCTCAACTACGCGATGATTTGCTTTGATAGCATTGCGCAATCTGGTTAAATAATCTGCTATTGGATCTGTCATATTTTTGTTGTTAAATTGATCCCGCCGTTCGGGACAATATTTAGTAAACAATTACTTTTTCTACTACCAGCTGGCTTTTTTTACCCCAGGTATTAAACCGTTTGAAGCCATTTCTCTAAATTGAATACGAGAAATACCAAACTGACGCATATATCCTTTCGGACGGCCAGTCATTTTACATCTGTTGTGTAAACGAACCGGAGATGCATTCTTGGGTATGCTTTGTAAAGCTTCGTAGTTACCTTCTGCAATATATTTTGCTCGTTTTTCGGCATATTTAGCAACCATTTTTGCTCTTTTTACCTCACGGGCTTTCATTGATTCTTTGGCCATGTTGTATATTTTGCTTTAATTAGTTTCTTTTAAAAGGTAATCCAAACTCTCTTAACAAAGCAAAACCTTCTTCATCTGTTTTTGCTGTTGTTGTCATCGTAATGTTCATCCCTAAAATTCGGGCAACATTTTCGATATTTATTTCAGGAAAGATAATTTGCTCTTTAATACCCAGAGTATAATTACCTCGTCCATCTAATTTACTTTCAATACCTTTAAAATCACGAATACGAGGTAATGCAACACGAATCAATCTTTCTAAAAACTCGTACATCTTTTCTCCACGAAGCGTTACACGAACACCTATAGGCATTTTTCTACGCAACTTAAAGTTTGAAATATCCTTTTTTGAAAGTGTTGATACTGCTTTTTGACCAGTAATAGCAGTCATTTCAATAATCGCATTATCGATAATTTTTTTGTCTGCAACAGCAATACCCAAGCCTTGATTAAGGGTGATTTTTTGAAGTTTAGGAACTTCCATAATTGACTGATAGCCAAATTCTTTCATTAATGCAGGAACAATTCGTTCCATGTAATCGTTTTTTAAACTAGCTGTATTCATTATTTTATTTCCTCCCCTGACTTTTTTGCATAACGGACTAATTTTCCCGAAGCATCCAATTTACGACCAATACGAGTAGGTTTACCTAATTTTGGATCTACTACATTTAGGTTTGAAATATGAATGGCAGCTTCCTTTTTTACAATACCCCCTTGAGGATTTTGTGCATTTGGTTTGGTATGCTTAGCCACCATATTGGCACCTTCTACTATAGCTCGATTTTTGCTAATAAGAATTTCCAGTACTCGTCCGGTTTTTCCTTTATCGTTACCGGCATTAATATAAACGGTATCGCCTTTTTTTATGTGTAATTTGTTCATTACTAATAATTATTTCAAAGATTAAAGCACCTCAGGTGCAAGAGATATAATTTTCATGTTTGTTGCACGAAGTTCTCTTGCTACAGGTCCGAATATACGACTTCCACGAATTTCTCCTGCATTATTTAAAAGAACACAAGCGTTATCATCAAAACGAATATATGAACCATCTTGACGACGAACTTCTTTTTTTGTGCGAACAATTACTGCTTTAGAAACAGTCCCTTTCTTTACATCACTTGAAGGGATAGTGCTTTTTACGGTTACTACAATAACATCCCCTACAGAAGCATAGCGCTTACCTGTTCCTCCCAAAACTCGGATACAAAGAACTTCTTTGGCACCGCTATTATCTGCGACTGTTAATCTTGACTCTGTTTGTATCATAATTACTTAACTCTTTCGATTATTTCAACTAATCTCCATTTTTTTGTTTTACTCAAAGGACGGGTTTCCATGATACGCACTATATCACCTATACTACATTCATTTTTTTCGTCGTGAGCATGGTATTTTTTCGTTTTGTTTACAAATTTCCCGTAAATAGGATGTTTTTCTTTCCATTTTACGGCAACAGTAATGGTTTTCTCCATTTTATTACTTGAAACAATACCTGATCGTTCTTTTCTTAAATTTCTTGTTTCCATCAATCTTATTGCTGTTGGTTAATTTCTCTCTGACTCAACTCTGTATGCAATTTAGCGATACTTCTACGAGCAGCTTTAATTTGCATAGGGTTATCTAAAGGAGAAATGCTGTGATTCAATTTCATGCGACTTAATAAATCTGTATCCGCCTCTAATCGTTCTTGAATCTCTTTCGTTGTTAATTCTTTTATTTCTCTAGTTTTCATAAGTTGTTATGCATTTAAAGCACTTGTATCATAATCTCTTCTGATTACAAGTTTAGTTGTAACTGGTAATTTTTGAGCAGCTAACCGTAAGGCTTCTTTTGCAATATCAAAAGATACCCCTTCTATTTCAATAATAATTCTTCCGGGAGTAACTGGAGCAACGAAACCTTCCGGAGCACCTTTACCTTTACCCATACGAACCTCAGCAGGTTTCTTTGTAATCGGTTTATCAGGAAAAATTCTTATCCAAATTTGTCCTTGTCTTTGCATATAACGAGTTACAGCAACACGGGCAGCTTCGATCTGACGACCAGTTATCCATTTTGACTCTAACGATTTTATACCAAAAGAACCGAATGCCAATTGATTTCCTCTTTGAGCATTACCTTTCATACGACCTTTTTGCTGTCTTCTGAACTTAGTTTTCTTTGGTTGTAACATAATCTTTACAATTCAATTTTGTTTTCGAAATTATTTTCTTCTTTTTTTGAACCCTTTAGCATTTCCTTCTCTACGATCATTTCCTGGACGTTGAGCACTTTCTTTTGTTGCAAAATTAGGAGCTAAGTCTTTTTTGCCATAAATTTCCCCACGACAAATCCACACTTTAATACCAATCAATCCAACTTTTGTTAAGGCTTCTGCTAAAGCATAATCAATATCAGCGCGTAAAGTATGTAACGGAGTTCTTCCCTCTTTATACATTTCTGAACGAGCCATTTCTGCACCATTTAATCGTCCGGATACCATTACCTTAATACCTTCTGCTCCCATACGCATTGTTGATGCGATAGACATTTTGACAGCACGACGATAAGCGATTTTTCCTTCAACCTGACGGGCAATATTATTTGCTACTATAACGGCATCAAGTTCCGGTCTTTTCACTTCAAAGATATTGATCTGAACATCTTTATCTGTAATTTTTTTTAATTCTTCTTTTAGCTTATCTACTTCTTGTCCACCTTTTCCGATAATAATTCCCGGACGAGCAGTACACACGGTAATTGTAACAAGCTTTAAAGTTCTTTCAATAACAATTCTAGAAACACTTGCTTTAGCTAAACGAGCATTCAAATACTTTCTGATTTTGCTATCTTCTAACAAGGTATCTCCATAATTATTTCCACCATACCAATTTGAGTCCCACCCTCTGATGATTCCTAAACGATTACTTATTGGATTAACTTTTTGTCCCATTTATATCTTTAATTTTGATCGTTAGTAACTTTAGTATCCACAAACAAGGTAACATGGTTAGAACGCTTGCGAATTTGGTATCCTCTTCCTTGTGGAGCGGTACGAAGTCTTTTAAGCACTCGTGCAGAATCAACAAAAACTGCACTAACGAACAAATTTGCACTGTCAGCTTTCTGTTCTGTCTTTTGTTCCCAGTTTGAAATTGCTGAACGCAATAACTTTTCTAATCTACCCGAAGCCTCTTTAGTCGAGAATTTCAACACCCCTAAGGCTTTACTTACCTCCATGCCACGAATCATATCTGCCACCAAACGCATTTTTCTAGGTGATGTTGGCACATTGTTCAATTTAGCGAAGTAAAGCGATTTTTGGGCTTCCTTTCTATCTTCTGCGGCTATTTTTTTTCTTTTACCCATTTTATTTAGAAATTTTTTATTTTTTCGTTTTCCAACACAAGGGATTATTTTTTCTTACCACCATGTCCACGGAAATTTCTTGTTGGAGAAAACTCTCCTAACTTGTGTCCTACCATGTTTTCGGTAACATAAACCGGAATAAATTTGTTTCCATTGTGTACTGCAACTGTATGACCAACAAAATCTGGAGAAATCATGGATGCTCTTGCCCATGTTTTAACTACGGTTTTTTTACCGGAGTTATTCATTTCTAACACTTTTTGTTCTAACTTTAAGTTAATGTATGGTCCCTTTTTGATTGAACGACTCATATTATCTACTTCTTATTTCGTTTATTTCTTTCTTTTTTCAATAATATACTTGCTCGTAGCCTTTTTAGGTGATCTTGTCTTGTATCCTTTAGCTAACAAGCCTTTACGAGAACGAGGATGTCCACCCGATGCACGACCTTCTCCACCACCCATTGGGTGATCAACAGGGTTCATGGCAACACCTCTTACACGAGGACGACGACCAAGCCAACGAGAGCGACCCGCTTTACCAGATCTTTCGAGTGCATGATCCGAATTACCAACACTACCAACAGTAGCTTTACAAGTACACAATATTTTACGCATTTCGCCAGAAGGCAACTTTACGATAGCATATTTATCTTCTCTTGAAGTTAACTGTGCAAAAGTTCCTGCAGAACGCACTAAAGCAGCACCTTGTCCTGGATTCAATTCAATATTATGAATAATAGTTCCTAAAGGAATATTTTGCAACGGAAGTGCGTTTCCTACTTCTGGAGCTGCTTCGGCACCAGATTGAATATCCTGACCAACAGCCAACCCGTTAGGCGCTAAAATATATCTTTTTTCACCATCAGCATAATATAATAAGGCAATACGAGCTGAACGATTAGGATCGTATTCAATTGCTTTAACTACAGCAGGAATTCCGTCTTTATTTCTTTTAAAATCAATTACTCTATACTTTCTCTTGTGACCGCCGCCCATGTAGCGCATGGTCATTTTACCATCGTGGTTTCTACCTCCTGATTTAGAGATTCCAACAACAAGAGATTTTTCTGGTGAACTTTCGGTAATTGAATCAAAAGCACCAATAATTTTGTGTCTCTGTCCCGGTGTTACCGGTCTTAATTTTCTTACAGCCATTTTCTATTAAATATTGCTATATAAATCGATTACTTCTCCATCTTTTAAGGTAACAATAGCCTTTTTGTATTTGGCACTTGCTCCTTTAATTACACCACTTTTTGTAAAGCGAGATTTTTTTTTCCCGGGGAATACTGCGGTATTTACAGAAACTACAGTTACTTTATACATATCCTGAATTGCCTGTTTAATTTGAATTTTATTGGCATTCAAATCAACTTTAAAACCGTAACGGTTAAGTTTATCGGTCAATCCGGTCATTTTTTCTGTAACGATAGGTTTTATGATAATTGCCATTGTAATAATCTCCTTATGCGTTAAAAATTTGTTCGATTAAAGCTACTGAACCTTCAGAAATAAGCAATGATTTTGCATTCAGAATCTTGTAAGTATTTAATTCTGAGACAGTTATCACTTCTGCGTTTTTCAGATTACGAGCCGACAAATATACATTTTTATTTGGTTCCGATAAAACAATAAGTAACTTTTTATCAGCTACTTTTAAATTATTTGTAAATGTTACAAATTCTTTCGTTTTAGCGGTATCAAAAACTATATTATCCACTACTACAATTCCCTCTTCTAATGCTTTATAAGATAAAGCTGATTTACGAGCTAATTGCTTCACTTTCTTATTTAACTTGAAACCATAATCGCGCGGACGAGGACCGAATACACGAGCTCCTCCTTTTAATAGCGGAGATTTAATATCCCCTCTACGAGCACCGCCGCCACCTTTTTGTTTTCCAAGTTTACGAGTACTTCCGGTAATTTCATTCCGTTCTTTCGACTTATGCGTTCCTTGTCGTTGATTGGCCAAATACTGTTTTACATCCAAGTAAATGGCATGATCATTCGGTTCTAGTGCATAGATAGAATCATTTAATGAAATTTTTCTACCTGTGTCTTCTCCTTTGATGTTATATATATTCAGTTCCATTACTTATTAATAATTACGATTGAACCTTTTGCTCCCGGAACTGAGCCTTTGATAAGCACCAAATTGTGCTCCGGAATTACTTTTAACACTTGAAGGTTTTGAACGGTAACTTGATCACCGCCCATACGACCGCCCATTCTCATTCCTTTAACTACTTTAGACGGATAAGATGAAGCTCCGAGTGAACCCGGCGCACGCAAACGGTTATGCTGACCGTGCGTAGCTTGTCCTACACCTCCGAATCCATGGCGTTTTACAACCCCTTGAAAACCTTTTCCTTTTGATGTTCCTACTACATCAACCCAATCTAAATCGGTAAATAAATCGACAGCAGTAATTGCATCGCCTAATTTAAATTCACCTTCGAAATCTTTGAACTCAACCAAGTGTCTCTTTGGTGTAACGCCTGCTTTTTTTAGATGTCCCAACTCCGGTTTAGTGGTATGTTTTTCTTTTTTATCAGAAAAACCTAACTGAAGAGAGGTATACCCATCAATTTCGACAGTTTTAATTTGCGTAACAACACAAGGACCAGCTTCGATAACAGTGCATGGTACATTTTTACCATCGGCACTGAAAACGGATGTCATTCCGATTTTTTTTCCTATTAATCCTGGCATTTCAATGTTATTTTTTTGTTTATTTAGTGTACTTGCAAATTTGAAAAATTGTTTGGTATAAACAGATAAACAACTCATCAAATCAACATATATTTATACTTTGATTTCTACTTCAACCCCACTAGGCAATTCTAGTTTCATTAGAGCATCAACCGTTTGCGATGTTGAGCTATATATATCAATCAATCGTTTAAACGATGATAACTGAAATTGCTCACGTGATTTCTTATTCACAAAAGTTGCACGGTTCACGGTAAATATCCGTTTGTGTGTTGGCAATGGAATAGGACCGCTTACTACCGCACCAGTTGCTTTAACTGTTTTTACAATTTTCTCGGCCGATTTATCCACCAAATTGTGGTCGTACGATTTTAATTTAATTCTGATTTTTTGACTCATCTTTTATTTAATTTTTATTTAAAAGAACAACCGTATTAAGAGTCATTCGCTAATACTGTTATATTTTAAATGGATTACGATAATAATTCTACTTTTCCTTTAGCGTCAGTTAGCACTTGTTTTGCAATAGATGAAGACACCTCAGCGTAATGTGCAAATTCCATGGTTGATGTTGCTCTACCTGATGATATGGTACGAAGTGAAGTAACATAACCAAACAGTTCTGATAATGGCACTTTAGCCTTAACAATACGAGCTCCGGCACGACTAGATTCCATACCTTCTACCTGACCCCTTCGTTTATTTAAATCACCAATAATATCGCCCATGCTTTCTTCCGGAGTTACTACCTCTAGTTTCATGATAGGTTCTAATAAAATTGGTTTTGCTTTTGCACAAGCATTTTTATAAGCAATTTGCGCACAAATCTCGTATGACAACTGATCTGAATCGACAGGATGGTATGATCCGTCTGTAACAACCACTTTCAGTTGATCCATAGTAAATCCAGCTAAAACACCATTTTTCATAGCAGCAGTAAAGCCTTTCTGTATAGATGGAATGTATTCCTTTGGAATATTCCCTCCTTTTACCTGATCAACAAACTGTAGGCTACCTTCAAAATCTTTATCAACAGGACCAACAATTACATTCATATCGGCAAATTTACCACGACCACCGGTTTGTTTTTTATACACTTCGCGAAGTTCAACTTGTTGAGTTATGGCTTCTTTGTATGCTACTTGCGGACGACCTTGATTACATTCTACCTTAAATTCTCGTCGTAAACGATCAATAATGATTTCCAAGTGAAGCTCACCCATACCTTCAATTACGGTTTGGCCTGAGTTTTCATCGGTATGTACACGGAAAGTTGGATCCTCTTCGGCTAATTTAGCCAATCCCATACCCAGCTTATCCAAATCTTTTTGTGTTTTTGGCTCCACAGAAATACCAATTACCGGTTCTGGGAAGTCCATCGCTTCTAGCACGATAGGATATTTTTCGTCGCAAAGCGTATCGCCTGTACGAATATCTTTAAATCCAACACCTGCACCAATATCTCCAGCAGAAATTATATCAACTGAATTTTGTTTGTTCGAATGCATTTGGAATAAACGAGAAATTCTTTCTTTTTTATCTGAACGTGTATTGAAAACATACGAACCTGCATCAATTTTCCCTGAATAAACACGGAAGAAACACAAACGACCAACAAAAGGGTCGGTTGCAATTTTAAAAGCTAAAGCTGTTAAAGGCTCAGAAGCATCGGGTTTTCTAGACACTAGTTTCTCAGGGTCGCGCGGATCAAAACCGGTAACTTCCTCTGTATCCATCGGACTAGGTAAATAAGCACAAACAGCATCTAACAAAGGCTGAACACCTTTATTTTTAAACGATGAACCTAAGGTCATTGGTGTAACAGCCATTGAAACGGTTGCTGCACGCAAAGCTCTTTTAATCTCATCTACATTAATAGTAGAAGGGTCATCGAAATATTTTTCCATCAACTCATCGTCGAATTCGGCAATACTTTCCAACATTTTATCGCGCCACTCTTCAGCTTCGGCTTGTAAATCTGCTGGTATAGCTTCTAAAGAATAATCTGCACCCATTGACTCATCGTGCCATAGTACAGCCTTCATCAATACTAGGTCTATAATACCTCTAAACTTTTCTTCAGCACCAATTGGAATTTGAATAGGACAAGGATTTGCACCCAATACCTCTTTAACCTGACGAACAACTTCGTAAAAATCGGCTCCTGAGCGGTCCATTTTATTTACATATCCGATACGAGGCACATTATATTTATCTGCTTGACGCCATACTGTTTCTGATTGAGGCTCTACACCACCAACGGCACAGAAAGTAGCTACTGCACCATCCAAAACTCGTAAAGAGCGCTCAACCTCAACGGTAAAGTCGACATGCCCCGGAGTATCTATCAAATTTATTTTATATTGATTGTCTAAATACTTCCAGAAGGTAGTTGTTGCTGCAGAAGTAATGGTAATACCTCTTTCTTGCTCTTGCTCCATCCAATCCATAGTAGCAGCACCATCATGTACTTCGCCAATTTTATGGGTTAAGCCTGTGTAAAAAAGGATACGCTCTGATGTGGTAGTTTTACCCGCATCAATATGCGCCATAATTCCTAAGTTTCTTGTAAAATTTAAATCACCTTTTGCCATCTATCTTATGCTATAATATATTAAAATCTAAAGTGAGCAAAAGCACGGTTCGCTTCTGCCATACGGTGCATATCTTCTTTTCTTTTGAAGGCACCGCCTTGGTTATTAAACGCGTCAACAATTTCGGCAGCTAATTTCTCAGCCATCGAACGCCCGCTTCTTTTGCGAGAATACTGTATTAAATATTTCATCGAAAGGGATTCCTTTCTTTCTGGACGAATTTCAGTGGGAACTTGGAAGGTAGCACCACCCACGCGACGAGATTTCACCTCTACTTGCGGAGTAATATTTTCGAGTGCCTTTTTCCATATATCAAGAGGGTTTGACTCTTCATTTGGAAGTTTTGCTTTTACTGCATCGAGTGAGCCGTAAAAAATATCAAAAGCTGTACTTTTTTTACCATCAAACATAAGATGGTTAACAAATCTGGTAACAGATACTTCGTTAAAAACTGGATCTGGTAATATAATCCGTTTTTTTGGTTTTGACTTTCTCATTTGAAAACTTATTTTAATTTTAGTTGTTTGTTTGCTTCAACGGTCACGCTAGACCATTTACTCAACCCTCAACAGCTACAAATTTACTTACTAAAAAATCTTAATGAATACTTATTAAAAACAATTGATTATTTTTTCTTTGGTCTTTTTGTTCCGTATTTTGAACGACGTTGGGTACGACCGGCTACTCCAGAAGTATCTAATGTACCCCGTACAATATGGTAACGAACTCCGGGAAGGTCTTTTACACGACCACCACGCACTAACACGATAGAGTGCTCTTGCAAGTTGTGTCCTTCGCCTGGAATGTATGCATTTACTTCTTTTTGATTGGTTAATCTTACACGAGCAACCTTACGCATAGCCGAGTTAGGTTTTTTAGGTGTAGTGGTATACACACGCACACATACCCCTCTTCTTTGCGGACAAGAATTTAATGCTGGCGATTTACTTTTTTCGATTTCAGCAAACCGTCCTTTTCTAACTAATTGTTGAATTGTAGGCATTTTTACTTATTATTTTGTCTTTAATTTTAATCCAATTTTTTCCAAATCGGGGTGCAAAGATAGGCAACTTTTTTTTCTGCACAAGAGATTTGTATTTATTTTTTGGTTAAAATGTGCGATTTTATGCAATTATTCAGAAAAAGTTTATTTTTGAACACAAATTGAGTGTAGTTATTGTTTGCAATGGGAAAAACGACAAAGCAAGCACACCGAATTATTTTATTACTAGAACCAACTATTTAATACGCAGCACCAAGCATGAAAAAGCAATCCATTTTATTTGTTTGTTTAGGAAATATTTGTCGCTCGCCAATGGCAGAAAGTGTAATGGACCGGTTGTTGGCAGAGACACAACTTAGCACCGAAGTTAGTATTGACTCTGCCGGCTGCTACGGGTACCACGAAGGCGAAAGAGCCGATGCCCGCATGCGCCAACACGCATCTGCCAGAGGCTATAAGCTAAACTCAATTTCCCGTCCGATTACAACCGACGACTTTGAAAAATTTGATTTGATTATTGGCATGGACGATAACAACATAGCCGATTTGATGCGTAAAGCCCCTAGCGCAGAAGCTCAAAAAAAGATTCGACGAATGACAGATTATTGCAGCGCACATACGGTAGACCATATACCCGACCCCTATTATGGTGGAGCCGATGGTTTTGATTTAGTTATTGATTTATTAGAAGATGCCTGTAGCGGATTAATAAAACAGCTAAGTACAAGACAAAAAGAATGAGCCTTGTTTTTTTAAGGCTCGTTCTTTTTATACGATTAGGAATATATAAAGATGTACTATTTTAGTCAAGCCTTAAAAAGCATTTATGTGGTAGTGGTGTAAGTAGGAAATCAATCGGGGACTTATAAAAAGTATGTAAAGTAAAAAATTATTGGAAACTTATTGCTTGGTTAATACACCAATAAAACAAGGGTTCACTATATATTGCCTAAAATATAAGTGCAAAACTATCAATATTATTTTCTTTTAATTATTACAATTGCTGCATATTCACCAAAAACGCTCATAAATTTAGTGTATTTATCTTCAATTCTACTTAATTTGTTTAAGATTTGCTCACCAAACAACCAACTGTGAATATATACATTAAGATAGTATTTATTTGTACTCCTCCAACAATAAAAATCTATATCCTGACTAAAGACAAATGATCTTTTAAACCATTTCGGGCTATGTGGATAGAAATACAATCGTGGTTTTGAATTAACCATTTTAACGTATAGTTTTCCGGCAAAATGTCTGAATATCCGGTATAACTGTATAACATTTAAAGATAAATTCATAAACCAACTGTGATAAAACCAACAGTAAATGATTACAATTTTTGAATTTAGTTTTGCTACTCTATATAATTCATTTACGGCAGTTAATTGATCGTTTTTAGGTATATGATAAAGTGTATGCTGACAAAGGACTGTATCAACTGAATTATCTTGAATCGGAATATTGGTAATGTCACCACAAATAAAAATGCCACGTTTCCCAGCCTTTTCAATGTTAATCTTGGCCTCTATCAATGCGTTTACCGAGATATCTACACAAACCCTATATTCGTAACCATCACATAAGTTTATATATTCGGGCAAACCAATAGGTCCAGAAGCTATATCTAAAAAGTATTTACCCGAAGCAGGATAAAACTTGGAGGCTTTAGTAAAAGAATTTCTAATATATTTTGACGAAACCCTTCTAAAATCGACCCATTTAGAACTATCTGCGTATATTTTAAAGGCATCTTTAACCTTATAATTCACTTCATTATAATAATCAAAGACACGTTTTTTATCAAATGACAAACCCGTGCGTATATCAACACCATTGCCTACAAAAAAAGCATAATGTTCATGTAATACAATAATATCATCAAAAATGGGATAAAAGTATTGATTGGTTGTGTCAATCAGACCTTTTGTTAAGGTGCCAAATGTGAGGAAGTTTTCTGGGAGATTAAAGTTGGTAAACTCTTCTTTTTGTATCACATTAAGTCCATTTCTTGTGATTGGACATTGTAAACTTGCGAGAAATTCCATATTATATACTTGCTTTAATAAGGTTCTAGATTTTTGCCTTGTAATTTTATAACTTCTATAAAATACGGACCAAAAGTACCTAAAGAAATGTAATATTCAAAGGAATGTAGAATAAGTTTATTTGTTATGGCATTAGGCATGTAAAGACAATTTAACGCTACTTAGGATAACTTGGTTTGATATTCGTCGACGCGATATCACAGTTAAAAACTCACCTCGAAGCTATAAAAAAAAGATGTGCGATGAATATGCCAGCCAGAGGAAAGTCTTAAGCGAGACAAAACAATACACTTCGCCTAAATTAAGCGACACTACTTGTGGGCATTGCTTACGAAAGGCTTTGCGTAAAGCTATTATTTTAAACTAAACTGAAATAACAATACAACATATCGGTTAGTTTCATTATCCCTAAAAAACGAAGAATGGTAGCAATGGTTTGTTTCATCCGTAGCACTAATCAATATGGTAACAACTAATTTTGAATAAATCGTGGTTGATTTTTTCTCTAATTTACTGATATTCAAGGATATAACAAAATACTTATTGGGTTATTTTACTGATTATCAGTAAAATATGAAACTTTTTTCAACCCTTAATTCGCATTTTCAATATAGTACTATTCGCTCCGTTAGGTGCGAAATATTGGTAGAATAAGGAATGGATGATTGGTAGCCCGCCCCGATAGGGGCGGAACTTCTTTGTTAGAGAAAAGAGTCTAGACAAAAGAACAAAGAATAAAGACTGCCGTTGCGTTTTAATTAGTGCAAATTAGTGTAATTCGTGGACCATATATTTTTCGACCTTCGACTTTTCGTTTTTTATGTAGAAATGAAAGAAGATAATCTAAACTAAGGTTTAGTAATGATAATACTCTTTTTAACAGGGATTTTTTTTTGTCATGTGCGAAATGTAAAAAATATTCAGAAGGCAGTT
>CAMDGD010000034.1 GCA_945897785.1 Paludibacter jiangxiensis
AATTTATATTATTTACATCAATATATACTAAGTAATATATAAATAATCTATATTTGCACAATAAAATCAAATAATAGATTATGGAATTGCAAATTATCCAAGATAGAATACATGAAATAAGAGGTTTTAAGGTAATGCTAGATTTTGATTTAGCAGAATTATATGGTGTGGAAAACAGACGACTAAAAGAGCAGGTGAAACGCAATTCTGAACGGTTTCCAGTAGATTTTTCTTTTCAACTGACTAAAGATGAGTGGGTTGAACTTGTCGCAAATTGCGACAAGTTCCCGGAGTCAATTAAACACAGTCCTGTTCCACCTCTTGTTTTTACACAGGAAGGTGTTGCAATGCTATCCGGTATACTTCGTTCAACACTTGCCATTCAAGTAAATATTCAAATCATGCGTGCCTTTGTTCATATCCGGCAATATCTGCTGAATACAAATAGCATTAATCATGAGATTGAGATTATTCGAAATCAAATAATGCTACTTAACCACGATGTTCAATCATTGACAAAAGACCATGAAAACTATGACAATCAATTGGATGATATTTATTTAGCACTTACAGAACTAGCTAAAAAACAAAAGACTATTGAAAAGCCTCGAAAAAAGATTGGGTTTTAAACGAATGAATGAAAAAGGAGAAGCTCAACACTTCTCCTTCTTACTTATATTGCTTTGCGCTCCTTGCGTTAATCTTTGCGCCCCAGTTCGCCAGTTCGCCTTAGCGTAACATAGCGGACAGGGTTAATACAGTACATTTTCTTTTCATGCTTGAAAATTTTTTAAAGTATTAAAGAAACAAATATAGGTATAAAAACAAAAAAGGTGCTCCAAACGGAACACCTTTTATACAAAATAATATAATTCGATTTATATCCAACGCACATAACAGAAATTCTGACGGTATGGTAAATCGGCATGTTTTGGAAACATACGAATACCAAATTTATACGAACCTCCGGTATTTAATCGGTAATCTACCTTAAACGATAAGTTAGAACCATTGGTTTTTACTAATTCAAACTCTTCAACTTCGTATATACGAGTAATATTTTTATCGTCTTGAAAAGTAACAACCAGCTCTAAACCGATACTAGTAACTGCTGTACTTTTAGTATCAATTTCGGCAGTGATACTATAGTCTTCACCAACCTCAGGGGTATTGGCCATTTTTTCTGGAATTTCTAGCGAAGTAACTTCTATGCCATCCCAAATAGAGCTAACATCTTGCTTCCAAGCAGCCATTTCTTTGGCTTTAGCATAATTGTCTTTTTTCAACAACTCTCCACGAGTAGCCAATTTTATATAGAATTTATCAATATAATCATCCAACATTCGTTTCATAGTAAAACGAGGGGTGATTTTAGCTATAGAATTCTTAATGGTTTGAATCCATCCGGGCGAATAACCTTTGCTGTTTTTAGCAAAGTACAAGGGAAGGATTTCATTTTCCAACAAAGAATAAATGGTTGATGAATCCAACTGATCTTGATGAGACTGATTCTCGAAAGTCCGCTTTTCTGTTAGCGCCCAACCGGCTCCTTTTACATAGCCTTCTAGCCACCATCCATCAAGAACCGAGAAATTTAGGACACCGTTCATTTGGGCTTTCTCGCCCGATGTACCGGAAGCTTCTAACGGACGGGTTGGTGTATTTAACCAAATATCTACACCAGCAACCAATCGTTTAGCTAAACGCATATCATAGTTTTCCAAGAAAATAATTTTCCCTAGAAACTGAGGCATACGAGATATCTCGACTATTCGTTTAATCAACCCTTGTCCTGCACCATCAGCAGGATGCGCTTTTCCTGTATATAAAAATTGCACCGGATACTTTTCGTTATTAACAATCTTTTCCAATCTATTTAAATCGTTAAATAACAAATGGGCTCTTTTGTAAGTTGCAAAACGGCGACCGAAACCAATAATTAGTGCCTCCGGATTGATATTTTCGAGAACAGATACAATACGCGAAGGATCGCCTTGGTTTTTCATCCATTGCTCTTCAAACTGCACCTTAATATAATCGAGCAATTTCTTTTTCAATTCAACGCGTGTTCTCCAAATCTCATCATCATCTACTTGGTAAATCTTTTCCCAATACGACATATTAGACTGGTCGTAAATATATTCTTCACCAAAAGCTTTATCGTATAACCGTTTCCATGCACTTGAAGTCCATGTAGGTAGATGCACCCCATTGGTAACATAATTTACATGCGACTCTTCAGGAAAATAGCCATTCCATATATACTGAAACATTTCTTGCGACACTTTACCGTGTAACCAGCTCACGCCGTTAATTTCCTGACAAGTATTGCAAGCAAAAGTACTCATACTAAATTTTTCGCCTTTATCATCCGGGTTAACTCTTCCTAGTCCGATAAACTCATCCCAACTAATACCCAATTTTTCCGGATACTCTTTTAAATACTTTTGGAACAACCCTTCGTCAAAGCTATCATGACCGGCAGGCACAGGGGTATGTACGGTATACAACGACGAGCCTTTAACTACCTCTAAGGCTTGCGGAAAAGTTAGACCTTTATCTTGCACATAATCGGCTAAGCGTTGAGCATTAATTAATGCCGCATGCCCTTCGTTACAGTGATACACTTGTTTTTCTATACCCAAGTGTTTAAGTGTTAAAATACCACCAATACCTAACAAATACTCTTGTTTTAATCTATTTTCCCAATCGCCTCCGTACAGTTGGAATGTAATAGATCTATCGTATTCGCTATTTAAAGGTGTGTCGGTATCTAGCAAGTAAAGAGAAATACGCCCAACAGCAACCTTCCACAAATTTGCATAAACGGTATGTCCGGCAAATGGCACTTCGATAACAGTTTGAGCCCCATGCTCATCTTTAACCGCCTCAATTGGCAATTGGTTAAAATTATGCGGATCATAAATAGCCAATTGGTCACCATCCATTGAAAGCGCTTGAGAGAAATATCCAAAACGGTATAAAAACCCTACAGCTACCAAATCGATATTACTATCTGTAGCTTCTTTTAAATAATCGCCCGCCAATACACCCAAACCGCCTGAATAAATTTTCAGTATCTGAGTTAACCCGTACTCCATACTAAAGTAAGCTACAGTAGGCTTTTTAGGATCAGGTTTTACATCTATGTATTTTCTAAATGAAGTATATACATCATCTAGTTTTCGCATATACGTTTCATCCTTTACAATAAGCTCCATTTTTTCATAATTAAGCTTTTCGAGAAATAACACCGGATTATTTTTACAAGCTTCCCAAATTTCTTTATCAATATCATTAAATAATTCTTGTGCTTCGTCGTTCCACACCCACCATAGGTTGCGCGATATTTCCTGCAATTTCTTCAAGCCTTCAGGCACACGTGAAGAAACCGTAATTTCTTTCCAATTAGGCTGATTTGCCTTACTTATCTCTACTTTCATTGTATCTTTTTTCTTATATTAGTTTGGTAATTTGCTTCTTATTTTTTGCCAGCGCAAAGGTATATGTTTCTTCGTAAAATACAATAAATTCTTTCCATAAGGCTTTCTGTGATAAATCGAAAGCCGCCTTACGAATGGAATCAACCTGTGCTTCGGTTTTCAAACAAAATTCGAGTAATAGCTGTGTCATCTCATCTACCATTTCCTGGTAATTATCGTCGGTTCGTTTTACCACAGCCACACCATTGGTTAAACTATCGTTTGCCGATTGAAGCGTTTTATCTACCCACTGACCAAAACCCGATAAGTTAGTTGTGATAGTTGGTATAGAAAAAGCAATACTTTCTAAAGGCGTATACCCCCAAGGTTCGTAATAGGAAGGAAATGCAGTAATATCTAAGCCAATAAGTAATTCATAATACGGAAGATTAAAAATACCATCATTGCCGTTTAAATAACTTGGCACAAAAATGATTTTAACTTTATCTTGTGGCTTATTTTGCTGCATTTGCACCCAATGAAGCGCTGCTGTAACAGGGTCGTTCCATGAATCTACCAGTTCGTGTGTAATAAAATTATTGGGTAGCGGATGAGTATTCTTTTCTTGTAATTTTACCTGCAAGTCTTTTCGAGCACCCTTAATAAATGCCGGTACCATAATAAATGCCACCACCTCTCTACCTAGCAAAGAGCTATCCGACAATCGTTTAAGAGAGTCGATAAATCCATCAATACCTTTATTTCGGTATTCGTATCGGCCGCAAGTACCTACAAAAACCACATCTTCACTCAACGAGTACCCTAACAAGGCTTCGCTCACATCCTTTAACGTTTTACGAGCAGTTGTTCGTCCGGCAGTAAATTTCTTTCCCGTTGGCACAAAGCCATTTTCAAATCCGTTGGGTGTAACTACATCAACCGCTTTTTCGAGTAATTGCTTACATTCTACCGCCGTAACATCGCTAACAGTGGTAAAACAATCGGCTATATGAGCGGCCACCTTTTCTGCAGAGTGTTTGGCAGACATATTCAGTTCGCGCGCCATCTGATCGCCACTATACCCTGAAAGATAGCCATATAAAGGCTTACCGTTACCACAAATGGAACGACCGATAGATGTGGCATGGGTGGTAAATACGGTTGCCACTTGAGGCAATCGTTGCTTTAGGTAGAATAAACCAAAAGTTGTCATCCACTCATTAAAATGAGCTATCACCTTGGTGTCGGTTGGCAATTGATTAAACTGATAATAACTTTCGATAACCATACCCGAGAGGGTTCCAAAAACAGCAGCCTCATCATAATCGCCGTAAGCAGCAATAGAGTCAACCCCAAAAGCATCCCATACCTGGGCATAAATAGGGTGTAAAAATTCGGGTTGTAAAAAGGGAGTAAAATCAATTAAAACAGCTATAGGAGTTCCGGGAATATCCCAACGGCCAACACGAATAGAAATACCTGTTTTTTGATAAGTGTACGCTTTCCACTCCTTTAACAAGGACGCAGATTCGCTAAAATAAGGAGACTCTTGCTGTTGCCAGAAATCCGGACCGATAAACATCAACTTATCTTTATAACTTGCTTGTAATGTTTTGGCTCTGGTCGATAAAACGGTATAAATACCCCCTACTTGATTACAAACCTCCCAACTCGTTTCAAAAATATACTCCGGTCTTTTATCATTACTCATATAACGCTTTCTTTCACAAACTAGTTATTATACTTATTTTTGTTGTATCTAAACAAACGCGTAACAATTCGCCACACGATTTCTTCTGTACAGGATGCTCCCAATCGGGAGCAATCTCTACTAATGGCGTCAATACAAACTTTCTTTCGGCCATTTTTGGGTGCGGGATAGTAAGTTTTTCGGTACTCAATACCAAGGTATCGTAAAACAAAATATCAATATCCAAGGTTCTATCCTGATATCCCTGAGGTGCATCATCTTTTACTCTTCCGGCCTTTGCTTCAATACTTTTACACACCAGTATTAACTCATCGGGCAACAAATTGGTGGAAACAAATACAACCATATTCAAGAAATCGTTTTCCGAATCGTAGCCCCAAGCCTCTGATTGGTACACCGAAGAGTGCGATTGTATAACACCAATATCGCGCGAAATGTTTTCCAATGCGCCCAACAAATACACCATTCGATTTCCTTGATTGCTTCCTAAGCCTAAAAAAACAAAAGCCATGTTAGTTCGTTTTATACGAATATTTTACTTCTTTAAGCGCTTGATTCGCCTCAACAATTTTCGTTTTCAAATCGGCTTTATAGGCGATTAATTTTTGCTGTAAAGACGGGTTGTTGGTAGCCATTATTTGTACCGCTAAAATTGCGGCATTCATTGCACCATTAATACCTACAGTAGCAACCGGAATACCCGGAGGCATTTGTACAATAGCCAACAAAGCATCCATGCCATCTAACGAAGCATTGATTGGAACACCAATAACGGGCAAGCTTGTCATGGAGGCAATTACACCCGGCAAATGCGCAGCCATACCTGCAGCAGCAATTATTACCTGAATTCCTCTTTCTTGAGCATGGGTAGCAAAAGCCTCTACTTCTTTTGGCGTACGATGGGCAGAAAGAGCGTTAATCTCAAACGGAATTTCAAAATCATTTAACAATTTTGCAGCATTTTCCATTACAGGCAAATCGGAGGTACTCCCCATAATAATGCTTACAACTGGTTTCATAAATGCGTATTTTATACGTTAAACATAATCATTTACTTCAAATCAATAACACACGATATTGGATAATGATCAGAAAAAGGCACTTTATCAATGAAAAAATTGCCAGAACTAATACCCTTGCTATGCAAGATATAATCAATACGAAACAAAAAAGGAGCTTCGCTATACGTTATTCCTAATCCGGAAGAATTTACCAGAAAAGCATCCGACAAATCGCCTTTAATAGTGCCGTAGGTATAAGAAACAGGCGTATCGTTAAAATCACCACACACCACAACAAGCGAATCGGTTACTGCTATATCATCGGAAATTGCTTTTGCTTGCTTGGAACGAGCTTTTGAAGCTTTTTTCAGTTTACCAAACAACAGACCCGTAGCAAGTGCAATCTCTTTGTTGCTAGACACACTATCCACTAACTCAAACATTTTCTTTTTATCGTCCACTGTAAGCTGATTGGATTCTAGGTGGCAATTGTACAAGTGTATGGTTTTATTCCTAATTTGAATTTCGGAACAAATAGAAAAATTAAAGCGGGTTTCGTACTCAATAGTGCGTTTTTTTACAATCGGGTATTTTGAGAAAGTTGCCACACCGTATGTGCTTCGTTGATCAGATTTTCCGTAACTCTCAATATGGCGGTACTTATATTTTTTTCCCAAAGCCGTTAATACATTGGCTGCATCTAAATATCCTTTGGCATTATAATAACCAAACTCTTGCAAACAAACAATATCGGCATCTCGATTTAAAATGTATTCGATGGTTTTGTTGTGATGCTGTAAGTTTTTACTCTTCTTATAAAAATCGAACAACTTAACATTATATGACAACAAAGTAAATTGAGTAGAATCATTTAAAGAGAAAGGTTCTGTTGCTGATTTCTTTATAGGAAACATTTGCTTAAAACTACCATAAGAAAGCACAATAGCCAAGAGTGAAAACACAAAAAACCACTTAAACCTAAGCATCCAAAAAACTACAAAAGCTAAATTAAGCAGTATCAAAGGGAGAAAAAACATCCCTAACAAGGCTGGTAGAAAAAAGAAATCGGGATTAATCTTTGTAGAAAAAGCGGCAAGCAGCAAGCCAATAATGGCCAATCCGTTTCCACTTAAAATAAGTATGGTAAAAAATTTCTTCAAGGGGTTTTATTTTGCACTTTGATCAAAAAGCTTTTTCTTCTCCTCTACCGTTAAACTCTCGTAACCGGTTTTCTTTATCTTATCTAAAATAGCATCAATTACTTCTGCTTGCACTTTACGCTGCTCGTTCCACGAAGCATCACTCATAGCTTTGCCTTTATAGCTCACTTTCATAGTGGATTTTCGAGCAAACAAATCTACAAAAAAATCAATACTTTTATTTATCAAACTTGTTAAATCTTTTCCTTGTTTTATAGTTATGGCAAAAAGATAACCGGCAAAAATACCCCCCAAGTGCGCAAGATTACCGCCGGCATTAGCTCCAACAACACTAAACGAACTAATAAAAAATAGCACAATGGCTATGTACTTCAGTTTTACCCTTCCGATAAGCACTAGGGTAATTTCCATATTCGGACTGTATGCAGCTACAGCAGTAATAATTGCCAATACACTTGCCGAGGCTCCTATCAACAAGCCTTTATACAAAATAACTTCTTTAAAATATGGGAATAGATTGACCGCAACAACATAGAACAAAGCGCCAGCTAATGCCCCCAATATATACAACCCCACTAACTGCTTTTGATTGAAAAACTGTAAAAAGAAACGACCAAACCAATACAAATTCAACAAATTAAACAGCAGATGAATAAATCCTTCGTGTACAAAAGCATACGAAAAAAGTGTCCAAGGATGAAACAACAAAAAATAAGGATCAGATGATACCGAGATATACTCAAACAAGGGAATAGAAAAAACGAACAACTTACTAATAAGCTGCAACAAATTAATCAAAACAAAAACAGCTAGATTGATGTAAATTAGCTTGGTAACAACATCACCTCGTTTAAACGAAGCCTCCAATTCGCTTTTTATACTCATTGCTTAAAATGGTTTGAAGGATTACGACGCCAATACCACAAAACAAGCATGCCAACCAACAAGCCCCCTAAATGGGCAAAATGAGCAATGCTATCTCCCTCAAATCTGGCTACACCAAAAAACAATTCGATAATGGCATAGATTAATACAAAATATTTGGCTTTAAGAGGAATTGGTGGAAAAAGCAACATAATTTGCTGATTTGGAAATAAATACCCAAATCCCAACAACAAACCGAACACCGAACCCGAAGCCCCAATAGTAATAAAGCGATTAAGTTCTGCTTGCATTTGAACTAAATAAGCTGCAGGAGCTCCATTTGCAACCTCCCTATGCACCTCAGCAACAGCCGGCATAATAGAAAACGACCACACGATTTGTTGCGCCAAAGCAGCACCAATACCACAAGTAATATAATAAAACAAAAAACGTTTTGAGCCCATAACCTGCTCTAGCACCCTGCCAAACATGTATAACGCAAACATATTAAAAAATAAGTGCCAAGGAAAAAAGGCATTTTGATGCAAAAACATGTAGCTAATAAACTGCGCAGGATTAAACATCTCCGACTGCCAATAATGCAAGCCAAAATAATACGTTACATTGATGCTATTGCCAAAAGTGAACGATGCCAACCATAATAATACATTAATAATTAACAGATTTCGTACAACAGGAGGTAAACTGCCTAAAAAAACAGGTCTATTTGCAAACATAATTTTTTAGTTTTATGCCTGCAAAAGTACTTAAATAAAAGGAAATGCATGTAAATGCAACATATTTTAAGAAAAAAACAAAAAAACTTAAAAAAAAAGTCCTTAAATATTTGGAAACAATTTGCAATCCTTTATTTTTGCATATGAAAATAATCAAGAAATATTTTTTTGTTGTTAAACTAAAATAATAGCTATTATGAACAAGGCAGATTTAATTAACGCGATGGCTGAACAAGCCGGCCTTAGCAAGGCAGATTCTAAAAAAGCATTGGATGGATTCATTGATGCAGTAACTAATGCTTTAGCAAAAGGTGATAAAGTAAGTTTAGTTGGTTTTGGTTCTTTCTCTGTTGCTAAAAGAGCAGCTCGTACAGGTATCAACCCTGCAACCAAAAAAGCAATCAACATTCCTGCTAAAACAGTTGCTAAATTCAAAGCTGGTGCTGAATTAGCTACTGCTGTTGCAAAATAAGAAATTTCACACAAAAAGCAAAAAAGGGTATCTTCGGATACCTTTTTTTTTGGACATAATTGAGATTGTATATGTAAAACAAAATAACCACTTACAGATTTATCTATAAGTGGTTACTTATTAGTGTGATCAGGATGGGATTACTTGCGTGTTCCCAACCATCTCAGAGTTGCAAATGAACAACCCTGTCGCTATAACTCCTTAGGTTTTATTTTTTTAAGCAAATAAATTCAAATACCCCAGCGTATAATTTACTCGTAAGGCCTACATTTAGGCGCTTATAAAATTGTCTAAATTTTTAAATGTGCTTTAATGCACTCTAATGATATTGCAAATATATTATTTTTCGTTCAGAAAATATATGCAAATCTGCTAAAACTAATTTTGGAGTCATATAAATTG
The DNA here is from genome assembly GCA_945897785.1 of Paludibacter jiangxiensis. Taxonomy (GTDB): domain Bacteria; phylum Bacteroidota; class Bacteroidia; order Bacteroidales; family Paludibacteraceae; genus JAFGVL01. The sequence goes on from CAMDGD010000034.1 coordinate 9,770, forward strand.
CATTTATTTAAATCAAAAAGTATTTGATTCGTGTTTTTATTTATACCTAAAGGCTCCTTCCATTAAATCAATTTCAGCTTTTGATATCCCTATTTTTAACGCTTCATTTTTCCATGTACTTACCGTTTCTTTTACTTCATTTAGTATGGAGTCCATTTCGCTTTCTGAGAGCTGAAAGTATTCACCTACACTTTTTGCTAATTCGAAATCCAGTTCGTTATTGTGCGTGTCAATATTCAAAGCTAAACCGCCTTTATCTACGGATGGGTTAATATCATATGCAGGAGATAATACCCAACCCTTAGGCGTTAAAATAAATCCGTGGTTTCTTAAATGATCGTCGGTGTTTGAAATGGCAATATTAAAAACGATTCTTCGCCATAACTGCTCTAAATCTTGCTTTGGATTTGCCCCGGTGTATTGAATAAACTCAGCTATATCTAAATAGCTTGCAGGCTCTTCTCTGATGGTATCTTCATTGTTTCCAGTCATTGTCATAGCACTAGCAAAATGAATACGTTCACCATTTTCTCTATCAAAGCGTTTGGTAAGAAAGGTGTGGTGTTTCCCTGTTATTTTTTGTATTTTGCATTCTGCCATGTTTATACCTGCTTTTGAGGCTAGTTTATAGCCTAAAAATTCCCATGCAGCTTTATCTATCATATCCGACTTAGAAGGAAACTTTGCTATCCACAAATCGCCATTTTCATCTTTCAGATTGGCTTTTGGCCTTGCTCCACCCAATGATGAACCGGGAGCAATTAAAATTGCAAGCCATTTTCTAACTGATTCATTATCTTCATCCGATTCAAGCTCTTTGGCTGCATGTTGCAATTCTCTGAGACTACTTAAAGGAGGTGTCGGAGACAAGGTGTTATTATCTAGAAAGCCTCCCTCCTTACTCAATTTAAACCGCAATGCACCCATGCGGCATTCATCCTGTACACCTAACAGGAAATCAATGTCATATAGGTTCTTTTGAGCTACACCATCTGCTTTTGCTTTTTGAGCCGCACGTCTTTGCATCAAAGTTCTTCCCCATGTGTCAGGCATGGAATCAAAAAACAATCCGAAGTTTTCCTTACCGTTAGGAAATTGTTTTCCTTTAAACCAACCAATATCAGGGTCTAATATGCGTTGTTCGCCAGATTTTATCCAGTCCGGATTATATTCAAAGCTGAAGGCTTTTTTACCTTTGGCTTGTTGAGCACTTAATGTTCCAATCAGTACCGGTTCTTTCATACCTTGCCAATCGGCATATACGTATATGTCTGTTTTAGAATCTTTCATGGTTTATTTTTCTGTTTTACCGGTCAGACTTAAATCTTGTAATTTGCGCCCATAACTATCATCAGCAGCCAATTTTAAAAAATCATCCTGTAAGCCCAACACTCTAAGGGTATTAAAATAGGCAGCCATAGAAACACTTCCATTGCCTTTTTCGATTTGATAAAGTGTGCTTCTGTCTATTCCGGCACGTTCACTAACTTGTATTGTAGTTAGCTTTCTGCGTTTACGAGCCAGTTTAATGTTTTCTCCCAACTGTTCCATTATTTTTTGATGCTTTGGAAACAGCAGTGCTTTTTTACTATGCATATTGAATTGTTGTATATTTTCCACAAAAATACTATTTATGTTGATAATATACAACAATTATGTGTTTTTAATGATTGTATTGTAACCTAAAACCAACTATTCGTAACTAAAAAAGGTATAATTAGTTACAAAAAAATAAAGAAAGGTTACGAGAAAGATTCTGAAAACTTGCCATATGTTGTATATTATCCACATTTATTGCTGTTTTGTGGATAATATCCAACATTCTATATTTTTCAAATCATCTATCTTGCATATTAATCTCAGCTCAAAATCTGTAAATTCCATGATACGTTAATTTTAAAAGTTTAATCGTTGCATATTTTGCGTCGAATATGCTATTTATTCGTTGCATAAAACTTTCTTAAGTTTGCTTTAACTGACATTTTAACTTCAAATTCCCACAAAAAACACAACTAAACCCACACAAGCCCAATAAACCCCTATAGCTTTATTTTGCAATTAGTATTATTGCAAATCTGTTGTTGAAGAGTAACAATACTTAGAATATGTTTATTCTCTTTTTAGACTGGATTAACGGAATTAGCAAGGTAAATCAAACAAAACATCCTGTAAATCTTGTAAATCCTGTCTAAACATCCAAACATTATCAAATAACGATCTTTGAAATATAAGGGCAACGCTGGAGAGCGCCCCCCATGGTAGCGATTCCTTATGCAGGCTTCGTGTAAAAGCAAGTTTTGCGGAGTATGAATGCTTCGCAAACTTGCTTTAAAAACATCAATTTGCAAGAGGTTTGAGCTACCCAAAAACTCCCTAAACAGGAGTTGAAAATTGCTAATTTTACCAAAATCGTAAACACTTGATAAGTAACTATTTAGCCCCTTCGTTCTTAATAAAGACACAAGTGTGGAAAATGAGAGTGTAGATATGGTAGATAATTCGAATGAAATTTATAAAAAAAACTAGGTTAGATTATCTTTATTTATACCTTCCATTAACTCATCATTAGCTTCAATAAATGGGTCGAACCAATCGGCTTTTTTGCGAGCCCATTCAATCCATTGTTTTGTTTCTACTGTAAGTGAATTATTCGTGATGGCATTTTCTTCTACCTTGTCAATGTAATTTCTTAAATCTATAGTTTTTCTATAACGCTTTGATTGTTTTAAAACTGATTTAAAATCCCGTAACTCTTTATCCTTGGTTTCTTGATATGCTTTTTTCTTTTGCTCAATCAACTCTCTTTCTGCCCAGTATTTCTCTCTTTCTGCTCTTGCTTTTTTCTCATTTTGAGCAATTAGCTCAAGCTTTGCAATGACATCCAACAGTTTGTCTTCTAAAGGGGTGCTGCTATCTGAGCATTCTTTAGTAGCATACGACACATAATATTTCAAAGATAATTTCCCATTGTATACTAGTTGGGAATATGGCCACTTCCCATCATTACTCGTAATTCTATTTTGTTTTTCTGACAGGTAAATCTGAAGTTTCTCTCCTTCAATAAGAGCATAGGTAAGACCATTCTCTACAATAACCGAGTGTCCGCATTCTTTCATAAGTAGCATAAACTTCTCAACAAGCCGAAGCGCACGTGGAATTTGTGCCTTTGATGTAGAAATACTAAACACAACATTTCTATTATTGTAATTCCAATTTCTGGAATCCTTCTGACTATAGTTTTCTTTGGTTAGAGTGAATAATGGGTCAACAATATGTAGTTTCTTTTTTGTTGTTCCTGATGTGTTAAGTTTTTTGACAATTTCTGACTTTTTTAACGCAAACTCAGTTGTATTTTTTGAAATGTACTCCTCTCCGTCTTCATCCGTACGTAACCAAAGGGATATTTCCTGCTGAACGTTTTTGGCTTCTGGTAATTCTAATTTCTCGACCTCTTTCCCAAATTGCAACTTAGACCAATATCCATTGGGCGGTAATGGTATCCACATTTCATTGCACACTTCACGCAAACATTGATAGCTTATGTTATATTTTCTTGAAATGGCTGCTAAGTATTCTGACCAAACAAGGTCGTATAATCCCTCTCTTGTAATGATTGTTTTTGCCATGTTTTAATTTATTTAATGAATATGCTTCAAATATTTTGTAAATATCTAAAACTTATCAACATATATTCATATTTATAGTAGGTTTTTTGTAAATTGCCAGTTTTAAAATTGTAAAAGTTTAACTAGATAAATCACTGATGGCTAAGAAAGTAGAACAACAGAAAGACAACTTGGAAAAAACCCTTTGGGCTGCTGCGGATAAAATGCGCAGTAATATGGATGCTGCTGAATATAAGCATGTTGTTTTAGGACTTATTTTTCTAAAATATATAACAGATGCATTTGATGATTTACATAATAAACTTCTAAATGGTGTCGGAGAGTTTGAAGGGGCAAGCCCCGAAGACCCGGATGAGTATTTAGCAAGCAATGTCTTCTTTGTCCCTGAAAAAGCTCGTTGGCAATATTTGAGGGATAGAGCTAAGTTACCCGAAATCGGAAAACTTATTGATGAAGCTATGGATGCTATTGAAAAAGTTAACTCCGGTTTAAGAGGTATCTTACCTAAAATATATGCCGACCCCGACCTGAACAAACAGCGTTTGGGTGAATTAATAGATTTAATAAGCGGCATTGGTTTTAACGAAGAAGGTCATAAAGCGAAGGACTTATTAGGTAGGGTTTATGAATATTTTTTAGGGCAATTTGCCGATGCAGAGGGAAAAAGTGGAGGCCAGTTTTATACTCCGGCTTGTATCGTTAAACTATTGGTTGCAATGATTGAACCGTATAAAGGACGTGTTTACGATGGTTGTTGTGGTAGCGGTGGTATGTTCGTTCAAAGTGAAAAGTTTATTGAAGAACATCAAGGGAATATAAAAGATATATCTGTTTACGGACAAGAAAGTAATCCTACTACACTTAGGCTAGCCAAAATGAACCTTGCTATTCGTGGAATTGATGCAAAAATTGAGTTGGGTGATACTTTTTTGAATGATAAACACAAAGATTTAAAAGCTGATTATATTTTGGCAAATCCTCCTTTCAATATTAGCGACTGGAGTGCAGAGCAATTACGGGATGATGTTTGATGGAAATACGGTGTTCCTCCTGCTGGGAATGCTAACTATGGATGGTTGCAACATTTTGTAAGCAAACTAAGTAATAGTGGTACAGCCGGTATTGTACTTGCTAATGGTAGTATGAATAGTAATACAGGTGGTGAAGGTGATATTCGTAAAAATATGATAGAAGCCGGATTGGTGGATTGTATGGTTAGCTTACCTGCACAGCTATTTTACAATACTATGATTCCGGCTTGTTTGTGGTTCTTATCGAAGGATAAAACCAATAGCGGTTTTCGCAATCGTTCTAACGAAATTCTATTTATTGATGCCCGAAAATTAGGCACAATGATTAATCGCCGAAATAAAGACTTGACCGATGATGATATAAAACAAATTGCTGATACCTACCATGCTTGGCGTAATATTGACAATAGTAAGTATGCAGACATAGCCGGTTTTTGTAGAAGTGCTACATTGGACGAAGTACGACAAAGTAATTATGTATTGATGCCCGGACGCTATGTGGGTACAGAGGAAGAAGAAGCCGATTTAGTACCTTTTGAAGAGAAAATGAAAACACTTACCACGAAACTTGGTGAGCAGTTTAAACAAGCTGAGGTGTTAGAAAAAGCGATTCGTGAAAACTTAAAAAGTATAGGATATGAGTTCTAGTTTACCAAGTAATTACATACACATACTAAGTGCATTAAAGGAAAGGATTAGTGTTGCCAAACAAAGAGCAGCTCTTGCAGTTAATTCGGAGTTAATTGCTGTTTATTGGGAAATAGGCAATGTTATTCTTGAACAACAGAAAATAGAAGGATGGGGTTCAAAAGTTATCACACGTTTGGCAACGGATTTAAAAATTGAATTTCCTGATATGACAGGTTTCTCTGAACGGAACCTTAAATATATGCGTGCTTTTGCCGAAGCGTATTCTCATTTTGCAATTGTGCAAGCACCACTTGCACAAATAGAAAATCAATCACTCCCAATTGTGCAAGCACCACTTGCGCAAATAGAAAATACTCAAAATCAAATTACGCAAGCACCACTTGCGCAATTAAGTTGGTATCATCACATCACGCTTTTAGACAAAGTCAAAGAGCCTGAAATAAGGGCATTTTATATCCAAAAAACAATTCAAAACGGATGGAGTCGTAATGTGATGTTACATCAAATAGAATCCGGTTTGCACTTACGCCAAGGTAAAGCAATTACAAACTTTGAACTTACCTTACCAAAACCGGAATCCGATTTAGCAAGGGAAATGCTTAAAAACCCTTATAACTTCGATTTTCTCAGTTTAGGCGAAGAAATGCGTGAACGAGATTTGGAACAAGCCTTGATTCAACATATTAAGAAATTTATGTTAGAGTTAGGAAAAGGTTTTGCTTATGTAGGGAATCAGTTTAACCTAAATGTAGAGGGAGATGATTATTTCTTAGACTTATTATTCTTTAATTTTCATCTCAATTGTTTTGTAATATTTGAGTTAAAGGTGGGAGAATTTAAACCTGAATTTGCAGGTAAACTTAATTTCTACATAAATACGCTTGATAAACAAGTGAAGATGCCAACTCATGCCCCAACTATTGGTGTGTTACTTTGTAAAACGCCAAATAAAACGGTGGTAGAGTTTTCTTTAAATGGAATTCATACTCCAATGGGTATTTCTGAGTATCAACTTACAACTCTTTTGCCACAGGAACTGAAAGGTGAAATTCCATCCATAGAAGAACTCGAAGCTGTAGTTGAAGAAGAAACTGAAAAACTTCTAACTCCGGTTGATAAAAAACTAAGTAAATTAAAAGAAAAACTACATTCTCTCAAAACCGAAGCAGTACAAGAAACTGTGAATGAAGAAAATACAAAACGCCTGTTTGAAATGTTTGTTTTGCCTTTAAAGCATAAGCTTGAAGCTGAGTTACAAGAAAAAGTAGCCCCTATGTTTAAAGAAATGAACATTTTATTAATGGCAGGGAATAGAGGATTTTTTAAGAATGAAGATGAACAACTCACAAAATATTTAAGTGAAGAACTTAAATATAGAACTGATTCTTTTAGAATTGAACCACAATTAAATGTATTTAAAAAGGCTGGTTTAAAAGCATTTAATATAAATCATGAAATTGTAATAAAACTAAGTGAAACAGGATATGGTATTAAACTAAACCATCATTTAGAACCAGTTATAATGAAAATGTATCATCAACTACCAACAGATGAAGAAGTAAGAAATATAATTCTAACATTCATGGGACATTTAGTAGATGATATAACTTTCAGACTTGAAAATCTTGATACGTTTGAAATAAATTAGATAAAATGAAAAACGAAGAAGGTTTACCATTTGTAAAACTAATGATGTTACTAAGTGTAAATCGTCAGACAAAAGTGGACTGGTAAAGATATAAAATTAAGAGACATTTTGTAAGTTTAACCTTTAAAAAACAAACAACAAAATGCCTATTAAAAAAACAAAATCTGGTGCAGTTATTCAAAACATTAACCGCCAAACCCGCAAATTATTTAATGCGGAAGAAAAAATCAGAATCGTAATTGAAGGAATGCGTGGCGAGGATACAATCGCTGCTATATGTCGTAAATACGGCATTAATGATAGTTTATACTACAAATGGAGCAAAGACTTCCTAGAAGCAGGCAAAAAGCGTTTAAATGGCGATACAGACCGCAGTGCAAATAACAATGAAGTAGAGCATCTCAAGCGAGAAAACGACAATCTAAAAAAAGCACTGGCAGATTTATACTTGCACAACGAGTTGTTAAAAAAAAGTGTGACTGGCTTAGAATAGAGCATCAACACAGAAGCTATATGAGATTCAGTCCATTAGAAAAGTATGAGATTATTCGATTAGTGGAGCAAAGCAACACTAGCGTGAATAAAACATTGCAAGAACTCGGCACACACAAAAGCACTTTCTATAGTTGGTATAATGCCTATTTAGAGGATGGTTACGATGGATTAGCTCGTAAACCACCTGAGCGTAAGCAATACTGGAATCAAATCCCCGAAAAGGAAAAGCAACTTATCATTGAACTTGCACTTGAGAATCCCGAGAAATCATCTCGTGAGATTGCTTGTTTATATACCGACACTTATAAACGATATGCCTCAGAAAGCTCAGTGTATAGGATATTGAAAGCTAAGGGGCTTATACAAGCTCCTGCTTTTGAACTTGTCAGAGCATCCAAAGAGTTTACAGATAAGACAATCAGACCCAATGAGATGTGGCAAACCGATTTTACTTATTTTAAAATTCCTGGTTGGGGATGGTATTATTTATCCACTATTTTAGATGATTATAGCCGATTTATTGTGCATTGGAAACTCTGTAAGAATATGACAGCAAAAGATGCCGAAGAAACCGTAGAAGAGGCATTAATGCTATCAAATCTAAGTAGAAACAATATGCCACGCCTTTTGAGTGATAATGGCAGTAGTTATATAGCACAGGACTTTAGAACATATCTTAAAGATAATGACATAAAGCAATTACACGGTAAAGCAGGTCATCCCCAAACACAAGGGAAAATAGAACGCTATCATCGATCTATGAAAAATGTAATCAAACTGGATGTGTATTATAGCCCCATGGAACTGGAATATGCCTTGAAAAACTTTGTGCCTTATTATAATTACGAGCGATATCATGAATCATTGCAGAACATCACGCCTGCCGATGTTTACTTTGGTAGAGCAAATCAAATTATTAATGAAAGGCAGAAAATCAAAGCTAAAACGCTTCAAAAAAGAAGGAAAAACTATTATCAAAAGCAGAATGTGAGTAAAATTTATTCTGACTCATTTTTGGGTCAACCAAAAACCCTGAAAAATGATGTCGGAAATAAATTTTGCGATGAACTTTTACTAAACCCAAAATTAAATTTAACTTTGAACTAATTAATCAAAAAGTGTCTCTTATTTTTTTGAGCTAAAAGTCCAAATTGTTTTGAAGACTTACATATTTAGAAAGCTTAAGTCTAAGAAATTTCAATATTACTTTTAACCAACTTATAAATGAGGGTTTTAACGATTATTCAGAACCAATAATCAATTGGTTGAATTTAGTCAAAGAAAAAAAGCCTATCTTTGTAAATCATTTGAAAGGGAGTATACAATGAACAAATATTTAACATATAGCATCTTGCAATACAAACACAGTTTGGTATTGGGCGAAATTCTAAATGTGGGAATATTATTTTATTTTCATGATACAAATAAATTTGAGTTTGCTGTAGGTGATGCCACAAGACTTAAAGCTATTTATCCCCATTTTGATAATTCTTTATTTAATGGCTATATTAAAACCATTGAAAATAAATTAAACTCCAACACAAAATTATTCTCCGGTTATCCTTCAATTAATAGTTTTGGAGACTATTTACACAAAAATATACTTGCCATTGATGCCGCAGGTTACGTTTTTGCTGAACCTCAGCAAGTACGTAATATTTTTGCTGATAATAGAACGGTGGTAAATGAATATGCTAAGTTATTATTGCCGGGAATTAATGTAAATAAACCCCATAAGATTAAGCATAATGAACAATATCTACTTACACGATTTAAGGGTTATTTGTTGAAAGACTATAAAGATGTAGTAGATAAATTGAATAAGGATGTTTCATTAAGAACAAATCATTATAATCACAAATTTGATTTTCAATGGCAGGGTTCAACTCAAAATTACATAAAACCAGTTAGCTTTGATTTGTTGAACGAAAATGAAATTCTAAATAAAGCATTTCTGTATTCTGCTTATTTGGATGATTTAAGTAAAAACTATGATAAAACTTACTCTTTCGATTTTCTAATTGCTAAACCTCAAGATTTATCATTAAGTAATACGTTTAATAATGCTCTTGATATATTAGAATCGACGAAGGCAACTAAAAAACTTATTCGAGAGAATGAGTTTGATAAGTACTCTCAAACAATACTTACCGAGCTTTATTATCAATAAAAAAAGCGTAGTTTTTCAACTACGCTTTTTTTATGCCCGATAATTAGACCAACGATACAATCTCATCCTTATACTTATCCAAAGTTTCATTTTCCAATGAATCCAAATAAAATTGAGTTGTTTTAATATCTTCATGTCCCAATAACTCGCTGATTATAGTTATTGGGATATTTTTCTTTTTGGCAATGGTGGCAAAAGTATGTCGGGCTACATAAGTTGTAAGCGGCTCCGGGAATTTTATAAGTATTTTCCTTTCGCCATATAAAAATTCTCAACCTGGATTAATAAATTGAAATTAATTTCATCGAGGCTTTATTGCATGACATATCAGTCATAAAGCCATATTTTTATGATTTATGCATGATTTATCATTCATGTAAGTTTTTTATCAAAATTTAACTGTATATTTGCATGAGTATTCATTCGCTAACTAATAAATAATGGCTTTATGACTGATATATCATTCAAAAACTGGGATTCAATGAGCGATAAGGCATTGGCAACATACATTGGTGCATTTATCAAACACCACCGCATGGAGCAAAACAAAACACAAACAGTGTTAGCAAACGCTGCAGGCATAAGTCGTTCTACCTTAAGTTTATTAGAACGGGGAGAAACGGTAACCTTAGCCTCCTTTATCCAAGTATTGAGGGTGTTGGATCAGCTGCATGTAATGGAGGTATTTAGCATTGAACAAACGCTTAGCCCTATGGCATTGGCAAAAATGGAGCAAAATAAACGTAAAAGAGCTAGTGGCAAAGCAGAAACGGCAACAAATGAAACAAATTAATAAAATATGAATACAGCATTTGTTAAAATATGGGGAAAACTTGTTGGAGCGGTAGCCTGGGATGAAAATACAGGCTTGGCAAGTTTTGAGTATGATACTAAATTTAAGAAGCTTAACTTGGAACTGGCGCCATTTAAACTACCTATCCATTCAACAAAGCAAATATTCTCTTTTCCGGAACTGCGTAAAAATAAAAATGCGGAGTTTGATACATTCAAGGGCTTACCTGGTTTGTTGGCAGATACACTTCCCGATAAATATGGAAATCAACTCATCAATATGTGGTTAGCCCAGCAAGGCAGACCTCAGGACAGTATGAATCCTGTAGAAATGCTTTGTTTTATTGGTAGCAGAGGAATGGGCGCTTTAGAGTTTGAGCCTACTACAATAAAAGAAAGTAAAAAAACATTTTCTATCGAAATCGATAGCCTTGTATATATTGCTCAGAAAATGCTCTACAAACGAGAAGCGTTTACCACCAATCTACAAAAGGATGAAGAAAAAGCCGTAATGGAAATTTTAAAAATAGGCACATCGGCAGGTGGTGCTAGACCAAAAGCATTGATTGCCTACAATGAAAAAACTGGCCAAGTGAGATCCGGTCAAACGAAGGCGCCAAATGGCTTTGAACATTGGTTAATTAAATTAGATGGCGTAAGCGATGTGCAATTAGGCGAAAGCAAAGGGTATGGCAGAGTAGAAATGGCCTATTATAAGATGGCAAAAGCTTGTGGAATTGAAATGATGCCATCACGTTTATTAGAAGAAAATGGCCGAGCCCACTTTCTAACCAAACGATTTGATAGAGAGGGAGGAGATATCAAGCACCATATTCAAACATTTTGTGCGTTGAAACATTTCGATTTCAATTTAGTGAACAGTTATAGTTATGAGCAATTATTCCAAGCTATGCGAGAACTAAAATTAACATATCAAGATATGGAGCAAATGTTTCGTAGAATGGTGTTTAATGTAATAGCCCGGAACTGTGATGATCATACCAAAAATTTTTCATTTCGATTAAAAGAAGGTGGAAATTGGGAACTCTCACCAGCTTATGATGTATGTCACGCTTATCGCCCAGGTAGCGAATGGGTTAGTCAGCATGCCCTAAGCATTAATGGAAAAAGGAAAGATATTACAAAAGAAGATTTGATTATTGTTGGGGCATCAATTAAATGTAAAAAGTCTAGCGATATAATAGATGAAATAAATACTGTGGTAAATAATTGGAAGCAATTCGCAAATGAACTAAACGTATCCCCAGCACTTAGAGATGGTATTGCTAAAAGCTTGTTAAATTTTAAATGATGTAATTAGAAGCGAAAGTTTTTAAGTATAAATGCGAATTAAGGGTTGAAAAGTACAATAAACAAAAATCTGCTTCCTAATTGTTGCCACGGAGTGGCTTAATGTAAATAACCGCGGGTGTAAACCCGTGGAAAAGGCACTGACAGAAATTCCAGCCCCGAAGTGGGCTGAACTATATA
>CAMDGD010000035.1 GCA_945897785.1 Paludibacter jiangxiensis
TTTTTTTACTTCTGTCAGAAAATAATATCAACCCGTAATCGCATAAGCAGTAAATGCTTATCTTTGCAGCCAATGAAATATTTATTAACTCCCCCAACCGAAATAAAAGGTAGCATTATACTACCAGCTTCCAAAAGCATTAGTAATCGTGCTTTGATTCTTAATGCATTGTCGTACAGTGATGTAGATATTCAAAATTTATCCGATTGTGATGATACCCGAGTCATGATTCAAGCCTTAAATTCGGATGATATTCTATTTGATGTTGGTGCTGCCGGAACCTCTATGCGATTTTTGACTGCTTTTTTATCCAAAATTTTTGGCGAGTGGATTATCACCGGCAGTGAACGGATGAAACAACGACCTATTAAATTATTGGTTGATGCCTTAAACTCGTTGGGAGCAAAAATTGAATATGTTGAAAAGGATGGCTATCCTCCTTTGCGTATAGTTGGTAGTGCTTTAGAAGGTGGTGCAATTTCTTTAGATGGAGGCATCAGTAGCCAATATATTTCGGCTTTGATGATGGTAGCACCAACCATGAAAAACGGGCTAAAAATAACCCTAGCAGGCAAGGTAATATCTAAACCATATATTCAGCTTACCGCGAGTATGATGCAAGAATTTGGGGTGGGGGTACAGTGGAACGATAATGTAATCAATATTCCTCCTCAGTCGTATAGACCCATTGAATACACGGTAGAAAGTGACTGGTCGGCTGCTTCCTACTGGTACCAGCTATTGCTTTTGTGTGGTAAAGGAGAGGTGTTTTTAACCGGTTTGCGTAAGAAAAGTGCTCAGGGAGACGCTAAGATTGCTTCGTTATTTACACAGCTTGGTGTAAAAACAAGCTATCAGAAAAAAGGAGTTTTACTTACTTTACATGGTACAAAAACGCCCAAGCTGCTTTACAATTTTGTGAATCAGCCTGATATGGCGCAGACCTTTGTGGTTACTTGTTGTATGCTGCATGTGCCTTTTCGGTTCTCAGGCTTACAAAGTTTAAAAATTAAAGAAACCGACCGCATTGCTGCGTTGATTACCGAAATGAGAAAAGTAGGTTTTGTTGTTCGAGAAATTGCCAGCGGCATATTGGAGTGGAGCGGAGAGCGTTGTCATACTGAAAAAACTATTGTTATTGATACCTACGAAGATCATCGTATGGCAATGGCTTTTGCACCAATTGCATTTAAAGAAAAAATTAGCATAAATGAGCCTCAGGTGGTTAGCAAATCGTATCCTGGTTTTTGGGAAGATTTAAAAACTGTTGGATTTAACATAGAAGAAAAGTAGGTTAGCAAGCAAGCTAAATATAATATTCGGTTAAATCTGCTAAGCCATTTTTTAAGGCGTATTTTGTTAGTTCGTATAGGGTATTTATTTCTAGTTTACGAAAGATGTTTTTTCGGTGCGTTATAATTGTATGGTAACTTAAATGCCTTTCGTTGGCAATGTTTTTTGTTGTTTTTCCTTGAGCCAATAGCTGTACAATTTCTTTTTCGGTAGCCGTTAGTTGTAATATCCGTTTATCGCTTACAGATGCGTTGCTTTTTTTGTTTCCAAGTATTATATCAAGGGCTTCACTGCAATAATACTTTCGGTCGTTTTTGCTGCTGCTTAGGGCTGTAAGCAACTCTTCTTTTGAACCCGTTTTTAAGGCAATATTGGCTTTTGGTAATGATTCGCTTACTTGATACACCCAACTTTCGTCTAGCACATCGATTAGAAATAGCCAATTAGTTTTAGTAAATCGATTGGCTAATAAGGCTAATTCTTTTACTTCTACAAAGTCGAAAAGCAGGTAATCAATAATTACTAGCACCTCAGACTTACTTCTTAGTGTAATTTCAAGGGCGATTTTATTCTCGGCGTATTCTACCGAGGAAAGCCCTTGCTCAGCAAGCAGTTGTGTCAAGCCTAAACGGGTAAGGGCTTGATTGTCAGCTAGTATTACATGGGTAATAGGCATACTGTTTATAGTTGGTTTATTGCTTTTTCTAATCGTTTCATGGCTTCTTCCAAAACCAAGCGGGAACAACCCACATTCAGGCGATGAAAACCACTGCCTCCAGACCCAAATGTTGTGCCTGGATTGAGTCCGAGTTTGGCTTTTTTAACCAATAACTCTTTTACTGCATCATCAGACATTCCTAAGGCAGAGAAATCGAGCCATATTAAAAATGAGGCTTCCGGTGTCATTGCTTTAACTTGGGGAATATGCTTTTGTAAATAATTTTGTACAAAATCAATATTTCCTTGAATGTACTCAATTAGCTGCTTAAGCCACTCGGCTCCGTGTGTATATGCTGCAGTGGTAGCTGTATAAGCAAAAATACTCCCAGAACTTACTTCCAGCTGTTGAATTTTTCTGCTATACTGAGTATATAAATTTTTATTCGGTATGATATACGACGAACTGCCTAAGCCGGCAATATTAAAAGTTTTGCTAGGAGCCATTAGGGTAATGCTCTGCTCTTTTGCCTGTTCGTTTACTGTTGCATAGGGTATATGATTGTACCCTGGCAATACTAAGTCAGCATGTATCTCGTCTGATATTACTAGTACATTATTGGCAGCACAAATTTCCGAAAGTTTTGTTAGTTCATCGGTTGTCCATACTCTACCACCTGGATTATGTGGACTGCAAAGCAGAAGCATTTTTACTTTTGGGTCAGCAGCTTGTTGTTGCAAAGCAATATAATCCATTTCGTAGCGACCGTCTTTTAACACTAGCTGATTTTCTACTACCTGACGCTTGTTGTTGGTAATTACAGTAAAGAAAGGGGGATAAACCGGAGGTTGAATAATAACCTTATCGCCTTCGTTAGAGAATGCTAAAACGCTTAGCATTAACCCCAGCACTACTCCAGGCACAAACCCCAAGCTAGTACTGTCTATTTGCCAATTGTGTTTGTATTTTATCCAGTCAACTATTGGTTGGGTAAATTCGGGTGTGCGAATAGTGTATCCAAGAATTTCATGAGCACACCGTTCGCGTATAGCTTCTATTACAAAATCGGGCGTACGGAAATCCATATCGGCAACCCAAAGTGGCAATAAATTATCTGTGCCAAATATATTTTTGCATAAATCCGTTTTATATGCTCCAGTGCCTTTTCGGTCAATTATTTCATCAAAATTATACCGCATATAATAGAGTAAAAAGAAGTCCTTAAGTAAAACTCAAGGACTATGATTTGTTATTTTATAGTTGCTTCTGCCACTTTCATTTTAAAAATCCAATCCGTTTTCTTTTGCGGATTTACTTCTATTTCGTTTATCTTTCCTCCACAACTCACCATCGTTCCATGGAGTTCTTTTGGGTCTATTTTGTGCTTGATATCATATTCTATATAGAATAAAATGCTACCCACTTTATTTGTAACAATGGTAAAACCTTTGTTTAATCCATCAAAATTAGTAAACATTGTTTTGTTTAAAGTGTTTTGCGGATTCATTGAGGCAATAAAATTTGGAGAAAGAATGGTTTTTCCTTTGTTTTTTTCAACTAAGGATTGTAGTTTTTCAAATTTCATTTTACCATCTTTCACCATGCCTGATGCTGCATATAAATAGGTAAAACGAACCAATGCGGCATTTTCAGTGTTTTCTGCATTGTCTTCTTCTGCATCTTCTAGCAACTCTTCGGATGCATTAAATGCTTTTTTCCAATTTTCAGCTTTTACATGCGGTAATAAACTCTTGTAGTCTTCGTCAGATATTTGTGCTTGCATCCAAGAAAAACTACAAAGCAATAGCAAGGATAAGATTAGCTTCTTCATCGTAAATATGGGTTGAATCTGAGCTTGTTTTAATCCGCAACGGATAATATTAACAGGCATCAGTTGGTTAATTTATGACACAAATATATTAATTAATAATTGAAAACAAGCTACTTTTGAGCAATAAACTACTCTGAATAATCTTGGTAAAACGATTGAATGATTAATCCGGCTAAGGTAAAACCAAAAATGGCGGTAATGTGTGCAACTGTTCCGTTAATAACCGCTTTTTTTATTCCATGAGTAGCAGCAGCATCAGTTTCCTTGTTGCTCGTATCTCCTTCGTTTGGTATTAATTCATCGCTATACACGCACCAAAAAGGCTTGGCCGGTAGTTGGCCTTTTCGTATTCTTTTTCGTAGAATATACGCCAAACGACAACCATGAACTTTCCAAAATTCAGTCACTTTTATTCGCGTAGGATCCATTTTGAGTGCAGCGCCCATTGATGAAACAAACAAAGCCTCTGTTTCTGTTGCCATACGAATAAGCAGTAATTTGCTTTCTATGCTGTCAATAGCATCTACAATAAAATCGTATGTGTTTAGTTGGAATTTTTCCTTTGTTTGTTCGCTGAATACCTCATGCATAGTTTGAATTTCAGCCAAGGGATTGATTTCCAGCAATCGATTTTTCATGGCAATAACTTTGGTTTGATTTAGGCTGTTAACAGAAGCATGCGCTTGTCTGTTGACATTGCTTTCGCAAACGACATCAAAGTCAACCAAGCAAAGTTTTCGGATACCACTTCTAATAAGGCTCTCGGCACACCAACTACCTACACCTCCAATCCCAAAAATTATTCCTTTTTTTTGAGCTAACGCTTGCATTTTTTTCTCACCCAGCATAAGCGCCGTGCGTTGAAACAGCTTATCTTCTGACCACAGTTGCATAAACTATTTATGGGGCTACTTGCTTAATTGTTAAAATGATACAAGAACACAATTTCTCCTTCATACGCAGGTTTTTTGTTCCCATCAATTTCTAATTTCACACCGATATTTGCTTTCGTTACCCCTCTAAGGTTTATGGCGTTGATTACCCTTGCCACTAAACGTACGTTGCTGTTAACTAAAACAGCTTGGTTGAATTTAAATTTTTCGATACCGTAGTTGACTTGTAATTTTAGGTTTTGCACATCTACAATCTGTTCCCATAAATAAGGGAGGATAGATAAGGTTAGATACCCGTGTGCAATTGGACCACCAAAGGGCGATTCTTTTTTGCATTTTTCTACATCCACATGTATCCACTGATGGTCGAGTGTGGCATCGGCAAATAAATTAATTTGCTCTTGTGAGATGGTGTGCCAGTTAGAAATACCCAATTCGTGTCCTATTAAAGCCTCTAACTCGGCAAAACTTTTAATAATAACTTTGCTCATATTTTTATTGAATAATTAGTGTGTTGAAATCCGCTTTATCTCCGTCATAAACATTGAAATCAACGGTATGATTAATTCCCTTAATTGTACCTTGCTCTGTAAATTGCCATAATTCCCAGTTATTGGTCCACGGACTTTTTACACGGTTATAATTGGCTATCCATATAGGGTAATCGTCAAAATCTCCAGTTTGCAAATATAAGGTATAAAATGCATCTGAAGAATAAATCATTGGTTTAACACCATAATGCGCCTCGATTTTTGTAAGCCATCGTTTTAAACCTAACCGTAATTTGTCAATAGGTTGCTTGGTAGCTATTTCTTCTATATCTAAAACCGGAATTAAATCCCCTTTTGTTAAATCAACCATCTGAATAAAATTAGCTGCTTGTTTTAAGGAGTTTTCATCTGGTCGGTAATAATGGTAGGCTCCTCTAATAATGCCTTGTTTTTTTGCATTACGCCAGTTTTCTTTAAACTTCGTATCTTTTCCGGTACTACCCATGCTTGCACGAATAAACACAAAATTAATTGTAGGCCCTTGTTCAAATGCCTTGACTTTTTCCCACTGTATATTTCCCTGATATTGCGATACATCTATACCAAAAATACCCTTTTTATTTGTGTCGAATACAGCGTCAATTTTTGCTTTCTCTGAGGCTTTATCTTGAGTAGAATTAAATAGGTGTTGATAAATATTTATCCGGTAGCGATATGTTAAAACCGCACAAGTCACTGCAAAGATGAGGCTTAATAGTGCAATTAATCGGGTTATAAAGCGAAATAAATTAAAATGCTGTGCTTTGCCACAGTGAGGACAATACTTGGCGTTTGCAGGGATGCTTTTTTTACAACTGCGGCATTTCATGATGCAAATATAAACGATTTTTATTGTATTCTTAACCACAAAGAATCCTCTATTTTATAATTACAAAAAAAGTAAAGCCAGAGTTGTCTAAATCCATAAAAGCTTTAATTTTTGCGGGTAAATATTTTTTTATCAGAAATAACTATAATAATTGTTAATGCTCCCTTCTGCGTGAACAATTTCACTTAAAATTGTTTTATATTTGACAAACCCACCTAAACAAGAAGTATTAATACTGTAATAGCCACGACGAATGACAATATATGAAAAAATAGTGCGGATGAATCGGTATTATAAGTTAACGAAATTTTACGATTTTTTGAGTGATATTGCTTTTAAAGGGCTTTTGTCAACTATATTTTTTTTTGGAGCGCTTTTTATTGTTGATTATTTTTTAGTTGATATCAATCATTTACTCAATTTTTTTGTTGAGAGTTATTCCACACCTCTTGTTATTTCATTTTTTTATCTTTCCGAAACTCTTTTAGGCTTAGTTCCTCCCGAAATTTTTATGGCTTGGGCAGCAAAATCGGATAATGCTTTGTTTTTATTGTTTTTGTTGGCTACTGCTTCGTATGTCGGTGGAGTTACAGCATATTTTATTGGAACGAGAATACGGAAGATACCCGCTATCCACGATCATATTAAATTTAGGTTAGCTAAGCACTTGGTGAATTTGCGAAAATGGGGTGGTTTTTTGGTTGTTGTTGGTGCAATGTTGCCAATACCGCATGCTATTGTTAGTATTGCATGTGGTTTTATGCATTTCAAAACTACACACTATTTATTGTGGGCTTTATTTAGATACCTTCGCTTTTTTATTTACGGAATGGTTATTTTCAGAATTATATAAAAAAACGCAAACCGAAACTTTTGTTGTCGACTTGCGTTCTTTGCTTTATTCTGCTGTAACTATTACTCTAATACCGTTACCCAACCATAGTTGTCGGGCTCATCACCATATTGAATAGCCCTTAGTTTTTGATATAAACGGGTGCATATTGGTCCGGGCATTCCATCTTTAGCAATTACAAAAGAGTTATTTTCATCCAAATCGTCCACTTTAGATATTGGACTAATTACCGCCGCTGTACCACACTGTCCGGCTTCCTCAAAAGTTTCCAGTTCTTCTGTTGTAATTTGTCTTCGCTCTACTTTCAATCCCATTTCTTCGGCTAGTTTCATCAAACTATTGTTGGTTATCGACGGTAAAATGGAAGTAGATATGGGCGTAATATAGGTATTGTTTTTTATAGCGAAGAAGTTTGCCGGTCCACATTCATCTAAGTATTTTTTTTCTTTTGCATCTAAATACAACACCGCAGCATAGCCTAATTCATGTGCTTTTTCGCCTGCTACTAAGCTAGCAGCATAGTTTCCGCCAACTTTGTAAATGCCGGTACCTAAAGGAGCAGCACGGTCGTATTGGCGCAAAATAACTACCGGAGAGGTCTTGAAACCACCTTTAAAATAAGGTCCAACCGGAGTGACAAAAATCATGAATAAGTATTCTTTGGCCGGACTAACCCCTACCTGTGCGCTTGTTCCGATTAGAAAAGGACGAATATACAAGGAAGAGCCACTTTCGTAAGGCGGAATAAAGCGCTCGTTAAGTTTAACTACTTTTCTTACTGCTTCTGTAAATAGTTCTATAGGCATCTTAGCCATCATAATTCCGTCGCACGAGGATTGTAACCGTTTTGCATTTTCGTCTAAGCGAAAGATGCGAATTTTTCCGTCTTTTCCTCTAAATGCTTTTAGGCCTTCAAAAGCTTCTTGGCCATAATGCAGGCAAGTTGAGGCCATATGCAGATTAACTGTTTCAGACTCGCTCACTTCCAGTTCTCCCCATGCCCCATCGCGATAATAACACCGGATGTTGTAATCTGTTTTTATATAACCAAACGGTAAATTTGGCCAATCCAATTCGCCCATAATAATTCTTCCTAATTGTGTGTTCTAGAGTTCACAAAATTAGTAAAATATATAAAAAGTTGCACACTTTTGACGAAAATATGCAATAATTATTATTGGACAATTAATTTGTGGGTTTCACTTTTGTCGGAATACTCTACACGAAGCAGATACAGCCCGGGAGATAGTCCTTCTAAGTTAACAGCAATACTCGGATAACGCACTTTTCCTTTGGTGGAAGAAATTTTTTGACCGAATGTGCTATATAAAGTCACCGTGCAATCACCTTGTTTATCGTTTCGAGTCATAACAAAAACCGTATTTTTTGCCGGATTTGGATATATAACCGTTCGCGAAGAACGATCGATTAACGCTGTATCTATAGCTACAGCAGTAGAATCGTATCGAATAACCGGATCAATCCATAAGGAAGCGCGTTCTCCACTAATGGTTGCCAAGCCTTGCCACGAACCCGAGAAATAAGCATATGCTGAGGCTAACCCTTCAGGAGCTCTTGCTTTAGCTGTATAAATGGCAAAAGAATCGGCAGGGAGATTAGTGTAAGGCAGTTCATACACCACAAAAAAGTTTTTACCAACCGGAATAGGTGTTTCTAAGGATAGATAGTTTTCGTTTTTAGATAAAACTCCCTTGTTCGAATAACTAAACCCTGCCGAAGAAGACCATTGTAGGGTGTTTAACATAAATCGGTTGTCTTCTAAAAAATACGATGGATTGGGAGTTGATTCGCCGGCATAAATTTTCACAATAACTGTATCTGTATTGCTTTGAATGGCATTTGCTTTTGCCGACATAAAATACATTCCGTAAAGATAGGCGTTTTCGGGCAAGCTGAACTTCTCTGCATATTGATTTATTTGCAAGGAATTGTGTCCCGATAAATACCCCGACTCCGGTGCTTGCAAGTAGGCAATTTCTACTAAATCAGTGCTTGCATCAATATTACTAAAACGCAAGGCAGAGTCGTTTCCATAGGGATTCAACCCATTGATAGTTGTTGCCCCCGAAGCCGTAGGATCCAGCCATGCTTTTAGCTGTTTGGTGCTTTCCGGGTAGAAGTCCCATGCTTTATTTAATCGATAGTAGTAATCGTTGTTTGGCGTATGGCAATACGATTGACCACCCGTCAATGCACCAACCATTTTATATGACGCATCGAACAAGGGAGAGCCTGACGAACCTGCTTCTGTAGTCCCATCCTCCCAATTGAAAACGCGCCAATGGCTATTGCTTAACATGGGAGCTCCGTAGGAAACTGCTGCTATGGCATTCTCATCTTTTGCATATCTTTTAACGGTACCCAATGGATGATGAATGCCCGCAAAAGGAGGAGAGGGAGTAGCGCTAAGGTTCCAGCCTGCATAATATGTGCGAAAATATTCGGGCGGTGTACTACTTAATTCAACCAGTGCAAAATCAATATCGCCGGCAAGCGCTTTTAAAGTAGCACCGCCAATGGAAAACTCCATTGAGCCGCGTATAGCAGGTAAACAATTGGGTGCCTCGTAATTAAAAAAAGCAACTAATGTTGGGGCAACAGCAGCTCCTTCAGCAAAATCAACGCCGTTGTTAGCGGTGTCAAAACAATGTGCCGCACTAAGTAAATAAGGTTTGCCATCTTGTGCCGTATTGTTTACCAATGTTCCTGTGCACAACTCGCTTCCGTTTAAAATCAACAAGCAAACGCTTCTTTTTATTTGCGCTATTTCGGGCACGCAAGTAACATGATAACTGCAAGTATCTCCGGTAACACCTAGGGCAGATGGTAAGCCTCTAAATCCCCTATAATCATGATTAACAGAACCAATTTCCAATCTTCGTAAAGCAGATTGTTCGGGTGATTGAATAAAGACAACCGATAGCCGGTCTCCATCTATTGGCACCAATGGGAGGATGCCTGATTGTAGGTTGTTTTTTTCGGTTAGCGGTCCAATTACCTGACGCATTCCGGCACCGTAAACAAACAACGTATCGCCGGGGAGCAAATGAAACTTAGAAAAAATTAGGTTGATGGAATAGGCGCTATCAGAAAGGATTTCGAGTTCCCATCGGTTGCTGCCATTTTCGAAAACGGTTGTTTCGCCGGAGTTATCAGGACTAAAGGCTACTTCAAATTGCTTGGCAAAACGAACGCCACCAACTTTATCTTTTTCGCGGATGCTGTCTTCGCGCATCATGGCTTGTTTGTTAAACGAAGGCATGGCTATTTTTATGCCTTGATGACCATGTTTATGTATTTTTTTTGCGAGCGTATGGTTGGGTTGGGCTTGCAAAATAGAGGCAAATACAAAAAACAAAAAGAGTAGTTGGTGTAATTTTTTCTTCACGAGAATCAAAATTTTTGGTTGAAAAATCGATTGGTTGTGTTATTTTATCTACTTATTACAAATAAATTAGTATGGCTATTTTATTGCCAAGATTGTTTCAATACTAAGCGAGCCTCATTGCCCATGTTGAAAAGCAAGTCGATAATACTTAAATTTGGCAAGAATCCTAGTTTCTGATCAAATACTTGATAATACACTACCGATTTAAAATGGGTGTCGCTTAGCAAGGCATTTTTTTTGGGATGAATAAGCTCTCTTAGGTCGCTAGCTCCAATTTCTTCCGTTTTTGCATAGCTAATCGTTTCATTTACAGAAACAGGTAGTGTTAACAAAGATAACACGAGTTCTTGAATAGAGGCATTAAAATCCCATAAATATTTCCATTTTTTTTCGTAAAAAGGACGAAAATCATCTTCGAAAAACTCAAAAAAAGGACTGGTTCGGTAGGCAGATACTATAGACCGCCAATGTTGCCGTTGCCAATCGGTCTGTATGTCTATAAGGATGTCTTTTGTATTGCATTTTTGTACTCCTTGTTTATCTACGGGAATAGAAAGCGTTAAGGGTCCGTTTGCCCCAGCAATGATACAGCGGTTTCGGTATGTTTGTTTTACAAAATGGCAAGCCGTTTCGATATACACCTGCTCGTATTTAAGCATTTTGCTATAATACTGTATAGGTGCCAAGTAAGCAGAAGAGAGGTAAACCACTTGGGTATCCTCTCTTTCTAAGTAGCTATGCAAAAAGTCTTTCACGCTAACTATGAATAGGGGGTTGGTTTTTTAGAAACGAACCTGTTAGTAAGAATATTCACTACTTAGTTAATTACGGGCGTCTTTAAAAAATCGATTAAAACGGATTTTACCACTAAACCACCCTTTGTCTTGATTTAACGACAACCAAACAAACAAGGGCTGTCCAACTATGTGATTTTCAGGAACAAATCCCCATACGCGCGAATCGGCAGAATTATGTCTGTTGTCGCCCATCATCCAATAATAATCCATTGCAAAGGTGTATGTCTTAGCTTCTTTGCCGTTAATGTAGATGGTTTTATCTTTCACTTCCAGTTTGTTGCCTTCGTAATTACGAATAATCCTTTCGTACAAAGCCAGGTTTTCTAGTGTGATTTTTATGCTTGTTCCGGCTTTCGGAATCCAAATCGGTCCGTAATTGTCAACGGTCCAGTTTGGATTATAACCTGCCGGAAAAGTAGTTTGTTCAGATTCGGTTAAGTCGCTGATATTTTTTTCATCCACTGCAAGAATATACCCAATTCGTTTAAGCTGTTGTTGACGCACTTTATTTAAGGGGAAAAGATACACAAAATTGCCTTCCGGATCGTTGCCTAAAAAAGCATACGAAGCGTTTTCTTTGGTTACATCTAACCTATCGAATAGGTCTTCGCTTAAGCTTTGTGAAGCAGTTACTTTACAGTAATGTTGAATCCCTTCGGGGCGATTTTGTTTTTGTCCGTTGATATACAATTCTCTTTCTATCAGCTGCAACCTATCGCCGGGTAAGCCAACGCATCGTTTTACATAATTTTCCCTTCTATCTACCGGACGATATACCAATTCGCCGTAAACATCTTTATTTTCAATAACCACATTTCGGCCTATTTGAAGGCAAACCTTTCGTAAATCGACACCTTCGGCTTTAAGTTTTTCAATCGCTATTCCTTTGTTTTTCAGTTGCGTTAATCCGGCTTCAAAAAAAACACTTTCGTAATCTTCGGCCTGTTTTCCTAATACCACCGTATCGCCGGCAGGAAAGTTAAATACAACAATATCGTTCCGTTCTACTTTGCCAAGGCCTTTTAGTCGGCGCGATTCCCATTGAGGGTTTTCTAAATACGATTTGGTATTGATTACAGGGAAGGTATGTTGCACCAGCGGAAAAGAAAAGGGCGTGTTTGGCGTGCGCGGACCGTAGGCTACTTTGCTTACAAATAAATGATCGCCTATTAGTAATGTCTTTTCTAACGAACCAGTTGGGATTTTATAATTCTGAAACAGAAATAAGTTGATAAAATACACTGCAACTAGAGCGAAAACTATGGCATCAACCCATTCAACTATTTTACGGATTTTTTGGTTCTTGCACTCTTTCCACCACGACCAAGGGATGAATTTTGAAATATACAAATCGAAAATGAGTGGAAGCCCAATTAATATCCATAAATTACCTAGCCATAAAGCAAAGAGAATATATAGGCTACCGGCAATTACTAATTTTATCCACTGAACTAGCGGAGCGTTTAATCTATGCATTTTTTTAGTCGTTTAAAAAGTCTAACATGTTTTTCATTCCTAAATATCCTTTTTTTCCGGCCGTAAACTCTGCCGCAACCACCGAACCAAAAGCAAACCCATGTCGGTTTTTTGCTTCATGTGTGATAGTGATGCTGTCAATTTCGTTTTCGTAAATAATAGTGTGTGTTCCGGGTACTTCCCCTTCGCGAATAGCTTTAATGGCAAGCTCCGAGGCCTTACTTTCTGTCTCGTTGCACCAACTGGTTTTTCGTGTTAAGTTTTCTAAAATCCCCTCGGCTAAAGTGATTGCAGTACCACTTGGAGCGTCAAGTTTTTTTGTATGATGAATCTCGGTCATTTGTACATTGTAGTTCTCAAACCGATCCATGATTTTTGCCAGGTATTTATTTACGGCAAAAAACACATTCACACCCAAGCTAAAATTCGATGACCAAAACAAGGTGCCGTCTGTTTGTTTCATCTCGGTTATTATGGCATCAAGCTGATTAGACCATCCTGTAGTGCCGCATACTACAGGAACTTTAGCCTTAAAACAACTGCGTATGTTGTCGGCAGCACAAGCCGGTTGGGTAAATTCTATGGCTACATCGGCCGATTTGAATGCAGGAGAATCGAAATCGGCAATATTGTCGATATCAATAGTGGAGACTATTTCATGTCCTCTCTCTAGGGCAATTTTTTCGATGGTTTTTCCCATCTTTCCATAACCAATCAATGCAATTTTCATTTGTGATACTAGTTTTTGCTAGTCAGCGTATAAAAGCGTTTAACTAAATTATTTAAAAAACACAAAGATAAGAAAACGGTAAATATAACTAAGCTATTCGCTTTTTTTTTGAAATAATATACCAGTAAATATATGTATGTTAAAAAAGTAGGTTCATTTTTAAGCCTAAGATGAAATTGCCGTATTGTGTTTTTTTTAATGTTGTAGCACAAACTAATTGTTGTTATGTGGTATTTTGGGGTTAGTTTGTTTTATTTCATCAATAATGGATAAATAATATACTGCAAGCATTTCACATACAACAAATATTACTGTAGTTTTTAGCTCTAGACAGATTAATATTAGAACCGACTGCAAAAGCCAAGGGTAGTGTACCTATGCTTCTTATCTATCAAAAAAGATAATTCTCTCATAAAAAAATGACTTTTTGATGTAATCTTTGCAATAGTAATATATCAGGCAGGGATGAAAAACAAACATTATTAGTCTAGTGTTTTGATTGTTCGAGTATTTTGCTGTTTTGCATTTTTATAGTCCTACGCTATCACAATAAAAATCCAATGCTTCGAAGATTTCTTTTTGGCTGGTATTTTGGTTGGTTCGAATATCTCCAATACCCCCTAATAAAGTGAAGTTTATTTCTTTGTTATCGTTCTTTTTGTCGTGCGTCATTAATTCGTACAACCGCTCGTAGTCGTTACACGATATTACAAAAGAACCGTATGACTCTTTAATAATTCGTACCGCTTGTAGTAAAATGGCTTTAGGAAAACCTAAGAGTTTGTGCGATAAATACAATTCGCAAATCATGCCCCAAGCAACTGCGTAGCCATGCAATACAGCTTGCTCTTTTTCGTACGAAATACTCTCAAAGGCATGTCCCACGGTATGTCCAAAATTTAACGCTTTGCGGATATTTTTTTCGTAAGGGTCGAGGGCTACAATTTTTTCTTTTATTGCGATAGAACTTTCAACTATAGGTCGTAAGTTGTCTAAATCGAATTGCTGTAGGTTAAAAGCACTTACTTTTTCCCACTCACTGTCAGAGTCAATTAGCGCATGTTTAAGTATTTCCGCATACCCCGACACCAAGTTTTGATGATCTAAGGAAGCAAAAAAAGAAGTCTCTATTAACACGGTATCTGCCGGATTTATTACCCCGACTTCGTTTTTCAGTCCGTTAAAATTAATGCCTGTTTTTCCCCCAACAGCCGCATCAACTGCCCCTAGTAAGGTGGTGGGAATGTTAATGTAACGAACACCCCGTTTAAATGTAGAGGCAGCAAATCCACCTAAGTCGGTTACCATACCACCCCCAAGAGTAATAACTAAAGATTTTCGGGTGGCACCATTGTCGGATAAAAATTGCCATACTGAAGCAAGCGCCTCAATGTTTTTGTGCGAATCGCCTGCTCTTATGCTAAAAACAGGACTATTCGCAAGAGTGTTATTTTGTTTTAAAAGCGGCAAGCAGAGGGTATAGGTATTTTCATCGGTAAGAATAAAAATACTTTCGGCAGTATGATTGCCAATTGATTTTTGGAGTTCGGAAAGAAAATCCCGACATACAATAACAGCTTGTGTTGACATATTTAATGAATTTGAAAGCCACAAAGATACAAAATTTACGCAAGAGCAACAATGCGGTTGATTTGCTATTTCTTTAGATGTCAAAAGTCTAAAAATCAAGAAATGTTTGTCCACGAATTACACGAATTAACACGAAATAATATTCAGCGAAGCTAATTAAACGCAACCCCCGTCTTTTATCTTTATTCTTTGTTCTTTTGTCTTGACTCTTGGTTCTTGGCTCTTGACTCTAAAACAACCCCTTTTTCATTTATCATTGAATCCTTGAGAATCAGTTCTCTTTTTACAGAAAAAACACTAAAAATCAAGCAATTTATAAATTATTCATCCCTTGATGTTTAACCCTAGCCGAAAAATGATTATTTTCGCCTTTTATAAAAAACTATTAATCGTATGATACAGCTAAAAATTGTAAATAAATCGAAACATCCTTTGCCTGAATACGCTACAAAATATTCGGCGGGGCTTGACTTACGGGCAAACTTAAGCGAGCCTGTATTGCTTAAACCATTAGAGCGAAAACTAATACCCACAGGCATATTTATTGAGCTGCCCGAAGGTTTTGAAGCACAAATTCGTCCCCGAAGTGGATTAGCATTAAAAAAGGGGATTACCGTTTTAAACACACCGGGAACCATCGACGCTGATTACCGTGGCGAAATAGGTGTAATTTTAATAAACCTCTCAGCTGATGCCTTTGAGGTTGCCGATGGCGAACGAATTTGCCAAATGGTAATTGCTCAACATGCTCAAGTAAACTGGCAAGCCGTTGATACTTTGGAAGATAGCGAAAGAGGAGCCGGAGGCTTTGGCCATACCGGAAAAAAATAAAACTCAAATGAATAATACTTCACGGATATTCTACGGCATTTTTTTTCTATTTGTGCTGCTCATGCCCTTAGCTGCAAAAAAAGTTGCCGATAAAGCTAGTACTAAAGTTAGCATTACCCCACAAGACGCGCAAAAGCTTAATTACTACTTTTACGAGGCGATAAGTCAACGGCAAATGGGGCAGCTGGATGCCGCCATCGACTTACTTACCAAATGCTATTATATCAATCCACAAAATGCTGCTGTTTTGTATGAGTTTGCTATGATTTATACCAACATACAAGATATTCAGCATGCATTAAAATTTATGTCGTTGGCATCAAAATACGATGGGTCGAATGTTTTCTACAAAATGGGCTTGGCTGAGCTGTGCATAAAAAACAATGATTATAAAAATGCCATTCTCATTTATAAGGACATAGCCAAAAATCATCCCGAAGGAGAGAATGTTGATTACATGTTAGCTTCGCTATACAAGCAAACCAATCAACCTAAAGAAAGCATAAAAGCACTGAATGAGGTGGAAAAGAAGAACGGTATAAACGAAGCGCTTTCGTTCGAAAAATACCGCCTTTATATGGAGTTAGGCGATGAGAAAAAAGCCTATGCTGAATTTGATCGATTAATAGAAAAATACCCTTTCGAATACCGTTACCGTTTGATGCGAGGCGATATTTATTTGATGGATCAAAAGCAACCCCAAAAAGCCCTGAAAGAGTACAAGAAGGTTGAAGCAATGGATCCCAATAATGGCTTGCTGTTGGTATCTTTGTATAATTTTTATAAAACCCAAAAAGATACTGTAAAAGCCGACGAATTATATAGAAAAGCGTTTGAAAATAGGGCTATTGCTGTGGATGATAAAATTGGCATGCTTACCCAGTTTATGTCTGTGGAGAACCAAAGCATAGAAACAGCAGAGTTGTATTTTAAGTTGCTTATTCAAATACATCCCGATAACGAAATATTGCATACTTATTATGCGTCATTTTTGTTGATGCAAAAAAGATATCAAGAGGCTGTACCTCAACTTAATGCGATGTTAGCTATTAACCCTAAAAATAAAGACGGTTGGTTAGAACTCATAAAGGTGTATTTTGATCAAAATAACATTGATTCTATTCAGCGAATTGCCAGCCAAGGGTTAGTTCATTTGCCCGAAGAACCCGGATTGTATTTGTTTAAAGGCATCTCTTTGCAATTGCAAAACAAAAATGCAGAAGCCTTAGCATCTTTTAAACAGGGTATTTTCTATACCGCTAATAATGAAAGCATCAATAAGGCAGAGTTTTATATGTACATTGCCGATATTTATGCCAGCGATCAGGCGCTAGATTCTGCTTTTTATTATTACGAAGAAGCATATAAACTTAACCCAAACAACCCAACCTTGTTAAATAATTATGCGTATTATCTTTCTATGGCAAATATTGATCTAAGCCGAGCAGAAGTGATGAGTGCCAAAACTATTCAGGCATATCCTGATAATATTTCGTTTTTAGATACGTATGCTTGGATATTTTTTAAACAAGGCAATATGACGCTGGCATTTATGTATATTCAGCAAGCTATGGATAAAGGGGGAGAGAATAATCCTGTAGTAATAGAGCATTATGGCGATATATTGTTTTTTTCCGGAGATAAAGAGGATGCCATAGGCTGGTGGCAAAAAGCCAAAGAAAAAGGCAATGAATCGAAAATATTACAGCAAAAGATAGATACCAAAAATTACATACCCGAAAAGCCGTATGCAGAGAAATAACTATTGCAGTATTGTTGTGTTGTTTGTGTTGGCATTAATTGGTAACTCCTGTAAAACCAACCAAGGGCTGATATCGAATACTAAGGGTGTAAAAACGGAACAAGCTGAGTTAATTAGCTTACAGTCTCCAAGCATTAAAACGGCCAATTTTAGCAAAATTAGCATTAGCTTGGCAACGCAAGGTAAAGCCTATAATTTTACTGCATCCCTGAAAATTATTCGCGACAGTATCATTCAAGTTGCGGTTCAGCCAATGTTGGGTATTGAGGTGGCACGAATCAATTTATTTCCCGACAGCATTCAAGTTGTAGATAGAATGAATGGTAAATTTTTTAGCAGCCGATACGACTCTATTCGAACTAAATACCGCATAGCTATTGATTACCAGAGTATTCAAGCGCTGTTGTTAAACGAGCTTTTTGTTACCGGAGAACAGCATCAACAGTTCGATTCCTTACTGCTTCGCTTTAGTCAGTCGGCTTTCCCCGATGGTTATTTGCTTCGAAGTAAAAACTCCTTGTTGGCCAATGAGTTTATTGTTGGCTTAGATAAAACGATTAACTATACTTCTATTACTATGCCTTTAGCTATACTAAGTTGTAGGTATGCTGAATTTAGGGTTTTCGACTCGTTGCGCTTTCCAACAAAATACAATTTTGAGGTGCAGCAAGGCCCGGCTCAAAATATAGCAACGATTACCGTGCAAACGGCAGTTTTTAATACAAGTATAAAAATTAACCCAACAAACTTGGCAAACTTCGTACAAGTTGATACCTTTGAACAATTAATTCCTTAATAGCGTATGCGTTACCTTCTTTTATTTTTATTTTGTTTATCCGGATTCTTTGTTTCTGCTCAAAGCATAAAAGAATTAAAAGCGAGGCAGAAAAAAGCAAAACAAGAAATTGAACTTACCAATAAATTGTTGAATGAAACCAAAAAAAATAAGAACACTACGGTTTCGAACCTCAACTTATTAAAAAAACAAATCAAAGAAAGGGAAACTTTGATTCAAGCACTAGCGGCAGAAATCAATTTGCTGGATGAGAACTTACAAGCCCTCGAAGCCCAAAAGGCTTTGCTTGAACGCCGCCTTAATTCCCTTAAAAAAGAATATGCAGCACTCATCTATCACAGTTATTACTATCAAAACAGCAATAAACTAAATCAGTACCTATTTATTTTATCTTCCAATAGTTTTGGCGAAAGTTTTAGGCGCTATCGGTATGTGCAAGAGTATTCTGATTACCGTAAACAGCAAAGCTTGGAGATACAAAAAGTGGCCACCGAATTAAGTCAGAAAGTAGCGCTTTTAGCCGAAACAAAAAAGAAGAAAGAATTAGCTGCGGCAGGAACTACTAAAGAAAACGAAAACCTGCAATCGGATCAGAAAAACAAGGAGAAGATGCTCACTGATTTATCTAAAAAAGAAAAGCAACTGCACGCCGATTTAAAAAAGAAACAAAAACAAATTACTGAGTTAAACGATAAAATTGACCGTTTGATTGCAGAAGAAATTCGTAAAGCAGAAGAAAAACGAAAGGCTGACGAAGCTCGCAGAAAGGCACAAGCAGAAACCCAAGGCAAAAAAACTACACCAGCGCCTACCGTAAGTTCAGAAGAGGGGTTAATAGCCGGTGGGTTCGAGAAGAATAAAAATCGCTTGCCGTGGCCTGTTAAAGGGGTTATTACGGGTAAATTTGGTGTTCATCCGCATCCGGTAATAAAAAACATTGAAATAAACAATAAGGGCGTTTACATTCAAACCCAACAAAATACTGATGCTGTAGCTATTTTTGAAGGCGAGGTAACGCAGGTATTTGCCATACCCGGAAACAATAACGCCATCATTGTAAAACATGGCATTTATCGTTCGGTATATGCAAATTTAACGGCTACTTATGTAAGAATTGGCGACAAAGTGAGCGCCAAGCAAGCCCTTGGAAAAGTATATGTTGATGAAGAAAACAACAACAAAACCGAGCTGTATTTTATGCTCTACAAAAACGCTACTTTACTTAATCCGGAGCATTGGTTGAGTAAATGATTTATCTGAGCAGCAGCGAGACGGTTTGCCTATAGGAAAAGATACGATTAAAATTACAGATTCGAATCTTTGTGAAGCAGATTTGCTCTTGTATGATGTGGAAGATTTTGTTACTTCAGTTGTAGATGGGAAGGGGCAAAAAACATCAGTGATTGGTTTAGAAGGCGCTATTCAGTTTAGCGGAAAGATAGGTCAAAATGTAACTGTGTTTGATTTAAAAGGGTCTGTGGTTCAAAAAGCTTCTGTTAGTACTATTCCTCAAACAATATCAATTTTGAAGAAAGGATATTATGTTGTTTCTGTTGGTACTCAAAGAGTAAAAGTATTAGTTAAATAACAGCGCTCTCTACGAAAAATGTCAATAAGTTAAGGGCAATTTGTATGTATATTTCTACTCTGCAAAGGATAGGTGTGCTGTGAGAAATTATTAATCATTTCTCACAGCACACCGCTGCCGAGCAGGGGATTAACTTCGTTGATTTTCAATTCGTGCGACAGCGGAGGACATTTTTTGCGTTACACTTTTATCCGTTTACAGTAATAAAAGAGATGGAATTTGCTTAAAATCATTTTCAGAGAAGCAAAATATATTATCATGTGCTGGAATGTCTTTTTCGCTGTAAATCTCTTGTAATTTTGATTTTTTCTCTTTGCTTCCAGAGAGTTTATAGAATCGGTATTTATTAATGCTTTTTAGAAAACTATATATCATCAAATTGCTACTTTGTTCATAATTTTCTCTCATATTAGAACATTCAACAATAAGCATTGGAGTTTGTGTTTCGAGAATTTCTTTTGCCCCTTTTAGTGCTTCTAATTCGTATCCTTCAATATCTAATTTAATCATACGAATCTTTGTTTTATTAGTTTTAAAAAAATCGTTGAGAGTAATTGTATTAATAGTATAGCTGTCTGTTTCATAATCTGGTTTAATCAAAGACGCACTTCCTCTGTTTGAATCCCAACGATCGTAAATCTTTGTTTCTTCAATTTTATTTCCAATAGCAAATTTCGAAACTTGGATATTCGAAATAGTGTTAACGGCGATATTTTGCTCTAAAACATCTCGGGTTTTAGGGTTCGGTTCAAATGAGATTACTTTGCCCGTATCACCAACAGATTTTGCAGCAAGTATTGACATTAGGCCAATGTTAGCGCCTACATCAACAAATACATCCCCTTTTTGTAACATAGATTGGATGATATCCAATGTACCTTTTTCGTAAGTTCCTGTATAATAAATGCTTTTTTCTACTCCATTGTCGATTACAGGGTCAATGTATATGTTAAAACCATATAAGGTTTCTATTAAAAGCGCTTTAGTCGGTTTTGGAATTATTAGTTTGGGTAAATAATAGGCTATTATGCGTACTCCTTTGATATCGATATCTCTTAAAAAGGATATTAGCTTATGTCTCAAAGTGTATTTTTTCATATGAATTTCGAGGTAAGATTATGAGATAACTATATGTAGATCGTCAAACAAAAGTGGACTGGTAAAGATATAAAATTAAGAGACATTTTCATTACTGTCCTATTAAAATCTAAAAAAGTTCTTTGAAATATTTGAAATTTAGTTAGCTAAAAAGCCTTTTGGAGCGCAACGATTTCAATTTCTATCTTTGCCGCCTTAAATATACGGTTGCAATGAATAAAGATAAATATGTATTTGCTCAATTAATTTCATTTCTGAATGTAGATAAGTTTCGACTCATAAGTTAATAAGTATCAAGCAAATCGTTACATCAAACATTTTATTTGTTTGAATCAATTGCTTGCTTTAATGTTTGGGCAATTGTGTAACCGTGAAAGTTTGAGAGATTTGATTGTCGCTCTTGACGCTTACCATTCTAAGTGTTATCATTCAGGTTTGGGTAAAATATCTCCGCTAAGCATGGGTGTGCTGTGAGAAATGATTAATCATTTCGTAACTGCCAATAAGATGGTGAAACCGACCCACCGAAGTCTGCCTACAGGGGCTGGCTTCAAACAACTGTTTTAGTGCATAGAGAGCAATTTCTGTGTGCGAAGCGAAAACAGAAAAGGCTAACAAGTGAGTTAGTCATGTAAGGATAAAAGAGATGAACG
>CAMDGD010000036.1 GCA_945897785.1 Paludibacter jiangxiensis
AATCTCTACACTTTATTACAGACTTTTAGCCTGTCTGTGTTTGAGAAAACTCCTATAAATGAACTATTTACAAAACAAGATTACAAAACAAAAGCTATGTGTGATTATAATCAATTGACTATC
Organism: Paludibacter jiangxiensis; assembly: GCA_945897785.1. Taxonomy (GTDB): domain Bacteria; phylum Bacteroidota; class Bacteroidia; order Bacteroidales; family Paludibacteraceae; genus JAFGVL01. The sequence continues at coordinate 124 of CAMDGD010000036.1, forward strand.
TTTGATTTATAACCGGACACTAGTGAGTTGATACATAAAAAGAGTGTTGTTATCTTAAGTCTTTTGTCAATAGATAGCATGCTATTCCGCATGCTATTGCAAAAAATGCCATTATTAGGTAGTAGCTTATAATTTCTATCATTGCCTTTTTAAATTCTACCATAAGCAGACTCAATAACTCGTAATCGCTCGGGTCGCTTAATGCTTTTCACATCTATCAGCGTATTGCCGTTTATTCCACGACGGAAAATGGAGAGTAAATTTGCTTTGCTATCCTTCCACAGTTGATTTTCAGTAAGGCCTGCTTTTATCCAGTCGTTTACGGTTATGGTTAATGTGTCGTCTATTAGTTGATAAACTCGTTCAGGAGCTGCCTTAACTACCTCAACACCGCCTCTATCCAAAGCCAGCTTTCTTATTTTTGCATGAAGTGCTGTAGTTACTTTTCCTTCAAGAGCTACTTGTATTGTAGGGTAAGTTGTATTAAGTAGCTTTTTGATTTTTTTTCCCTCTCCATTCTCAATCAAAATTTTATTTGCCATACGGATTATTTTTTGTTACTTTATTGCGTTTTTAATAATAAAAGAAAGTACAAATATATAAAGAGTATTCTTTATTATCAAAATAAATCTTTATAAAATAAGGGTTATTCTTTATATTTCACAACAAACTATTGATTATGAAAGGAATAGAGATTAAAAAAATCTTACAAAACAATGGATATACCCTAAAAGAAGTTGCAGAACTAATGGGAGAGACGCCTCAGAACCTTAATTCTATGTTAGGTGCTCAGGATATTAAAACTGGTGTTGTAGAAAGGATAGCTATAGCAATAAAGAAAAATCTTTATTTTTTCTACAGAGATATTCCTTCTTTAATGACTGACAAAGAAATTATTGAACAAGACAAGGAGGTAGAAGATGGGAAATGGATTACTTCATCTAAAGCATATATAGATAAGGAGAGTAAGCCAAAAAACAAAAGCATACCCTTGATACCTGTTGATGCAATGGCAGGTTATATGAAAGGAGAAATGCAAGTTTTGGAGCATGAATGCGAACGCTATGTGGTGCCGGCATTTAAAGAAGCTGAGTTTTTAATTACAGTTAAAGGAAGCAGTATGTATCCAAAATATAATAGCGGTGACATTGTTGCCTGTAAAAAATTACCCTTAACAGATTTGTTTTTTCAATGGAACAAAGTATATGTGCTAGATACAGTTCAAGGAGCTTTAATTAAGCGTGTAAAGAAAACTGCTGATCCTGATCATATACTTATATGTAGCGACAATGAAAAATACGAACCGTTTGAGCTGCATAAATCGCAAATAAATTCAATTGCATTGGTAATTGGAGTAATTCGTTTAGAATAATACACTCTTTTTAGGCTGAAAACACATAAAACGCTAATTACAAATAAATTAGCTGTTGTTTTGCTGTTTTATACATATATATAATTAACACTTAAAGGGTTGTCGTTAACTATATTTTAACTTGATTTAATGCTTTTATGTTTGTTAAACCCTATCGTATCGTGCTGTTTTTGCCCTACTATTCGCCCTAACTCTGCCCTAACTCGTGTACTTTTTGTTTTGAAATAAAAAAAAGCATACTCAAATAAGCAAAAGATTATGTATGAAAAATATTGAACTTATTAATAAAAGAAAGGAGTTTGTAAAGCTTTATTTTTCAGGAAAATACACACAAAAAGAGATAGCCGATATAATCAATATATCAGAGCAAAGTATAGTTAAGTGGGTTAAGGAGATTCCTGCCGTTCAGTACGCTAAAATACGCTCTAATTAAGCAAGGGAATTGGAGAGTCTATCACGCCATCCAAAAGGGAATGAAGATTTGATTTTCAGGTACATAGAGAATGTACATAAGTTAGATACAATGATAAGAAAGGCTAAATATTTGCCCGATATTTAACTGTTTAAACGCTCAAATTAAAGCTTTCTATAAGTAATTAAACTTTTCAAGCCAGAAATATAACATAAATATAACCTGATTTAACGAAGTTGTACAAAGTGTTTTTTGAAGTTATCAACTATTAACCTATTTATCAGCTATTTATAATTTTCACTTTGTACATTATGTTTTAATGCCCATAACTAACTCAAAAAAAGAATGCCAAGATAAAAAATTTCTTGGCATTTTTCTATATAAATTAAGCAATCTTGAACCTTTTTCAATAAAAGAGCATTTCATTACAAAAACTAACTTACTATAAAACACACCAATATATACTAATTATAAATTAAAGTGTGAAATTAAATGTGTTTTTTGTTGAAATATATATAACTACATTCTCTCAGGCACTTCAATACCCAACAAGCCAAAGCCTTTTCTAATAACCGCTGCCACTTGCCACGAAATCATTAAACGAATGGCTCGTATGGCCATATTTTCTTCTTTCAAAATTGAATAATCGTGGTAAAATTGGTTGTATTCTTTTACCAACTCATATATATAATTGGCAATAACAGAGGGACTATATTCTAGGGCAGCCTGTTGAACAACAGCAGGGTAATCGGCCAACAACTGGATAAGGTTTTTTTCTTTATCATTCAATGATAAACTACTTTCTATCATTTCGGGGATTGAAATGCCTTGTTCTTGCGCTTTTCGCAATACCGATTTTATTCGCGCATGAGTATATTGAATAAAAGGACCTGTATTACCATTAAAATCGATTGATTCCTTGGGGTTAAAGGTCATGTTTTTGCGTGGATCCACCTTTAAAATAAAGTATTTTAAAGCTCCTAACCCAACCATACGGGCAATATTATCTGCTTCTTCTGGTGTACATCCGTCCAATTTCCCAAGTTCCTGCGATGTTTCTTTAGCAGTAGCTATCATGTCAGCCACCAGATCGTCGGCATCAACCACCGTTCCTTCTCTACTTTTCATTTTTCCCTCGGGCAACTCTACCATACCGTATGAAAAATGCACCAAGTCTTTTCCCCAAGAAAAGCCTAACTTATCCAACACAATAGAAAGCACCTGAAAATGATAATTCTGCTCATTTCCAACTACATAAACCATCTTATCTATAGGGTAATTGTCGTAACGAATTTTTGCCGTACCAATATCCTGTGTCATATATACCGAAGTTCCATCAGCACGAAGCAATAGTTTTTCATCCAATCCTTCGGAAGTTAAATCTATCCAAACAGAACCATCAGGTCGTTGGTACAATACGTTGTTTGACAAGCCCTCCATTACCTTTTCTTTACCTAGCAAATAAGTCTCCGACTCGTAATAAATACAATCAAAATCGACCCCTAATTTCTTATAGGTAACATCAAAACCGGCATACACCCACTCATTCATCTTTTTCCAAAGCGCTTGCACTTTAACATCTCCTGCTTCCCACTGGCGAAGCATCTCTTGAGCCTCTAGCATCAAAGGTGCTTGTTTTTTGGCATCATCTTCCAACATTCCCTTAGCTACCAACAGAGCCATTTGCTGTTTGTATTGTTGGTCAAAAATAACATAGTATTTACCCACCAAATGATCACCCTTTAAACCGGAACTTTCAGGAGTTTCTCCCTCACCAAATTTCTGCCAAGCCAACATCGATTTACAGATATGAATTCCCCTGTCATTTACGATATTGGTTTTCACTACTTTATTTCCGTTAGCTTTTAATATCTCCCCTAAACTAAAGCCCAATAAATTATTTCGGATATGACCTAAATGCAATGGTTTATTGGTATTTGGCGAAGAATATTCAATCATCACTAAAGGCGATTTTTCGGTGGCCTCTAACTCACCAAAAGAGGCATCAGCATACATATCACTCAACAACTGCAACCAGTAAGCAGCATTTACCGTAACATTTAAAAACCCTTTAATCACATTAAAATTTTCAATAATTGGTTCATGTTCTTGTAAATAAGCACCTATCTCTTGGCCTGTTTGCTCGGGCGATTTACGGGAAGCCTTAACAAAAGGAAAAATAACCACAGTAATATCTCCAACAAATTCTTTTTTTGTTTTTTGCAATTGAACTTGTTCAATAGAAATAGTGTTACCATATAGCTTATCAATAGCATTGGCAACTATTTCACTTATCTTTATCTCAATACTCATACACTAATTTTTAGGGCACAAAGATACAAAATAGAAGCTAATAATTAGCAAACAAAAACAGCCTGTAGAAAGCACAAAACAAGAAGATAATGCAAAAAACTGTTCATAACTAATAAAAATCGAATTATCCTTTTTTAAAAAAATAAATGTATTTTTGTTTAGAAACCAACATTAGAAATTTTCAGTTACTATGAAACACTCTATAAAATTCTTTTTAGCAATTAGCATGGCATTTTCTTTTAGCTATGCCAACGGACAACTACTTGACGGGCTTTTCAAAAAAGACAACACACAAGCTGACAGTCCTGTTTCCAAAGAAAAGAAAGGCGAAGTTATTGCAAACGATAACACCCCGGAAACTACCAGCAAAAAATTTACCTATAAATGTTTTACCCTTAACACATCGATTGAGATTGAAGAAGTAAGTGAATGCATTAACAGTAAAGGAGAAAAGATTATTACAGACATGCAATATTACGAACAAGGGGAAGATATTCGTGTCAGAGAAAAACAAAATACCATTATGGTGCTGAGTTTTTTAGACGACACAAAACGACTTATTAAAATAAGTGTAGACGACATGGAAGATATAAACATCGTAAAATACTTACAACAACAGGTATTGGATCAGATGGGCACCCCAACACAGGGCTATGAGATAATGAAAAACTACGACGGAAACAAAAATGCGGCATGGGCCGATTACTCTACCTACGAATTTGTGTATCGCTATATTTATGGTTCAACGGCCTACGATTTTAGAGTAACGCAATTTGGGGCTAAAAGTAAAAACAACAAAATAATTCACCCATACAGCTTTACAGCTACGGTAAGTAAGAAAAAAGAACTGTCTGACAACCCGGAAGAAACCCTTGAAACAGGCGATTTTTATCCTCCTACTGGAGTTTTACAGGTAGAAGATTACACCATTGAGACTCGCATATTACGCAAATGGTAGTCTAAAACAGTGAAAAATTACAATGATAAAGAATGGTAAAACAATCTTTTTTACATAAAATATTGTCACCTATTCTTTGGTTACTTTGCTAACAAAGTTTTTACCTTTTCTGAAATCAATCGGCCTTCTGCCTTCCCTGCTAATTGCTTGCTGGCAACTCCCATTACTTTACCCATATCTTGCTGTCCGGCAGCTCCAACACTTGTTATTATTGCAGTTACGGCAGCAGTCAACTCGGCATCGCTCATCTGAGCAGGCAAATAAGCCTCGATAACAAGCACTTCAGATAATTCATTCTCGGCCAATTCGGGGCGGTTCTGCTCCTGAAAAATTTGCGCTGAGTCTTTCCGTTGTTTAATCATCTTTTGTAAAATCTTTACAGCAATTTCTTCACTTAAACTACCATCGCTACCTTTGGCAGTTTTAGCTTCAAGAAACTCCTTTTTCACGCCACGCAAAGCCTCTAACTTTACTTTTTCTTTTGCCAACATCGCTTTTTTGATGTCTTCGCTAATTTGATCAAATAAGTTCATAATCAATAATTCAAAATTAATATCACAAAGATAGTTATTTAGATATTAGAGTATTGGCTAATTGATAGATTTTCTCCGCACAATTCATCCCGTCTATCGCCGAAGAAGTGATTCCACCGGCATACCCTGCGCCCTCACCACAAGGATACAAGCCTTCAATTTCTATATGCTGCATCGTATCTTTATCTCGAGGAATACGCAATGGCGATGATGACCTACTTTCTACCCCAACAACAATAGCCTCGTTGGTTAAGAAACCCCGCATATTCTTATCAAATTTTTTACATCCTTCTTGCAACCTTGTGGCAATAATTTCGGGCAACCAGAAATGCACCGGTGAGGCAACAACACCTGGCAAATACGAACAATCGGGCAAATCATAAGACAGACGTCCTTTCACAAAATCAACCAATCGTTGTGCAGGCGCAATCTGCCCCTTTAACCCATTGCGAAAAGCCAATTGCTCCACATGCTGTTGAAAGCGGAGACCCGCCATCACACCATATCCCGACCACTCAGGCAAATCTTCCGGACGCACCTCAACTACAATACCTGAGTTAGCATAGGGAGAATTTCGATTAGACGAAGACATACCATTCACCACTATTTCATTTTCGTCTGTAGAGGCCGGAACTATATGCCCACCTGGACACATACAAAATGAATACACACCCCTACCCTCTACCTGCTCAACCAAATTATACGAAGCTGCAGGCAAATATGCTGTTTTATTACCCTTATATTGAATATCATCAATTAATGTCTGCGGATGCTCCACACGGACACCCATTGCAAAACCTTTGGCTTCGAGTGCGATGTTTTTTTGGTGTAGCAACTCGTAAATGTCGCGTGCTGAATGACCTGTTGCCAGTACCACCACAGACGAAAGATAGCTACTCCCATCCTGACAAACAACCCCTTTTATTTTTTTATCTTCGATTAATAAATCAGTTACTTTCTTTTCGAAAAACACTTGCCCTCCATAGTGCAAGATAGTATTCCGCATGTTTTTAATCACCAACGGCAACTTGTCTGTTCCAATATGAGGATGGGTTTCGTACAAAACCTCATCTTGTGCCCCATGATAATGAAAAAGCTCAAAAACACGCTGAATATGACCTTTCTTCTTGGAACGGGTATATAGTTTTCCGTCAGAGAAAGTGCCGGCACCACCTTCACCAAAACAGTAATTTGAATCGACTACCAACTTTTCATTCCTACAAAGCGATGCAATGTCCTTTTTTCGTTCACTTATGTCTTTACCTCGCTCTAGTATTAGCGGACAAAAACCCAGTTCAATCAAACGCAAGGCAGCAAATAATCCTGCAGGACCAGATCCAACAACAATAACCCGTTCTCTTGTTACCACCTCTTGAAACTGAAAATCATAGGCAATTGTTGATGTTGGTATTTCATCCACAAAAACAAGCAGTGACAAATTTACTCGAGGCAATCTTCCCCGAGCATCTATACTCTTTTTCAGTATCTGCACCCCCATTATTTGCGCTTCATTTAAGTGCATAAAATCAGCTATGGCAGTTATTAACTGAGCATAAACGGCAGCCTGTTCTGGCGATACTTGTATTTGAATTTTTTCTTGCATAAATAAAGATGACTGTAACAAAAGAAGAAGCACAAAAAAAAATTGCAAACTCTCTATTAAATTGAATAGAGACAAATGCATGTAACTAATCCATATTAGTATTATACAGGCAGATAGGTGAAAATCGGTATCAAGCTAGTTGGGCTTCTATTAACTGAATTTTTTCGAGCAACAAATCTTTTTCTTTTTTCAGTTTATCAATTTTTTGTTGCATCATCTCAATCATTGGATTAGGCTTTTTGCTGTTCGGGTTAAAAAATCCGATATTATTTTCGCAAGTTAACAGTTCACTTTTTAAGCGTTCAAATTGTTTTAACAAGTGGTCTCTTTCGCGAAAAAGCATATTTTTATCTTTCCCTCTAACCGAATCTAAACTTACTGTAAATGTATCGATATGTCGCTTATGGGCATCTACATTCAAAGCATCAAATTGTTTGTCGCAAACAGCCCTAAACGCTTTATACACAACATCTTTTTCTTTAAACGGCACATGTCCGATATCATTCCACTTATTAACCAAGGCTTTCAAAGCAGCTACCGAATCAGATAGGTCGTCGCTCCGTTTAAAAGCCGAAATTTCGTTGATTAAGGCTTGTTTCTTTGAAAGATTTTCTTGTTCCTCTGTTTTTTGTGAAGCGCCAGATTTTTCTTTTTGCTCAAAGAAATAATCACATGCAGCAATAAACCGTTTCCAAATATAATCCGATTGCTTGCGTGGCACAGAACCAATGGCTTTCCATTCCTTTTGAATATCAATCAACTGCATGGTGGTTTCTTTCCATTCAGTACTCTCTTTTAACGCTTCAGCCTTTTCTACCAAAGCCTTTTTCTTTTCGTAGTTTTCTTGTAAAGATTCTTTTATTGTTTTGTAAAAAGCATTTTTCTTGGTAAAAAAATCATCACAGGCAGCACGATACCTTTCGTATACTTTTACATTGTTTTTGCGAGGAGCAAAACCAATGGTTTTCCATTCTTTTTGCAATGAAATTAGTGCTTCGGTTTTATCTTCCCAATCCTTAAACGATTTAAGCAAATCGCAATCGAATGATTCAATGCTTGCGCAAATTTGTGCTTTTTGCTCCAAATTTTCTTGCTCTTGTGCTTTCTGAGTCTCAAAAAATGCCTGATATTTTTTATTTATCACAGCCGATGCTTCTTTAAAACGCAACCACAAACTTTCGCGCAAGTCTTTTTCTACGGGACCAATATCTGACCACTCGCGATGCATTTGCTGTAAACTCCTAAAAGCATTAAGCACATCTGTGGCATCGGCCAATTTTTCCGCTGCCTCACAAAATGCTGTTTTTAATTCGAGGTTTTTCTTAAAATCGTAATCACGCAACTCAATGTTCATCTTTAGCAAATCGTAAAAATTCTCCACACTCAAGGCATATGACTTAAACAACGGACCATATGCAGCAGCACTAACCTCACCTACTTCTCTCCATGCCTGTTGTAGTTTTTTAAACTCAGTAACATGCTCATGAACAGATTCTGGATGCGCTAAAAAAGCATTAATTTGGTCGAGTATCGCTTTTCGTTTCTCGAGATTCTTTGCTCTCAACCGCTCCAGTTCGGCCAATTGTTTTGCTTTTTTCTCTTTGTATGCACTCAACAAGGCTTTAAACTCAATATCAAGAGCAACTATTGAAGCATCAAAAGAAGCATCCTGCACTTCATCAATATGTCTGCTTTCTGCTGGATTTTTATAATATAATCGCTTTAAGCTTTCCACTTGTGCTTTTAAGTCATGCTCATCCTCTTTTTGCAGAAGCTCTTTTAGCTTCACAACCAAAACTTCTTTCGAAAAACCTTCATCATCATTACTAACATTCGCATCTTCTTGCATTGCAGCAGTATCTGCTTGCATTACAGCTTCGTCAGAAACTTGATGTCTCTCCATTAATTCTGGGATAATTTCCTTGTTTAGATTCGGTGTATTCATGAGCATAAAAAAAAATCTATATTAAACTATTTATGCAAAAATAATATTTTTTTACATATAAACAGCCTAGTTACAATCTGTTTAAGCTAATGCAGAAGAAAATGACAATACATAAAAAATAAACGCTTGCAAAAAATATTGCAAGCGTTTATAAAAAGTATTTTTTTTAGAATTATGCTTGTTTGTATAATCCCATATTTTCAATATCAAAACTCATAATAAAGGCTGCCAACTTGTTTACCTCTGCTTCTCCGTAATTTACATACACCTCAGCAGATTTTGCAAATTGTGCATCTCTGGTTCCGTCAGAAATCAATAAACAACCCATTAAAATATGTCCGGCCATTTCTACCATTCTACGGGCTTGGAAATCAATATATTCATTATCTTTAGCTTCTACCACTTTAGCAACAGCCTTTTCATAAACATCAGCCATTTTTGATAAACGAAGTCGCAAACCATCTAATTCTGGGGCAACTTTTTCGGCTAAATATTGACGAGCGGTAGATAAATACGAACCAGTAGTGACATGTCGTATAGCAGCAACCACTTGTAATTGAGAAGTTCCTTCGTAAATAGAAGTAATACGAGCATCACGGTACAAGCGCTCGCAAGTATAATCTTTCATATAACCAGACCCTCCATGCACTTGAATACAATCGTATGTATTTTGATTGGCATATTCGCTCGACATCATTTTTAAGAGCGGTGTAAACGCATCAGCCAAACGCAAGTATTTTTTTTGATCATCTTTTTCCTCTTTCTCCAACGCTCTTTTCTCAGCTACAATATCGTAAGCTTTATACACATCAACAAAACGAGTGGTTTCGTATAACAACGCTCTCGATGCATCTAATTTAGCTTTAATAAGCGTAATCATCTCATAAACTGCAGGAAACTCAATAATGGCTTTTCCAAACTGACGACGATCTTTAGCATACGCCAACGCTTCACGGTAAGCAGCCTCAGAAATACCCACAGACTGTGCCCCAATACCTAAACGAGCACCATTCATCAACGACATTACATATTTTATCAAGCCCAAACGACGGTCGCCAACAAGTTTTCCTTTTACGTTAGTAAACACCAATTCTGCTGTAGGAGACCCTTTAATCCCTAATTTATTCTCAATACGACGCACTTTTAATGAATCATCTTTCGGGTTATCTACCACAAAATAAGATAAACCACGACCGTCTGTAGTGCCTTCTTCGGAGCGAGCCAACACCAATTTAATTTCGGCATCTCCATTGGTAATAAATCGTTTTACACCATTCAAATACCACCAACCATCTTTATCGTTGTAGGTAGCTTTTAACATTACTGCCTGTAAGTCAGAACCAGCATCAGGCTCGGTTAAATCCATCGAGCAAGTAGCTCCTTTATTAACACGAGGTAAAAAATCATTTTTAATTTCCTCGGATGCAAATTCGTGAATAGTTTCGGCACAATCTTGTAATCCCCAGATGTTTCCAAAACCGGCATCAGCACGACAAACAATTTCGGCAGACATTAAATAAGGAACCATGCAAAAGTTTAATCCACCGTACTCGCGTGGCAAAGAAATACCATACACCCCTGCTTTTGTTAAAGCTTCGTGGTTTTCTTGAGTTCCTTTGGCATAGATAATCCGACTATTTTCTACAGATGGTGCATCATGGTCAACGCCTTCTGCATTGGGAGCGATAACTTCGCCAGAGATTTCACCAATAATTTCCATTACTTTATCGTAATTATCTATGGTGTCTTCAAAATCGCGCGAGGCATAATCGAACTTATCCTTATCAGCAAAATTGTTCTCTTTTAGAGTCACAATTTTTTTCATTAATGGATGTGAAAGCTGAAATTTCAATCCTGAATTATCGGTATAAAAGTTAGCCATTTTTTTTCTTTTTGATTCGCAAAATACTGATTATAACTTGTAAAATAAAACGATTAGTTTCAAATATTACTAAATTATCAATTGCCTAATTTATTTTGTATTCTTTTTATAATACTTAATCATTTTAGGAATGACATCTTCCACATTACCGGTAATTATATAATCGGCAATGGCATTTATTGGTGCGCTTGGATCATTATTGATTGCAATAATCATCGACGATTCTTGCATACCGGCAATATGTTGAATTTGTCCGGAAATACCACAAGCAATATACAATTTTGGACGAACGGTTACTCCTGTTTGACCTATTTGTCTTTCATGATCGGCAAAACCTGCATCTACTGCTGCACGAGAAGCACCAACTTCAGCTCCAATTATTGAAGCAAAATTGAACAACAACTCAAAATTCTCGCGCGAACCAATGCCATATCCTCCCGAAATAACTATTGGAGCTCCCTTAATATTCACTTTCGATTTTTCCATGTGGCGCTCAATAACACTTACCACAAAATCACTATCAGACACATACTTGGCAACATCTAATGTCTTAGTTTCGCCTTTGTAGTTTTTATCCAACACTTCTTTTTTCATTACTCCCTCACGAACCGTTGCCATTTGTGGGCGCTGATCCGGATTGATAATGGTAGCTACAATGTTTCCTCCAAAAGCAGGACGAATTTGATATAATAAATTCTTATATGTTTTTCCGGCTTTTTTATCCTCATGATCCCCAATTTCCAAACTAGTACAATCGGCAGTTAATCCACTGAATAGGGCAGATGAAACTCTCGGACCCAAATCACGCCCAATAGAAGTTGCGCCCATCAAAGCAATTTGTGGTTTATCTTCTTTATATAATTTAACCAGAATCGAAGTATGCGGCAAAGATGTGTACGGAAACAATCGTTTGTCATCGGCTAAAGTTAGCACATCAACACCGTAAGGAAATACCTGAGCACCAATACCATCCAATTTAAAACCTATTGCAATGGCTTCTAACTTACAAGTCAATTTATTTGCTAAAGAGCGGCCTTTTGTTAGTAATTCAAGACTCACATCTGCTACGATACCGTCTTCTATTTCAAGATATACAGATATATTATTCATATTTTTTTCTTTAGTATATTTACGGAGTGTTATCCAATTGTATGGTTTGAAATCAATTCTCTCATTAAGCTTTCCATATCAAAATCGTCGGGAGTTAACCGTTTGCTTTCTTTTGTTTGAAAAACAACACTTTCAATTTCCTTCACTTTTGTAGGAGAACCTTTTAAGCCTAACCAATCGGCATCTGCTTTAATATCATTTACACTCCACTCGGTTATGTTTAAATACGGACATGTATCGAAAAGATTGATATAATCTTGCGAACTTTCTTGCTTTTCAGAAACCGTTTTGGCTCGTTTAAACTTCATCACTAATTTTGCATTGCGTGGTCTGCATTCCGGAGCCGAACCATTTACGGTTACTACCATAGGCAATTTTCCTTCTACCAATTCAACGCCTTTTTCTAAACGACGCTTCACGGTAATTTTATCTTTGCTGCATGATAATATTTCTTCTGCATAAGTAATTTGAGGCATTCCTAATTTTTCGGCAACTTGTGGTCCTACCTGTGCTGTATCACCATCAATAGCTTGTCTTCCGCAAATAATCAAATCAACCTTTGGAAAATTTTTAATAGCACAAGACAAAGCATACGATGTTGCCAAGGTATCTGATCCGGCAAATGCTCTATCAGTTAACAAATAACCATCATCAGCACCACGATACATACTTTCTCTGATAATCTCAGCAGCACGACCTGGCCCCATGGTTAAAATACTTACGGTACTGCCTTCGTATTTATCTTTTAAACGCAATGCTTGTTCTAAGGCATTCAAATCTTCAGGGTTGAAGATGGCCGACAATGCAGCTCTGTTTACTGTTCCGTCAGCCTTCATTGCATCTTTACCTACATTTCTTGTGTCAGGTACTTGCTTGGCCAAAACTACAATTTTTAAACCCATATAATTATACATTAATTTATATTTACGATTCACTATTTCTGAGGCTACAAATTTAGGAAAAGGTACAATACACACAAATCTTTCTATTAAAAACTTGCACAAAAAAGAAAAATCTGAGAAAAAACAATGGATTATAAGTTGGTTATCAAAATATTATATACACAAATAATGTTTATAACTAATTTCCGTTCTTACATATATTAATAATTCCATCAAGATGCTATGTCTTGTTAAAAAACGAAAAATACATATCTCATCTAAAAAAACAGTCCCTTTTTTATGTTGTAGAATAGCTTTTTTGCAAAATTGATATAATAAAATGACAAACACAGCGTTTTTATTTCAAACCAATAAAAAATATTGCGAATGAAAAAATCATTTACACAAAAACCCTTTTTACTGAAACGGGCAAAATATCTTGAACCAAAAAAGGCTACCATCAATTTTATTATGAAATTTGCCCAAACATACAAAACAAATAATATTGAAAATGGACATTACTCAGAAATCGCACTTAATTAATGTAAAAAAAAGGAATTCACGAATAGAGTTCCTTTTTTTTTATATTTTTGTGACCAAATAATATAAAAATCACTTAAAGTTATGCATAATACTATAGTAGCCCCGTCATTATTATCGGCAAACTTCGCCCACCTAGAAAAAGATATTGAAATGATAAACAACAGTCAAGCTGATTGGCTGCATGTAGATGTAATGGATGGCGTTTTTGTTCCAAACATATCCTTTGGAACACCTATTATGGAATCATTAAAAAAGAGTTGCAAAAAACTGATAGATGTGCATTTAATGATTGTTCAACCGGAACGATACATAACCCTATTTAAAGATGCTGGAGCTCATTTGCTAAATGTTCATTACGAAGCTAGCACGCACTTGCATCGTACCATTCAACAAATTAAAGCCGAAGGCATGAAAGCTGCCGTCACAATAAACCCGCATACCCCTGTTGCTGTTTTAGAAGATATTATATGTGATGTTGATATGGTGTTACTTATGTCTGTTAATCCAGGTTTCGGAGGACAAAAATTTATTGAAAATACCTATAAAAAAGTAACTCAACTAAAATCACTCATCGAAAAAAACAATACGGAAACCATAATTCAAGTTGATGGAGGCGTAAACCTCGAAACAGGAAAAAAACTAGTCGAATTGGGTGCAAATGCCTTAGTTGCGGGTAATTTTGTCTTTTCATCGCCTAACCCTACTGATACTATCGCTCAATTAAAAGCCTTGTAAAGTGCGCGTTTTTTTGCTACAAACGCCTTTTTACCGAATACTAATAGCCTTTATTTTGGGTATTCTTCTTTTTGAATGCTCAGAAAATATTGCTTGGCTCATTTCCTTAGGATTACTAGGGTTTGCCACCCTTTCGGCACATCATATCTTGGTGTATAAAAAACCCAACTACCAAGAAAGGTGGCTCTTCGGCCTAGGGATACTTGCCCTTTTTATTGGCCTCGGTTTTTTTGCTGCGCAAACACATAAAAGCAACAACCATTTTCCAACTATAGGAAAACAAGGTATCTATAAAGCAAAAATACTTACTCCCCCAGAAGAGAAAGCAAAATCGTACTTAGTAAGCATTCAAACAACAGCTTTCGCGAACAATAGCATACATTTTGAAAAAACACAGGGAAAGGCTTTGTTGTTCGTAAGCAAAACAACACTAGCCAAAAACCTGAAGATTGGCGATGAGATAATATTTTCAACAACGCTAAATCCACCCCAACAAAACACCAATCCAGCAGCATTTAATTATGCCAAATATCTCGAAAGAAAAGGTATTTTAGCAAGCGGATTTGTGCACGAATCGCAATGGAAAATGCTGTACAAAAGGAAGCCTATAGCCTTACAACAAGTGGCCTTTGATTTTCGCGAAAAGCTACTGACCATCTATCAATCAAAGGGAATCAACGGAAATGAATTTGGGGTGTTAGCTGCGCTTACTCTTGGTTATAAGAAAGCGATTGATGATGATTTATTTGCCAGCTATAGCAATTCTGGTGCTTTACATATTTTATCGGTTAGCGGACTGCATGTGGGTATTGTTTTCTTGGCATTTTCGGCACTACTCTCATTTCTAAACAAAAACACCCTTACCCGTTTGTTTAAAGGTATTATTGTAGTTTTACTACTATGGGCTTATGCTTTTATCACCGGCCTGGCTCCTTCTGTGGTTCGGGCTTCGGTAATGTTCTCGTTAATAGCTATTTCGGCTTCATTAAACTATAAAGTAAACACCTATAACTCCATCTTCTTCTCAGCTTTTTTACTTCTACTCTATGATACCAATTATCTTTTTAACATAAGCTTTTTGCTTAGCTACTCGGCTGTACTTAGTATTGTATTTTTTCAACCTAGACTAAAAAAAATAATGCATTTTGAACACAGGGGGCTTCGTTGGACTTGGGACTTACTTTGCGTTTCTACTGCAGCACAAATTGGCACTTTTCCTATCGCTTTTTTCTTTTTTCAAAAATTTTCTACGCACTTCCTTCTTACTAATCTTATAGCAATCCCATTGGCTACAATAATCATATATATGGCCGTAGCTCTTTTGTTGTTATCTTCAGTAACTGTGTTAAGTAATGGTATTTCCTTAGCGTTAAATTTCCTTTTAAAACTGCAAAACAAAAGCATCACAACAATAGATAATTTGCCCTTTGCTACTTTTGAGACTTATATTAACGGTTTCGAAACAGCTTTGCTTTATTTATTGATAGTATTTATAACCCTGTTGCTGATTAAAAAGAAATTCCATTTTGTGATAGCAACTTTATTGTGTGTCATTTCACTGCAATTGAGCTTTTTGCACAAAGATTTGTCACAAACTAAACCCAAACAAGTAATTGTTTACGCCCACACAAAAGATATTGGTGTCGATTTAATAAATAAAAATTTACATTACTTTTATGCTTCTGATAGTATAGCTTTTAAAAAAACAACCCATACTTTCTGGCTTAAAAACAAATTAAATAATGCCCTACCTATAACTAAAAACAAGGGGTTCTCAAAAGGTTTTTTTGTTTTTCATGGCAAACGGTTTTGTATTATCGACAATCATAATTGGTGTAAAAAAACAACAGTACATCCTTTACCAATAGATTACTTAATTATTAGCAAACAAAGCCAATTGAAATTTAACGATATCAATCGCTTATTTGCAGTGAAAACGGTTATTTTAAACGACACATTTTCTACTTGGGAAGTAGCGAAATTTCGAGAAAAATGCAACAAAGTTGGTATTAATTGCTATTCGACCAAAGAAAAGGGTTGTTTAACTATCAATCTTTGAACAAATGGGATATAAATTAACTTTTTATGCTTAATTTTGCAATTTTGAATAATAAGAAAAACGGTATATGATATCAAAAATTATTGCTGAAGATAAAATTGTAAAGGCGAAGGACTTAATCTACAATGCCGAAAAAATTGTTATCCTAACACATGCCTCACCGGATGGTGATGCCATAGGATCATCTCTGGCTTTATATCATTTTTTTTTCAGTATTGATAAAGAAACAACCGTGATTTTTCCCGACGGCTACCCAGCCTACTTCTCTTGGTTTCCAGGAATCAATAAGTCATTGATTTACAACGAACAAAAAGAACAAGCAGATGCACTTTTACATGATGCAGAATTAATAATCTGCACTGATTTTAATGAACCAAAAAGAATCGGAGCAATGACAAATGCCTTTGTCAACGCGCCGGCAAAAAAATTATTAATCGATCACCACCCAAATCCTATCGATGGCATCTGGGATGTTTCTATTTCATATCCTGAAATTGCTTCTGCCAGCGAAATTGTATTCAGACTTATTTGCAGAATGGGCTATGCGGCTGATATTAATAAATTATGCGCCGAATGTATTTACACCGGAATGCTTACAGATACCGGCCGATTTAGTTTCAACTCAAACAATACCGAAATATACATTATCATCGGTGAACTTATCCGAAAAGGCATTAATAAAGATGATATTTACGACAAAATTTACAATACTTACTCGGAAAATAGAATGCGCCTAATGGGGTATTTATTGGCTAACAAAATGCGGATATTCCCCGAATATAAAACTGCACTTATTATCTTAACCGAAGAGGAACAGGAGCAGTTTGATTTTCAAATTGGAGATGCTGAAGGTTTTGTAAACTTACCCTTGTCAATTAAAGGCATTGTCTTTTCGGCTTTTTTCAAACAAAACAACAACAAAATAAAAATTTCGCTTCGTTCAAAAGGTAGCTTTCCTGCCAATAAAATATGCGAAAAATACTTTAATGGTGGCGGGCACTTAAATGCTGCCGGTGGTGAAAGTTCTTTTTCCTTGAATGAAACCGAAATATTATTCGAAAAAATATTACCGGAATACAAGGAATTATTGAATAAGTAAAAATCGATTGCAAAAAAAGTAAAAAAAAACCTTAGTTGAAAAAAAAATAGAATTATATACATGAAATATTTGATTATACTTGGTGATGGAATGGCCGACGAACCTATTCCTTCTCTTGGAAACAAAACTCCTTTACAAGTTGCCAACATCCCTACTATCGATAAAATAGCAAGCCTTGGTCGATGTGGCATTTTGCACACCATACCACAAGGCTTTGAACCTGGCAGTGAGATAGCCAACTTGGCGGTTCTAGGCTACGATGTATCAAGAGTATTTGAAGGCAGGGGGTCTTTGGAAGCTGCCAGCATGGGAATCAATATTAAAGAAGGTGAAATGGCCATGCGGTGCAACCTAATTTGTGTTGAAGATGGCAAAATAAAAAACCACTCTGCTGGACATATTTCTACGGAAGAAGCGAACGAACTAATTCAATTTCTAAACAGAGAACTTGGATCCGAAACCATAAAATTTTACGCCGGAGTATCCTATCGTCATTTATTGATAGTAAAAGATGGGGTAAAAAATATTCTATGTACTCCACCTCATAATGTGCCTGGAGAAAAAGTGAACAATGTAATGGTTAAAGCACAAAATGACGAAGCTAAAATCACTGCAGACACGCTAAATAAATTAATACTACGATCGCAGGAGCTATTACAAAACCACCCAATTAATCTTACACGAATTGCCGAAGGGAAAGATCCTGCCAATTGTATTTGGCCATGGTCTCCGGGTTACAGACCTAGAATGGAAACCGTATTGGAGACTTTTAATTTCCGCAACGGTGCAGTAATTTCTGCTGTAGATCTAATCAAAGGAATTGGTACATACGCTGGCTTAAAACCTATTGTTGTTGAAGGGGCTACCGGAAGACACGATACTAATTACGAAGGGAAAGCTCAAGCAGCAATAGAGGCCTTAAAGGAAAATGATTTCGTTTTTCTTCATATTGAAGCGAGCGATGAAGCTGGTCATGAAGGAAATGCCGAGCTTAAAGTAAAAACCATCGAATACCTTGAAAATAGAATTGTTAAGCCAATTTTCGATGAAATTCAACAATGGGAAGAGCCTGTAAGCATTGCCATACTTCCAGATCACCCCACCTCTTGTCTTACTAAAACACACACTTCCGATCCTGTTCCGTTTATTATCTTACGCCCCGGAAAAGAAGCCGACAAAGTAAGCGAATACAACGAATATAGTGTTAAAGAAGGGGGATATGGTCAACTTTATGGCGTTGAATTTATGAATGCCTTAACAGATACTGGTTTCTTTAAAGCTTCTTACCGAAAAATGAAACAAATGTGGAAAGATTGGACAGATTGAAAAGACTCACCAAAAACCCTTAAGAAGAGTTGAAAAATATGTATTCAACCTGTTAAATATAAATTTGTTATACATTAACAACAAAATAAGCCTACATCTTAGCATTTAGCACACCTCCCTATCGGAGAGAGTTTAGGTGGGGCTTGAATTAAAATATCTCATACATGTTATATTACAGCACCAATAAAACCGCAGTTCTAGCTTCATTAGAAGAAGCAGTAATTAAAGGGCTAGCATCCGACAAAGGACTGTTTATGCCTGAAAGAATCAATACGCTTCCGGATAGTTTTTTTGATAAGATTTGCTCGCTTTCCTTTCAAGAAATTGCGTATGAAGTTGCTAATGCTTTTTTTGGGGAAGATGTGGAAGCCGATAAGCTTAAAGAAATTGTTTATGACACCCTAAGTTTTGATACGCCTATTGTAAAGGTAAAAGATAATATCTATAGTCTCGAACTATACCACGGTCCCACTCTCGCTTTTAAAGATGTTGGAGCCCGATTTATGGCTCGATTACTAGGCTATTTTATTTCCAAAGAAGCACAAAAAGAAACTGTAAATGTGCTGGTTGCAACCTCAGGCGATACAGGAAGCGCTGTAGCAAATGGATTTCTTGGTGTTAGCGGAATTAATGTGTTTGTTTTGTATCCGAAAGGAAAAGTTAGTCCCATTCAAGAATGTCAATTTACCACGCTAGGCAAAAACATCACATCCTTGGAGATTGATGGCACTTTTGACGACTGTCAGGCACTGGTAAAAGCGGCCTTTATGGATGTAGAGTTAAATGCTAAACATAAACTTACTTCAGCAAATTCTATCAATGTTGCCCGATTTTTACCTCAAGCCTTCTATTATTTTTATGCCTACGCACAAATCCGCAAAATTGAGAAAGATAAAAAAATAGTAATGTGTGTTCCTAGTGGTAACTTTGGTAACATCACTGCAGGACTATTTGGCAAACGAATGGGCTTAGCCATAAATCACTTTATTGCATCAAACAACAGCAACGACATATTTTACCAATACCTGCAAACAGGCGAATATAATCCACGCCCATCGGTTAGCACCCTAGCTAACGCAATGGATGTTGGTGACCCAAGCAATTTTGCTCGCGTTATCGATTTATACAAAAATTCAATTGAGGCTATACGTAAAGATATTAGCGGAGCTAAATACAGCGATATTCAGATTAATAATGCTATAAAAGCTTGTTACAAAGAAACGGGCTACTTACTCGACCCTCACGGAGCATGTGGCTATTTAGCTTTAGAAAACGAACTAAAAGCCGATGAAGTAGGCATTTTCTTAGAAACAGCTCACCCAGCTAAATTCCTCGAAACTGTAGAGAAAAGTATTGGAGAAAAAATAACTATTCCAGAAAAACTTCAAGCATTTATGAAGGGAACGAAAAAAAGCATCGCATTATCAAAAGAATATAGTACTTTTAAAGCATATTTAATGAAGATATAAGATGTGGCATATTGCATATGCTAATACATGTTTTAATTGCCATCTACTTTAGCAAACAGGCTAATAGAATAAAATTGACTTTAGCCAGAATCCGCAACCAAAAATATGGAGAAAATAGAATACGGACACAAGGCGAGAGTTTTTACCACAAAAAAGGCGTACTACAGTGTACGCCTTTTTTGTGAGTAAAATATACGATTGATATATATAATTAGCAACCGTATTGTGCTTTATCACCCAATTGCTCTTCTATACGCAACAATTGGTTGTATTTTGCCATACGATCTGAACGGCTTAATGAACCT
>CAMDGD010000037.1 GCA_945897785.1 Paludibacter jiangxiensis
AATATACTTTAGCATTTTTTGCAAAAAACCATCATGAATTTTCAGCAAAAGAGAAGCTCCTAATACACTAAGAACATTGCCAATAAAAACAGCAAAAAGTATGGCTTGCAACATCGTCTCGTACAATTAATGTTATATAGTCAGGTTTATTTGTTCGATAAATTTATCGGTAAAAGAATGTATATGTTTTGAAAAATCTTCTTCAAGCAACAAATCACCCACTTTACCTCTATCACATAACGCACAAATTTGTTCATTTACAGGAATCTGAGCTAATAAAGGAATAGAAAGTTCTTGAGCTAAAAGCTCCCCTCCCGACTGTCCGAAAACAAAATATTTCTCGTCCGGATGTTTCTTGGGAGTAAACCAGGCCATATTTTCTACCAAGCCAAGAATAGGAACACCAATTTTTTTATCGGTATACATTTGTATAGCCTTTCTCACATCTGAAAGAGCCATTTTTTGAGGTGTTGTAACTACAACTACACCTGAAATAACATAGTTTTGTAAGAGTGTAATATGAATATCACCGGTACCCGGTGGAGTATCCACAATTAAATAATCCAATTCGCCCCAAAGGGTATCATTAAGCAATTGTTTAATTGCATTAGAAACTAAAGGACCTCTCCAGATAAGCGCTTGTTTACTATCTACTAAAAAACCTATTGACATTCCCTTCACTTTTTGTTTAACAAAAGGAACTAAAAAATTCTTGTCATCAATCAGTTTAACAAATGGCTTTTTATCGTGTAGATTAAACAAAACAGGTAAAGACGGTCCATACAAATCGGCATCGAGTAAGCCTGTAGCATAACCTTTGTTGGCCAATGAAAAAGCCAAACTAGCAGCAACAGTTGATTTTCCAACACCACCTTTACCCGAAGCTACAACGATAATATGTTTAATATTCGGCACATTTTGTTTCCGAATTTCAATCTTTTTTGTTTCCATTAACAATTTATTGTCTAGTATTTATTTGTATAAAGTAAGAATAAGGTACAGGCTTCTTCAACAACAATTCCTTTTGCTACTAATCTATTTTTAAAATCGTAGTTTTCTGCCCCTGGATTAAAAATTACCCGTTTAGGTTTTAATGCTTCTATATATGTATAATATTTTTTTTGTTCTGAGGCATTTAAATATAAAGAAACAGTATCTAAGTCCGGAATATATTCATCAATCTTATGTAAACACAACCCTTCAAATATTGCGGCATCAAGTCCCAACACATGCACCTCATGTTTATATTTCACTAAAGTTTGCAAAGCGTTATAAAAAAAATTAACCGACTGAACCTTAGCGCCAATCACCAGCGTTTTTTTCATTAAAACAAGAATTATTTTTTAACACAGTAGTTGTTTTCTGGAGAAAAGAAATAACAGCATTGGGTTCTTTTTGCTTGTATCAAGTCAACAATGCATGTATTAAACAAGAAAATGCATGCTTAACTTTTAATTTCAAATAAATTATTGGATGAATCTTTAATAAAATAAGTTTCTTTTTCATATTTCTTTCGCACATACAAAGGATATCCTTTCTCCAATGCCCTAGCGGCAATTTCGTGCGCATTTTCTGAGAAAAAACACACATGCGAACAACTTGGAATCAGAGCATCGTTACGCACAAACAACTCAAACACCAATTCTTCTGCACGAATAAAATACGCGTTAATATCTTCTTCTAAACCAAATATTAATGCCGCATCAACAAAGGAAAGAAGAAAAGAATTTTCTATTTTTCCTCCCATAACTTCTACATAAAAATCTATCAGATCTGCTTCAGACACTTGTAGTCCTATATGTAAAATAGTATTATTCATCTGCCATTAGATTAGCATACACTTCTTTAATCTTTTTACTAAGCTCAGCATCAGGAGCATACTCTACTATACTTTTACACTGAATCATGGCTTCAACAACTTTAACATCAAATGGAAGCCTAGCTAATAGCTTTAAATCATTAGCTATACACCAATTTTCAATGTCGTTTGATAGCGTTGTATTTACATCGTATTTATTAATTATCACAAAAGGTTTTACTTTAAAACTCAACACTAAATCAACTATTCGTTTTAAATCGTGAAAACCGGACTTTGTTGGCTCTGTTACCAAAACAGCCTTAGAAGTTCCTGTTAGAGATGATATCACCGGACAACCCGTACCCGGAGGACCATCCAACAATACAACAGACTGCTTATTTTCTTCGGCTACTTTGCGCGCTTGGTCACGCACAACACTAACCAATCTACCAGAATTCTCTTCACCGGGAGCTAAGCGAGCATGCACCACTGTACCGTTTCTATAAGTACCAATATACCAACGACTATTATCACTTGGCAACATACTTATAGCATTAACCGGACAAATACGGGCACATAATTGGCAACCTTCGCAGGCAGTTGCAGAAATTTCAACAATTTGATTTTCAACAGATATAGCATCAAACCTACAGTATGTAGCACATTCGCCACATGCAATACAAGTATCGTAATCTATTACCGCAACATTACCTGAGATATATGTTTCTTCTTTATAATTTTTTGGTTGAAGAATTAAATACAAATTGGCTGCATCGACATCACAATCGGCCATAACGGTGTTTGGTTGCATAGTTGCAAAAGCTGCACTAATACTTGTTTTTCCAGTACCTCCTTTACCACTTAAAATAACTATTTCTTTCATACCAACGACTCCTTTCGTACACAACCTTGACTTATAATTTTCTCTAATAAGGATAAAAATTGATTCCGATACATATGATTTACTTCCGAAACAATATTTCCCTCTGAATAAATTATAGCAATTTCTTTGTCAAAAGGAATTTCCAACAAAATATCAATCCCTTCTTCTTTCAACCAATCATACGAAGCCTGGTTTCCTAAGCCTGCTCTATTAATTACAACAGCATGAGGAATTTTCATATGTTGCAATGTTTCCACAGAAAGTTTTAAATCGTTTAAGCCAAAGGGAGTTGGTTCGGTAACCAATAGCACAAAATCAACACTTTCAACAGTAGCAATAAAAGGACATGATATACCCGGAGGAGCATCTAGCAACGCAAATTCATAAGTATCAATAGCCCTAATTCCTTCTTTAATAACAGGAACAGAAGACGCTGTACCTATTT
This sequence comes from Paludibacter jiangxiensis, assembly GCA_945897785.1. Lineage (GTDB taxonomy): Bacteria > Bacteroidota > Bacteroidia > Bacteroidales > Paludibacteraceae > JAFGVL01. The sequence continues at coordinate 3,127 of CAMDGD010000037.1, forward strand.
CTGTTCGTGTTTCATAAATTGCTGCATTTGGAGAATATTGAAACTTAGTTACAGTTCCTATTTTCTTTATTCTTTCAGTAATAGCCTTATGCTTACACGCAACAACGCAAGCCCCGCACGAATGGCATAAGGACTCGGTAAGCTGTATCATTTTTCGTTCAGGCAAATAAAATATTGCATTGTAATTACAGTATTCATAACACTTACCACAAAAAATACAAGCATCTTGATTAATAACCGGCATTAACTGCGACACCTGTTCCTCTGCATATTTCATTCCCGTAAGAAATTCGCCTACATTAGGCGCTTCAGCATCACAATCAACCAGTACAATATTTTTTCCGGCATGTTGAGCTACCCAAAAAAGATTGGTCGAAACAAAAGTTTTTCCTGTTCCACCTTTACCACTTGCCACCGCAATTTTCATCGAAAAAATTATTAGTGATTACATGCATTTACGCCTGTAATCAAGGTATTTTTTAATCGATCGTTAACCAATTCTTCGGGCGATTTTGCCGTTGCCCCAATATGCACCACAATATTTTGCTTGTTAAGCAAATTCACTGCACTTTGTCCTATTCCTCCCGCAATCACTTCGTTAACAGCATTTTCTGCGAGCCACATAGGCAATATTCCCGGCTCATGAAGCGGAGGGGTTACGTAGTTGGTGTCAATAATGCTATTACCTTCTACTTCTACTATTGCGAAAGAAGTACAATGTCCGAAATGCGAACACAACACCCCATTTTCTACTGGAATTGCAAATTTGTTTTTCATTGTTTCATTGATAATTAAAGTAAACCCTATCATTTATCTAAAACACTAGATATTTTTTAGAATAATAACATCGTACAGTAAAACGAACTGTACGATGTTATCTACCCCTCGCTTTGTCAGAACGAAACTATATTTATTTACCTAAACCCCTTCCAAAGCCTCTGCCTCCAACTCTACCTCTTAAACCTAACCCACGACCAAATAACTGACCTCTACCCATACCATTACCAGAAGTGGTTTGTTCTGCTTTAGGCAAATTTTCGTTATTAACTCGTTGTGCCAAAATCTCTTCTACTGATTTACCTTTGTTTTCAGGACTACATTGTCCCAATCTCCGACCAGTCATAGCTCCTTCGCCATTTGGACCTTTTCTGTTTAATCCGGGCATAATAACCTCCTTTTTAAAAAATTATTTATTTCCGCTCTGCAAGCGATTTCCTTTTCCTTTTCCACCACCCTCTTTTCTTCTTACTCCTAGTCCAACCCCTAGCCTTTTTAACAAACTACTTTCCGAACTACTAGTACATTTTCCCAAGCCCCTCCCGGTCTTGCTCCCTTTATTATCAGGTCCTTTTCCATCAAGTCTAGGCATAGCATTTATTTAATTTGATTAATAACTTCTTGAATAGTTTTATCGTTAACAGCTACAGCTAACATAGTAATCTTTAGCTGGTCAAAGAACTCTTTCACCTTAGCGCCAAAATCACCCGAATATACCGACTCAACACCTTTTGATGCAATAAATTGAGCAGATGCGGGACCGGCACCCCCGGCTGCATCCTTATTGGGATTCTCAAAAAAATCAGTCTGTAAGCTTACAGTATCATACACAGCAAAAAAAGAACAGCGACCAAATCGGGCGTCCATTTTTGCATGTAAATTATTTCCTGTTGATGTAATCGCTATTTTCATACGTATCGTGGTATTATATTTTAAACATTTGTTCATAACAACGCAACAAAGATAATGAACTTATGTTCATTACTAGTACAAATTTTTGTTAAATTTACAAATCAAGTAAAATAACAAAAATAAAAAAGCTTAATGATTGTATTACTCAGATACTAATTGTTGACCAATTATTTCGGCAGCCCTTTCAACGAAGCGAATACAAGGACGATCTGCATAAGATAACAAAGAGGCTTCAGACAAGGAAACATCTTCAGGATAGGTATTTTTCTCTACTAATTGAGCACAAGCTAGTGTGCCATAAAGGGCTTTAAATTGGTCGCCAATTTGCTGAACAGAAGCATACATCTTAGTTTTTTTATCAGCATCTTTAGGGTCGATTGTTCCATATTGCAAGCCCACCAACATAAACGAAGCACTAAAAGCACCACACACCTCACCCATTTTTCCCATTCCTCCACCAAAGGGAACTGAGATTTTCTTTGCCAAGGCTTCATCTACCCCAAATAAATCGGAATACGCCAAAAAAACAGACTGAGCACAATTGTATCCTTCTGTAAAATAAGCAATGGCTCTTTTTTTTCGTTCGTCAATAGATAACTGCATACTATTTACAATACCGTTTTATATAGTCGTTTGCCCTACGATTTCCGTATGAGCCGGCTAAATTCCAATCGTTACATGCACCAATAGAGTCTTTCAGTTCTCTTCGTGTCAATCCTCTATTAATTAATGCATTGGCATAATTCGGATGGAGTTTAAGGGCTTTATCAAAATCGGCAAAAGCCTCTGTAAACCTCTTTTGGTCTAAAAAAAGTGACCCTCTACAATTTAATGCTCGAACAAAGGTAGAGTCAATTGCAATAGCCATATCAAAATCGAACAATGCCCCTTTCACATCTTTCAACTCAACTTTAGCTAATCCTCTGTTAATATACAAATCTATATCATCCGGCTTTAAAGACAAACCGTAAGTATAATCTTCTATTGCCCCTTTATAATCGCCGTACTCTGCTCTGAACAAGCCTTTTCTGTTATAATCGATATCTGCAGACGGCGCTTGACCGGGTCCTTGCGAAAACAAAAATGGAAAAGCAACAAACAACGCAAGTAATAAAAACGCAACTTTCTTTCTAACCATCATCGGTATATTTAAAATCTGTCTAAAAATAGATTTAACCATTTTTTCTAAAGTTTTATCTTGTATATCTTTGTGTTCATTGTATAAACTTCGTGTCCTTAGTGGTTCTTTTTCCAAAACCAAGAATCAACGACCAGAAGGAGTTAAAGAATACTAAGGTCTTTTTCATTTCTTTTTTAAAAAAGAAACGAAACAAAGAAAAATATGACAGGCTGAACTCTCTCCGCCTCCTTTCGTCGTCCGCCGCGGCGGATCAAATCCCGAACCTTCGGGATCGTATAAGAAATTTTTTATTACCTACTTCGTCGGATTCTTGCTTTAGCTGTCCTTTTAGTACAATAAACATACGATTGTACTAAATTCTTTATTCAGGGCTCTTTACTCTTGAAGTAATCATTTTTGTCAAAGGCTTAACAAAAAAAAACAGAATATTGACAGTTATATCAATTAAATTCTAATACTTATTTAGTCTTACAAAACAAATCCAACGCCTCTTGTGCGTAAGTAAAACCCATTTCTACTGCGTTGGTCCAATCAGTACATGCATCAAACCTATTTTTCATAAAGAAATGTGCATTGCCACGGTTACTATAGGTTCTTGCCATATACGGATCTAACCACAACGCTTTATTGTAATCGGCAACAGCACCCTTATAATCTTTAATAACATATTTTACATTGCCTCTGTTATTATAAAAATCGGCGTCGTAAGGATTAATGCTGATAGCACTAGAGTAGTCTTTTATAGCGCCATCGGTATCACCTAAACGAGATTTTGCTATCGCCTTATTATAATAAGCCTCAGCATAATTGGGGTTCAACATGGTTGCTGTATCAAAATCGGCAATAGCAGGGTACATCTCTACCAAAAAATACTTACATATACCGCGGTAATAATACGCTTCTGCATCGGTAGAGTCTATAGCAATTAAGCGATTAAAGTCCTCCATAGCCGCTCTGTTATCGTGTTCATCAGAATAAGCTAACCCTCTATTAAAGTAGGCATTGGCATAAGCAGAATCCAACTGAATGGCACGGGTAAAATCAAGAATTGCTCCTTTAGTATTGTAGTTTAAATTTTTAGCAAACCCTCTATTAAAATACGCTTGAGCATAAGTTGAATCTAAAGCTATTGCCTTATCAAAATAAAGAACTGCTTCATCTAACTTACCGGAACGACCTTTGGCTATGCCTTTTTGCAGAAGCTTTTCCGGATTATCTTTTCCGAAAACAAAAAGCAGTAAAGCAAAAAACACAAAAAGTAAACAGCTAATACGCTTCATAAATAACTAAAATTAGTAAGGTGACTTAGCGGGTTATGCTATAAAAAACACCTGCAAATTTAACAAATTCTTTTGAGTAATCTTGTTTGAAATTACGGTTTTATAAAATAAATCATGGCATTTTTTTCCGAAAACAATGTTGCGGTATTTATTAAGGCCAAATGAGAATAGGCTTGTGGAAAATTCCCTAACAGTCGTTTTGTGTCGAATTCAATATCTTCGCTAAATATTCCTAAATGATTTGAATAAGTCAACAATGAGTCAAAAAGCGTTTTTGCCTCCTGCTCATATCCTATTTTATATAAAGCCCTTATCAACCAGAAGGTGCAAATAGTAAAGGCTGATGTAGGTTCACCAAAATCATCGGAATTAACATAGCGGTACATCAACCCATCGTGCAACAATTCTTTTTTTATGGCTAAAACAGTTTGAACAAACTTTTCATCCTTCTGGCTAATAAAACCGTACTCTTCCATCAACAACAAAGAAGCATCCATATGGGTATTGTCGTATGTTTGGGTAAAGCTTTTTAACTCCTCGTTCCAGCCATGCAACATAATATCTGCTTTAATTTCGGCAGCAATTTTTTTCCATTCTTGTTCAAAATCGGGTTTTTTCAATATGCGCGCAATTCCCATTGCCCTATCCATAGCCACCCAGCACATTACCTTTGAAAACACGAAATGCTTGCTTTCGTTTCGAATTTCCCAAATACCTTTATCGGGTTTCGACCACCGTTTGGTTACCGTACGAACAATATTCCGTACAATAGACCACATATCTTCCAATTCATCTAAAGTACCCGGAAAATTACGATAATAGCGATAAATTACATTCATAAGATAGCCGTAGATATCGTTTTGTTCCTGAAAATAGGCTGCATTACCAATACGCACCGGCGAGGAGTTTTCGTACCCTGCCAAATGGTCGAGCGTTTCTTCTTCAAGCTCCCTTTCACCACGAATTCCATACATAATTTGAAAAGAGTCTGACTTTGATTTCAGGATTTTCTTAATAAAAAACAAGAATTTCTTGGCGGCGTCGTCATGGCCAAGATTCAACAAGGTATCAATAGACATAGACGCATCACGAATCCAGCAAAAACGATAATCCCAGTTCCTGTTTTCGCCAATAGCTTCGGGCAGTGAAGTTGTAATGGCAGCCAAAATAGCTCCGGTAGGCTGAAAAGTAAGTAACTTTAACACCAGCAAACTACGGTTAATATCTTCGTTATAGAGTTTGTATGTTTTGGTTCGGTTTAGCCAATTAAGCCAATATGTTTTGGTTCGGGTATATTCTAAATACACCCTATCGATATTGATAGGGATTAATTTCTGATTATACGAAAGCAACAAATAATGTTGACCGGTTATTTCTACTTCTTGTTGATGAATAACAGCGGCAAAATCGAAATCGGTGTACAGGTAAATGGATTCGGAGTGATTGTCGGCCAATGTCTTAATGCACTCACCATTAGCCACATGATGCACTTCATTGCGGGCATAATCCAGTTTAGGATTATAGCCAATTTTACAAGTAGGCTTACCGGAAATATATCTGACATAGCGGTAAATCTCTGAAGGAACAAAGGGACTCGATTCGTTTGTTTTGTATCGAGGCATAAAATCGAGCACTTCAAAAACGCCCTTTTCCGAGCTAAAAATAGTACACAACACATTGGTTCGTTCCACATATTTTTGCGTTATGGTATAGCTATCATCCACCACGAAACCAAACTCACCGCCTTTATCTTTATCCAACAGCTTAGAAAACACCGCCGGCGAATCAAAATCGGGCAAACAACACCACTCAATCCACCCCTTTTCCGACACCAATGCTGCACTCTTACAGTTGCCTATAATCCCGTAATTCAAGTTTTCCACAAAGAATATATTAAAAATTAAAATACTTATACTTCTTTACACCAACGAATTTAGCAAATCTAAAAACTGTTTTGTATCCGGCAAGTTAAAACGAGCCTCATCAGACACCTGTCCAATTTTTATGGTAACGCTATCGTTTGGTAATTCTCTAAACATATCCTCGTCGGTAGTATCATCACCGGCACAAAGAATAAAGTCGTATTTTTTCTTGCTGATAATATTGCGCACCGAATCGCCTTTACTTACACCGGCCACTTTAACCTCAACAATTTTATTCCCCTTCATAATTTGAAGGTTTTGCTTGGTACAAGGATAAATGAGCATATCTACCAATTGATTAACACGCAAATTTGCCAACCAATTATCAACCCGCCTATAATGCCAAACCAGCGCTGAATCTTTTTTTTCGATAAAAGAGCCGGGCGTTTTATCGGTAATATCTTGCATAACTGATAAGATATCATCTTTCCATAAATCATCCGAAGTAGCATTTTTCACCCATAACTCACCATCTTTAAAATAAGCACCATGTTCGGCAACCATACGCAGTGGCAAATCGCCCAACCAATTCTCTAATGTTTGAATATCCCTACCACTAATAATAATCACTTCTGTTTTGGGTAATTGCAATAGCTTTAGCAACAATTCTTTTAGCGATTCTGTTGGCGATGCTTTTTGAGGATCCTTGTTATACGACACCAAAGTACCGTCATAATCTAATAAAATTAGCCGTTCATTAGCAGCCACAAATGCTTTCTTCAAAAAATCGAAGTCTTTAGGATACAAAAATTTATTTTTAATCTTGTTATTCTTCTCCTTAATATTTATCAGCTCCTTAATAAAATCTTTTGCCCATTTTTGCACCGATTGTTTTTTAATAATCGCCTGCATTTTCTCCATCCGTTCTTTTTGTTCGAACAATGGCATTTCGAGCGCCGTTAAAATTGCATATTCAATATCAGTAATATTATTTGGGTTGATAAGAATGGCGTCGCTTAACTCGATAGCAGAACCAGCCATTTCACTTAAAATCAACACACCATCTTTATTTTTCCTAGTAGCAACAAACTCTTTTGCCACCAAATTCATACCGTCGCGCAAAGGAGTTACTAGGCCAATATGAGCAATATTGTATAGAGCAACCAACTCCTCGAAAGGCAAATTCTTGTAAAAATAATAGATAGGAATCCAACTCATCTGGGAGTATTTGCCATTTAAGGCGCCAATAGTTTCATCCAATTTAATTTTCAGTTCATTGTATTGATCCACATGATCGCGTGAAGGCACAAGCACAATTACCAAAGACACTTTTTCGATATATTCGGGATGATTTTCGAGAAACGAAGCAAACGCTTTTAGGCGATTTAACAAGCCCTTGCTATAATCCAATCTGTCAACAGATAATATTATTTGTTGATTAGCAAAGAGCTCTGTGTAGTTTTTCATTAAGTCTTGTACCGCAACATCATCTGACGAATTGTGGTATAAATCGTAGTTTATTCCCATCGGAAAAACATCTGAATACACTTTTCTATTCAACACGGAAATCTCGTTTAACATACACTCCTTACCCAATATGCGATATACTGACGAATCGAAGTGACGCATGTATTCAAAAGTGTGAAAACCAATTAAATCGGCACCCAAAACACCTTCTAGCAAATCGGCTCTTTCGGGTAAAATGCGGAATAGCTCATAACTAGGAAAAGGAATATGGTGGAAGAATCCTATAGAAACATCGGGCAATGCTTGACGAATCATATTGGGAAGCAACATTAGCTGATAATCTTGCACCCAAATAAGGTCGTCGGGTTGAGCAATTTTCATCACCTCGTCAAAAAAGAGTTTGTTTACCTCTTGGTAAGCTTTCCAGTAGGCCTCAACACACTCAACATACACAAAAAAGTAATGGCATAAAGGCCACAGCGTACTATTGCTGTATCCTTCGTAATAATCTTGGTATTGATTAGGGGAAATAAAAACAGGATATAATTTATCGGCAGTAAAAATCTGCGAAATTTCTGCTTTTTTTTCTGGCGATTTGGTAAAGATACCGGGAAAGCCAATCCATAAAGTTTCGATATCGATATCTAGCGAACTTAAGCCGGTAGCCAAACCGCCGGAACTCCTTGTAAAAGTAAATTCACCCCCGTCTTGTTCTTCAATTTTAACCGGCAATGAATTTGATACAATAATAAGTCTCATACAGTTTTTTCTCCTTAAATTTTTAGTACATTTTTTGGGTTGATTGTCAAATATACTTCATTTTTTCAAGGAATACAAACTTAAAGACGGTTAGTAGGCTTTGTATAGGCACAAAAAAAGGACATAAAAGCAAGCTTTTATGTCCTTTTTTATAAACTAGAAGAATTTATTTTTTCAATTCAACTTCTACGCCATCATACTGTTGAGTTGCTGTATTCCATGTTTTAAAGAATACTGATTTACCATCTACTCTTAGAGTAAAAGTTCCGGTTGTTGCAACTCCATCCATACTTGCAATAGTCAATTTTAAGTCGCCATTAACTACAGTAAAACTACCTTGCCAGTTAGTAGCATCAGGTTCTGTTAAAGAGAAATCAGTCGCACCTAACACTAAAGTATATGTATCATTAGCAGCATCTTTGCCAGTAAATGTACTACTTGCCAATTCAGCTAAAATTTCTGCATCAGTTTTTTCTTCTTCACTACAAGAAGTCATAAAGACAGTAGCCATAAGTGCTACAAATAAAGGAAATAATAATTTTTTCATGATATTAATTTTTAAATTTGTTTATTATTAAATTGTTATTTTACTGCAGCTGCTTTTGCCGCTTTTGTTGCAGCTGCTTTTGCAGCTTTAGCTTCAGCAGCAGTCATTACTTTTGGTTCTTCAACAACAGGAGCTGGCTCAGCCACTACTACTTCTTCTGCTTTAGCTTCTGGTGCTTTAACTGCTGGTGCTTTAACTGCTGCTTTTTTAACCGGAGCTTTAGCAGGAGCTTCTTCTGCAACTACAGGCTCAGCAGGAACTGGTTCAACAATAGCTACAGAATCTACGGCAGTTGAATCAACACACGAAGCATCATGTGCTTTTTTCTGACAAGACATTAGCAAGGAGCCAAAAAGAATGGCTGATGCAAATACAAAACTTAATTTTTTCATTGTTAAAATGGGTTTATAGTTAAACATATTAGGATTGATTTAAGCAAAGGTAACTATATTTTTCAAAAATAAAATAGAAATAACTTTTTTTTCACGATACAATTACCTGAAACCCTCGTTATATGCTGATTTCAAAAATATGAATAGATTACTAGTGCTTAATTTAATGGTTGGGCTATGGCATCGTAGGGCGTCGACCGAAAGGAGATATTTGCGATGTCAGTGCCCAAGCCCATGTACGATAGCCTTTATTATGGCCTGTAGTTTATTTAATATTACTTCTGTTTTTATCTATCACTTTATCAATATGATTTAACTCATCTAGCCAATTTAAAAGGTCGTGATTCAACCACGCAATGCCTTCCATGATTTCATTTTTATATGATTCAATTACATCTAAATTCCAAGTAATAGCTTCATGATGAAAGATTCTGTTCCTTAGTTTTCGGATTCCATTGAATTTAGAACTCATTGCTTTCCTTTTTCTAATATCCTTAGGACAATTTGGAAATGCTAATCGTAAGTTTTTCCAAAGAGTCATTTCAAATTTTGTGTCAAACAAAGAAGTCCAAAAACCAAAAGATAATTCTGAAATAATTCTACCAGAAGTTATTTCTTTCTTTTCGGATAATATGCTGGTTCTTGCATCAGCGATTCTGTCAATTTGAAAACGGGAAGCAATTTTTATAAACTCGTGATTCTCAAACCAATTTTTGTCATTAAATCGATGTGCTAATTGGAAATCAATGGAATTTCTTAAACCAATTTCAAGAATGGATAGGAGAGGATAGAAAGCTTCGGAAATTAAAATATTGCTTTTATAATGCGCAATTGCCTTCTCTAAGTCGTTTTTGTGATGTCTTAAATACGGTTCTATTCGTTCTTTTGAAATAATTCGTTCAAGAATAGCTTTGTTTTCCATTTTTGTTTTATCTTTGTGGTCTAGTCCCGGTTATTCCTCTCCCAGTTTTTATGCTGGTGAAGAAGCCGGGTTTTTTGTTTTTATTACTTTTCCCAAAGATACTATTTTCCAATTTATATTAATTAAAAAGTATATTTTTAAGTTAAAAGTTGCCCCTCTTACTATTGGGCATAACTATATAATAAGAATAACAGGAGTACCTATCGCCGAAGGCTAATATCAACCTATTTACGATAAAAGCCAACCCTTAATTCGCATACTTATAGTTTAATCTTCCAACAATATTTCCATAATTAACACCGCTGCTTTGGCTACAGAAGTCCCGGGTCCGAATATAGCAGCTACACCGGCTTTGTAAAGATAATCGTAGTCTTGTGCAGGAATAACCCCCCCCGCAATTACAATGATATCTTCTCTACCCAGCTTTTTGAGTTCTTCCATAACCTGAGGAACCAATGTTTTATGTCCGGCAGCCAACGAAGACACACCCAACACATTCACATCATTTTCAACGGCTTGCTTTGCAGCTTCGGCTGGAGTTTGGAACAACGGCCCCATATCCACATCAAAACCACAATCGGCATACCCGGTAGCTACCACTTTAGCCCCACGATCGTGGCCATCTTGGCCCATTTTGGCAATCATAATACGCGGTTGCCTTCCTTCTTTTTTAGCAAATACTGCTGTTAACTCGCAAGCTTTCTGAAAGTCTGCGTCGTTTTTTGTTTCTGATGAATACACGCCTGAAATAGTTCTAATGGTTGCTTTATAGCGGCCTACGATAACTTCGCAAGCGTCAGATATTTCTCCCAATGATGCACGCAAACGCGCAGCCTCAACAGCTAGCTCCAACAGGTTACCTGTACCAGTTTCTACACTCTTAGTAATAGCAGTTAAGGCCGCTTTTACTTCAGCTTCGTTACGGTTGGCACGCAATTGTTTTAATCGTTCAATTTGTTGAATCCGTACGGCAGTATTATCTACCTCAAGAATATCAATTGGGTCTTCTTTTTCCAATCGATATTTATTTACTCCAACAATCGTTTGGTTTTTTGAGTCGATACGGGCTTGTGTACGCGCTGCCGCTTCTTCTATACGCATTTTAGGCACACCGGTTTCTATTGCAGCAGCCATTCCACCTAAACTTTCCACCTCTTCAATCAACGCCCAAGCTTTATCCACTAATTCTTGTGTTAAAGCCTCAACATAGTACGAGCCCGCCCAAGGGTCTACCTCTTTGCAAATATTAGTTTCTTCTTGAATAAAAATTTGTGTATTACGAGCAATACGCGCAGAGAAGTCTGTTGGCAAAGCAATAGCCTCATCCAGTGCATTGGTATGTAATGACTGTGTATGCCCTAAAGCTGCAGCCATTGCTTCGATACAAGTTCTGCCCACATTATTAAACGGATCTTGCTCTGTTAAGGACCAGCCTGATGTTTGTGAGTGTGTGCGCAAGGCTAAAGATTTTGCATTTTTTGGATTAAATTGCTTTACAATTTTTGCCCACAACAATCGAGCAGCACGCATTTTAGCAATTTCCATAAAATGATTCATGCCAATAGCCCAGAAAAAAGATAAGCGAGGTGCAAAAGCGTCAATATCCATTCCGGCATTAACCCCTGCACGCAAATATTCCAGTCCGTCAGCTAAGGTATAAGCCAACTCGATATCTGCCGTTGCACCAGCTTCTTGCATATGGTAACCCGATATTGAAATAGAATTAAACTTAGGCATATTTTTCGAAGTATATTCGAAAATATCCGCAATAATTTTCATCGAGAATTTAGGCGGATAAATATACGTATTACGCACCATAAACTCTTTTAAAATATCGTTTTGGATGGTACCTGCCATTTCATCTAACTTGGCTCCTTGCTCCAACCCTGCATTAATATAAAAAGCCAAAATTGGAAGTACGGCACCATTCATCGTCATCGAAACGGACATTTTATTTAACGGAATACCGTCAAAAAGCACCTTCATATCTTCTACCGAACAAATGGAAACGCCGGCTTTACCTACATCGCCCACTACCCTTTCGTGGTCGGCATCGTAACCGCGGTGCGTAGCTAAATCGAAAGCAACCGACAAGCCTTTTTGTCCGGCAGCCAAGTTACGGCGGTAAAAAGCATTCGACTCTTCGGCAGTAGAGAATCCTGCATACTGACGAATAGTCCACGGACGCATAGCATACATCACCGAATAAGGCCCCCGCAAATACGGTTCTATTCCTGCAGCATAATTAAGATGCTCCATGCCCTCCAAGTCTTTTTTAGTATACACAGGCTTAACGGCAATTTGCTCTGCCGTAATCCATTTTCCTTCTTTCTCTTCAAAATTTACTACACTTGCATCGATAGTGTTAATATCGATATTTTTAAAATTTGGTTTCATATTTTTTTCTTAATTTGAATAAAGATTAAAGAACAAAGACAAAAGACAATTAAGTCAAGTCTTTTAAGTTAATCCAATTTATTTTTAAACCCTGTTATCATCTTTTGAATTTCAATAATTTTACGCTGAATAGAATTAAAAACCACCGAATTAATATATGCTAAATTTAATGAAATCGTTAATTCTGTTTCCAATTCAAGAGAAAAACCAAAAACCATTTCTAAAAAACGAGCAAAATCTTTGTTACTTGACTTTGCTGAACCTTCAGCAATATTTGTCGGAATAGATACTGCAGAACGCTGCATTTGCGATATTAAGCCAAATCGTTCTTGTACTGGAAATGTATTAGTCAACTGATATCTTTCAGTAACTAAACCCATTGATTTAATCCAAATATCTAATTTTCAAAAATTATGCATTTTGTCTTTACTCTTGTCTTTTATCTTTTATCTTTTATCTAAACAATCGGCACCAAAATAAAAACTCCCACATCCCAAACGGCATGCGAAACAATAACTGTTACTATGTTTTTATTATACTTGTATAATAGACCCCAAAATGCACCACAAACCAAGGCTGCCATTATTAGCATAAAATTAAACGACCAGATATGCACCAAGGCATACACTAGGGTGGTAACTATTACGGCTGTCCATTCACCATACTTACTACCAAAAGTGCGTTGTACAAATCCACGCCAAAAAATTTCTTCGGCAGGACCGATTAAAAATAGCAATAACAAGCCTAAAAATAGTGGATTCTCGCCCTCCTTCATTTGATAAATGCTTCCTATTTGAGGTTTAGCAAAATCGAACAATACAGTTGAAAGGTAATTACCCACATAAAAAACAACCCAAAGAACAACTGCCGAAGCTACCCCAACGACCAAGTCTTTTGCCGAAAATCGAAATTGTTTTTTGAACTCTTTACCAAACCAAGCACTTAATGCAATTAGTATCGTGCCTGCAACAGCCATCGCCTTCCAGAAATTAACGAATGGCGCTGTCCATGGAGAGAACATTACAAACCAAAGAATGGCAGCAACTACTATGGCAAGAAGCAATTTTTTCATTAAAATAATACCGCTAAAAAAAATGATACTGCAAGCAACACACTGAATGCCATTACCAGTTTGGCTGATTCTCCATCCAAGTCTTTAATATTTTCAGGCTTTTCAATTTCGGCTGTTTGCATTTGTTTACTATTTTTCAACAACAAGGGTAAAGATAACAAAACCAGCAAACTAATAGGATGCAATATACCAAAAACCACGAGTAAAATTACGGCTCCGTATGCTCCAAAACCCAATAGGCTATATTGTATTTTAGAGCCTTTAAGTCCAATAAGCATAGCTTGTGTTTTAATATTTGCCTGCCCATCATGATAGATATCACGCGTATTATTTGCATGTAATATATTAACTACTAAAAAACCTATTGGAGTAGCTAATAACAACACAGTCCAATCTAATTTACTTGTTAAAACGAAGAACGTACCTAGCACAATCAACGGTCCATAGATGATAAAAATAAGCAAATCACCCAACGCCATAAACTTAAGTTTATAGTAGAAGTAAGTACCTAACACACCTATTGCGCCAATCCACAACAAATCATTTCCCGTTTGCGAAAACAAAAACAACCCTAGTAACACACCCACAGCCAATAATGTTATTCCAAAAATGAAAATAGCTTTAGGTGTAAACACTTCATCTACCAACATACGGCTAGATCCAAACGATTCTTTTCTATCTACCTTATACTTGTAATCAAAATAATCGCCAATAAGGTTACCGCTTGCTTGAAAGAAAACAGCACCCAACAAGGCCAAAACACCATACAAGTAATTCACCGTTAGCCCTTGCAACTGCTGCAAGTAAAAAGCATAAGATATAGCAACCAAAGCCGGCATCGCTGATGCAGGAAATGACCATGGACGAGTAGCTATTAGCCAGTTTTTAAAAGAAATATTCATATTTTATAGCGCAAAGAGTAAAGAATAGAGACAAGAAGGGTTTTTTCAGTCTTTATTCTTTTGTCATAATTTAAACAACCTTCTCATTAAACATCCTCAAGGTATCTAACACATTCGATTTTACATTTACAAAATGCTCTATACCCAGGGCTCTTAAATCAGCTTCACACGCAGGAGCACCGGCTACAACGAATAATTGTTTTCCGCCAATTGCGTTAAATGCAGCAGGAGCTAATTCCGCATATTCTTCATCGCTAGAGCAAAGTACAATAATGTCTGCATTAGCTTTTTGTGCAGCCGCTACACCCTCTTCCACTGTTTTGAAACCAAGGTTATCTACAACCTCGTATCCGGCACAAGCAAAAAAGTTGCAAGAAAACTGTGCACGCGCCAAACGAAAAGCTAAGTTACCAATGGTAAGCATAAAGGCTTTTGGCCGTTTAGAGGCAGCTTCAGTGGCAAAACGCAACTTCTCAAATGCCTCAGCAGCACGCACAGGCGCTAAAGTTTCAATACCGGTATGGTTACACTCACAGTCGGCTACTTTGCCTGCTTTTACTTTAGCCGAAGCAAACTCGTTAAAGTTTGGGTATTGGTTGGTTCCCAAAAGTATTTCGCGACGAGAAGAAACTGATTTCATACGAATAGCTGTAGTTTCTTTAATTGCTTTTTGAACCGTTCCTTCTGTAATGGCGGTATAGAAACCACCTTGTTCTTCAACAGCCAAAAACAGCTCCCATGCTTTAGCCGCAATTTCTTTTGTAAGGGTTTCAATATAATACGACCCTGCAGCAGCGTCAGCTACTTTATCGAAGTTCGACTCCTCTTTCAGCAACAACTGTTGATTACGGGCAATACGCTCTGAAAAATCATCGGGGTGTTGAAATGTTACATCATAAGGCACAACGGTAAGCGAGTTAACACCACCCAAACTAGCACTCATGGCTTCAGTTTGCGTACGAAGCATGTTTACATTGGCATCAAAAATAGTTTTATTAAACAACGATGTTTCTGCATGTATGCGCATTTTTGCCGCACATTTGCATATGCCGTTTACCGTATTGGCACAATCAGTTATAGAACAAACCGGTTGGTAAGCATCAACAATTTTTGCCCACAACAGGCGGGCAGCACGAAACTTGGCAATTTCCATAAAGTAATTGCTTCCTACACCAAAAGTAAATTTGATTTTTTTGGCGGCAAGAGCAGTATCTAGACCGGCATCTACCATTTGCGACAGGTATTCATTTCCCCATGCTAAGGCATAGCCTAATTCTTGAAAGATAAAAGCACCGGCATTGCTTAGGGTAATTCCGTTTACGCCAATCACCCTATAAAACGGAAGAACTTTGGCAGCCTCAACAGCAGCTTTGTTTAGTTCGGTAATGTCTGCCTTCGAAAACTCTTTAGAACGAAGCAACATCGTATTCATTGCATCAAAATTAATAGACCCATGCAATTTGGTTACCTCATAATTTTTCGATTTAAAGTAATCACTTAAGAGTGTTACTAACTGCACCGTGTGTTTAGAGCAAGTTTTAAAGTTTAACTCCACACAATCGCAAGCAATGCCTTGCAATAGACTTGCTATAAAAGCTGGATTCAGATCATCCCGACTAACAGTAAATGCTAAAGAATCGACACCCTTACTTAGGACATCTAATGCTTTAGCATTGCACAATTTAGCGTCTTTTACAACGAACTCCTGACGAACAAACCAGTGGTTGTCGGCTTTTGTACCTCTTACATACGGAAACTCACCGGGAACGGAGTTGGTACTATCCAACCCATCGATATCCTCTTGACGGTAAAACGGCTTAACAGCAAAGCCTTCGTTTGTTTTCCAAACAAGTTTTTTATCAAAGTCGGCTCCTTTTAAGTCGGCTGTAATTTTATCCATCCAAGCTTCCGTAGAAACCGGAGGAAACGCTGTAAACAATTTTTTTCTATTATCTGCCATAATATAAAGTAGAAATTTATTTTTTTAAAAAGCACAAATTTACAGTTTTCTAACAA
>CAMDGD010000038.1 GCA_945897785.1 Paludibacter jiangxiensis
AGACTCCCGTTAGCGTGCAAGCAATAAAACCGATACTTCCAGCCTAAAACCAACAATATAAGTAGCTTTTTACAAGAAATAAAAAAACCAACAATAGTTCAGTTAAAATTTTGTATTTTTGTTTCATAAAAACAGCCATGTTATGAGAAAAGAACTTGCTAAAACTAAAATAAGCCAAGCCATACACCACAAAGACCCCAATGCTATGGTATATTTGTTTGGTTCACGAGCTCGTGGTAACAATCGAAAAAACTCCGATTGGGATATACTCATACTTATAAATGCCGACAAAGTATCCAACGAAATCGAAGACGGTTTCCGAAATGAATTATACGACATCGAATTAGACTTAGGGCAATCCATCTCCACCTTTATTTACCCAAAAAACTATTGGACAAACACCCTCAAGTTTTCGCCCCTATATAAAAACATTCTCAAAGAAGGCATTGTGTTATGAAAATGGACAACAAAGCCGATTACATTGAATATAGGTTTCAACGCGCTATCGAATCCTACGAAGAAGCAATTATTTTAGCAGAAAATGAACGATGGAATGCCGTAGTGAATAGATTATACTATGCTTGTTTCTATGCCGTTATTGCGTTACTACTGAAAAACGAAATAGAAACCCTAACGCACGATGGTGCAAGAACTCAATTTGGTTTAAAATTCGTAAAGACAGGTATTATTGATAAAAAATACGGACTGCTTTTCTCCAAGCTCTTTGATTACAGACAAAAAGGCGACTACGGTGATTTGTTTAATTTTGACGAAGACACAATCGCACCACTACTTCCCAAAGTAGACGAATTCATAAAAACTCTACATAGTGAATTAAAGAAATAGGATGCCCCGCTGCCGAGCGAATCCTTTCGCGTGGTAAAGCAAAAAGAAAATAATTAGCTGAAGTATTGTTTGCCACACGAGAGGACTCGTGCGGCAGCGATGGCGTTAAATTAGATAACCTATTAAAAGAACGAGAAGCAATTAATACTTTTAATGGAATATTAAAACGACTAGAAGAACGACAGATAATAGCAACTGATATCCAAATAATACAGACTGATTTTGACAGCTGACTTGATTTTTTAGCGTAGGTCAAAAGTACCTACGCTTTTTTATTTAAAAATCTACAACTTGCAAACCAACATTAAAATTTTCTATCTTTGTGAGAATACATAAAAATAAGGTAAAGTAAATGAATAACTCAGAAATCATACTATACACGACACCGAAAGGCGATGTAAAACTGGAAGTAATAGTTAAAGATGAAACCTTTTGGCTTACCCAAAAAGCAATGGGTGAGTTATTTGGTGTCCAAAGACCTGCAATTACAAAGCATCTGAACAATATCTTTGAAAGTGGTGAATTACAGGAAAGTTCAGTATGTTCCATTTTGGAACATACTGCCGTAGATGGAAAGAATTACAATACTACTTTCTATAACCTAGACGCAATCATAGCTGTAGGTTATCGTGTAAATTCACAACAAGCTACACAATTTCGGATTTGGGCTACAAAAACCTTAAAAGAGTTTATTATTAAAGGCTTTGTATTGGACGATGAACGATTGAAACAAGGCACAAAACTTTTCGGTAAAGATTATTTTGATGAATTACTGGAACGGATACGCGAAATCCGTGCAAGTGAACGGAGATTCTACCAAAAAATAACTGACATCTATGCACTTTCAATTGATTATGATAGTTCCGCTTTACTGACAAAAGATTTCTTCTCATCAGTTCAAAACAAACTACATTGGGCAATAACTGGAAAAACAGCAGCCGAAATTATATATTCATCAGCCGATGCCTCGAAATTATACATGGGCTTAACTAACTGGAAACAGGCCCAGCTAGCCGAAGCATTTTGCTTCGGCTCTGCTAAAAGCCGGCCTCCGGCCGGCAAAAGATAAAAGATAAAAAAGATGAATAATTAGTTGAACTTTTGTGTACTTAAATAAAAAAAACTACAAGTTAATTACCTGTAGTTTTCATTTACACAATTTGTTGGACAGTCCCTCTTCAACTTAAAACTTATCAGCCAATACAAAATCCAGCTGTTTCTTTTCGAGGTTGGCCTTTACCACTTTCACAGTAATTTCATCGCCAAGTTGAAACTTTCGTCGTGTTCGTCGTCCAATAAGGCAATAATTTTTTTCGTCAAAGGAGTAGTAATCGTTATCTAAGTCGCGAATAGGAATCATTCCTTCGCATTTATTTTCGTTTAATTCAACATAAATACCCCATTCCTGAATACCCGATATTACCCCATCAAAAATAACCCCTACTCTTTCGGTCATAAACTCCACTTGCTTGTATTTGATAGATGCCCTTTCGGCATTGGCGGCAACTTGTTCCATGTTTGAGCTGTGCTCGCATTTTTCTTCATATAGCTCTGCCGAAACGCTTTTACCCTCAGCCAAGTATTTTTCTAAAAGCCGATGCACCATCATATCAGGATATCGGCGAATAGGCGAGGTAAAGTGTGAGTAAAAATTAAAGGCCAAGCCGTAATGACCAACATTAACTGTGCTATAAACGGCTTTTGCCATAGAACGAATGGCAATAGTTTCTATTAGGTTTTGTTCTTTCTTTCCTTGCACCTCATCCAATAACTTGTTGATAGAAGTAGAAACCTCAGTTTGTTTGCCCGATGTTTTTAAGCTATAACCAAACTTACGAATGAAATCGGCAAAGGTCTTTAATTTATCGGGGTTAGGCACATCGTGTATGCGGTAAACAAAAGTTTTGGCTTTTTTCCCTTTGCCGGGTTTTCCAACATGCGTGGCTACGGTTTTATTTGCCAGCAACATAAACTCTTCAATTAATTTATTGGCATCTTTGGCTTCTTTAAAATAAACACTTAAAGGCTTGCCCTTTTCGTCAATATCAAAGCGCACTTCAACACGATCAAAAGCAATAGATCCTTTGCTAAATCGTTCTTGCCTAATAATTTTTGCCAGCTTATCAAGAACAAGAATTTCATCTCTCATATCACCTTCGCCGGTTTCGATAACATTCTGTGCTTCTTCGTAAGTAAAGCGACGGTCGGATAGAATTATGGTTCGGCAAATTTCGTAATGCTTCACTTGCGCTTCATCGTCTATATGAAAGAGCACAGAGAAACACAGCTTTTCTTCGTTGGGACGTAAAGAGCAGAGTTTGTTGCTTAAATGTTCGGGTAGCATCGGAATAGTTCTATCTACTAAATACACCGAAGTTGCACGTTTGTAGGCTTCTTCTTCTATAATGCTGTTTGGCTTTACATAGTGCGTAACATCGGCAATATGCACTCCTATTTCCCACAATCCGTTAGGTAGTTTCTCAATAGAAAGCGCATCGTCAAAGTCTTTTGCATCTTTTGGGTCGATGGTAAAAGTAGGCACAGCACGCATATCTTTACGCTTGGCTATTTCTTCTGCTGAAATCTTTTCGGAGATTAGAGCTGCGGCATCTTCTACATCTTTCGGGTATTTGTATGGCAACCCGAATTCGGCTAAAATAGCATGCATCTCTGTGTTGTTATCACCTACCGCACCTAAAACATCTACTACTTCGCCAATAGGATTTCGTTCGCCTTCATTCCATCCGGTAATTTTTACAATGGCTTTTAGACCGTCTCTACCCCCATTTAATTTCTCCGAAGGGATAAAAATGTCGTTGGTTAATATGCGGTTATCTACCCGTAAAAAGGCATAATTCTTTGACACCTGAAGTATGCCCACAAATGTCTCTTGAGCCCGTTGAAGTATCTCTACCACTTCGCCTTCTGGTTGAGTGCCGGGGCGATTAGCATACAAAAACACCTTTACCCTGTCTTTATTCATGGCTTGCCGCAAACGACGCTCTGCAATAAAAATGGGGTCGGCGCCATCGTCCGGTATCAAAAAGTTTTTACCGTTCGATTGTCGGTCGATAATGCCCTCAACATACCCACCGCGGGTATTAATTTTGTATCTTCCGATGCTTATTTCTAATATCATTTCTTGCAAAACCAGCTCATCTAATACAGTTATCAACAATTGCTTTTCGGGGGGTGTATTTAACCCTAATTGTCGGGCTAACTGTTTATAATTATAAGGTTTGTTTGGTGTTTCTTGCATGGCTTCAAGCACCAAATTACTTAAGGCATTTTTCTTTATCCGTTGAGGCTTGGCGTTGGTGTTTCTTTTTTTAGACATTTTTTCGACATTTTTACTGTATATATGCAAATGTATGCATTTTTTTATTCAATTCTACTTCCTCATAATCTGGAGGTCTTTTTTTATTGTAAAATTTCATATCTTTGAACGCCTTAAATAATTATAGATTAAATAACTCACGAAATAATTTGCATGAAAAGTTTTAAAAGAACAAACAACATTTTTGGCTGGCTTGCTTTTGCTGTTGCGGCACTTACTTATTTGTTTACTATGGAGCCCACTGCTAGTTTCTGGGATTGTCCGGAGTTTATAACTACAGCCTATCGGTTGGAGGTAGGGCATCCGCCCGGAGCTCCGTTATTTATGTTGATGGGGCGCTTTTTTACCCTCTTTGCATCTGATGTGCAACAAGTAGCGTTGATGGTTAATGCCATGTCTGCATTGGCCAGTGCTTTTACCATCTTATTTTTGTTTTGGACCATCACCCGTTTGGCCAGAAAAATTCTAATTAAAAAAGAGGATACCTATTCTTTAGCTCAAACAATAGGTATTATTGGTGCCGGTTTGGTGGGTGCTTTAGCATACACTTTCTCTGATTCTTTTTGGTTCTCGGCTGTTGAGGCCGAAGTATATGCTTCGTCTTCGTTTTTTACAGCCATTGTTTTTTGGGCTATTCTTAAATGGGAGGAAGTGGCAGATAAGCCTTTTTCCGACAGGTGGCTGGTGTTAATTGCTTACTTGATGGGCTTATCGATAGGAGTCCATTTGCTTAATTTACTTGCTATTCCTGCTATAGTCTTGGTATATTATTTCAAAAAATTTAAGTTTAGCGGAAAGGGAACTTTTGTAGCATTGCTTGTTTCGATGGTACTTTTAGGTTTATTGATGTACGGCCTTATTCCGGGTATTCTCGAAGTTGCTTCGTGGTTCGATTTGCTTTTTGTTAATTCGTTTGGCATGAGTTTTAATTCAGGAGTGTTATTTTATTGCGCCCTTCTGTTGGCAGTACTTGCATGGTCAATTTACGAGACTTTTATAGGAAACAAGCCGCTGCGGATAAAAATTCTATTTATCCTTTCTATTGCTTTATTGGGCATACCGTTTATTGGCGAGAGTCTAATTATTGGCGCTGTGCTTATTGCTTCTTTACTTGTTGTTTTCTATTATGTAAAATCGATAAACATTCGTTTTCTTAATACGGTGTTAATTGCTTTAACAGCAATCGTTATAGGGTATTCTTCTTTTGCGGTTATTGTTATTCGTTCGGCAGCAAACCCTCCTATGGATCAAAATTCTCCCGAAAATATATTTGCGCTACAAAGCTACCTAAACAGAGAGCAATATGGTGATCGGCCGTTAATCTATGGACCTTATTATAATGCTGAAGTTAAAAGAGAAAGAAAGGGTGATTATTGTGTTCCGAAAGTTGATGAAGGGAAAACTTTGTGGAGTCCAAAAGAAAAAATTCATGCAACCGATAAAGATGAATTTATCGTTACGGGTAAAAAACAATCGTATGTTTACGATGAACAATTTTGTTCTTTGTTTCCTCGTATGTGGAGTTCGCAAGAAAATCATGTAAATGCCTACAAGGATTGGGCTGAAGTTCGCGGAAAAGAGATTACATACGAAACCTGTGGCGATAAGGCTACGGCGATAGTACCTACTTTTGCCGAAAATTTGCGTTTCTTTTTTACTTATCAGGTAGGGTTTATGTATTTCCGGTATTTTATGTGGAACTTCTCCGGCAGGCAAAACGATGCACAAAGTTTCGGACAGGTTGATAAAGGAAACTTCATTACCGGTTTTTCTTTTATTGATAAATGGTTTGTGGGACCACAAGATAACCTCCCCCCTGAGCAAACCGATAATAAATCAAGAAATGTGTATTACCTTATGCCATTTTTACTCGGAATAATTGGCTTGGTTTGGCAAATCAATCAAGGCAGAAAGGGGATGGAAAGTTTCTGGTTAACGGGAATCTTGTTTTTCATGACCGGACTTGCTATTGTACTTTACCTGAATCAAACCCCTTACCAGCCTCGTGAACGAGATTATGCCTATGCCGGTTCTTTTTATGCTTTTGCCATTTGGATTGGCTTGGGCGTTTTGGGGCTAGCTTCTTTGCTCGAGAAGGCATTTAAAAATAAAACACTTAGCGTTACGATAGCTACACTACTTTGTTTGGTGGTTCCGGCTCAAATGGCTTCGCAAAACTGGGATGATCATGATCGTACTAACCGTACTACTACACGCGATTTTGGGTATAACTACCTAATTTCATGTGCACCCAATGCCATCATTTTTACCAATGGAGATAACGACACCTTCCCGCTTTGGTATTTACAAGAAGTAGAAGGCGTACGTAGAGATGTGCGGGTGTGTAACCTAAGCTATTTGCAAACAGATTGGTATATTGATCAAATGCGACGCGATGCGTACGAGTCGAAAGCCTTGCCTATCAGTTGGAAAAGGTATCAGTATGTGCAAGGTACACGAGATATTACTTATGTGTATAACCTACCTCAATTTCCTAGCATGGATGCCAAAACGGCTATTCAAAGCTTTGTGCTAAATCCGGATTTGTTGGATAAAACCAATGGTGTAGCAGCTTTACCTACATCAAATATATTTATTCCTATTGATAAGGAGCAGGTGGTTAAATTAGGTATTGTTAAACCGGAATTAAAAGATAGTGTTCTGCCACAACTTGATATTACATTAAAAAACAGGGTGTTTAAGCACGAAATGATGATTCTAGAAATGCTTTCGCAAAACAACTGGGAACGACCTATTTACTTTTCGGTAACGGTTGGCGACGATTATTATATGGGCTTAGGTGATCATTTTCAGCTCGAAGGCTTGGGGTATAGAATTGTTCCGTTAGGACAAAAAGGCTCCGGTGGAAGTGTAAATACCGATATCATGTTTGATAATATGGTAAACAAATTTCGTTGGGGTAATATAGACGACCCAAGGGTTTATTTGGATGAGAATAACCTTCGCATGTGTCGTACTTTCCGTTTAATGTTCTTCCGTTTGGTTGAGGCATTAATTCAAGAAAACAAGCCACAGAAAGCACTGCAGGCGCTTGATTATTGCATGAAGGTAATTCCATCAGAAACGGTGAAACATGACTACTATTCTGTGTTTCTAGGTGCTCAATACTATACCTTAAAACAGTATGAAAAGGGCGATCAAATTATGGATGAATTGGCAAATAATTGTGCTAAAAACATTGCTTGGTATCGTTCGTTAACAAGTCCAAGTATGATAAATGCATCCCAAAAAGACCTGGATATGAATATGCGTATTTTAGCCAGCATTTTAGCGCATTGCCGAGAAGCTAAACGAGATAAGTTATTCGATAAATATGTGTCAGTGATAAATTAAGACAAGATAGACAGAATGTTTATAGAGCGACCGCTTAACTATTTTAAAGCGTTTTATAAAGGGGCAACTTGGCGGCTAAATAAGGATAAAAAAATTATCTATCTGACCTTCGATGATGGACCGGTTCCTGAGGTTACTCCTAAGGTCTTAGACATTTTAGATAGTTACGGAATAAAGGCAACTTTTTTTTGTGTAGGTCAGAATGTGGAAAAGTATCCCCTGGTTTACAAAGAGGTGCTTGATAGAGGACATGCTGTTGGAAATCACACCCACAATCATGTAAAGGGCTTTGCTTGTAATAATGCAGATTATTTTGCCAATGTAGCCCTTGCAGCTCATTTTATCGATTCAGATTTGTTCAGACCACCTTACGGAAGAATAAAACCAAGTCAGTTAAGAGAGTTGAAAAAAAAATATACGGTTGTGTTGTGGGACTTAATTACACGCGATTATAACAGAAAACTTAGTCCGGAGTATATATTGATTAACATCAAATCGCTTACCCGTAAAGGGTCAATTATTGTTTTTCATGATTCCTTAAAAGCAGAGAAAAATGTGCTTGCCGTTTTACCTAGAGCCATCGAGTTTTGGCAAAAAAAAGGCTATCAATTCGGACTGCTTTAATCGTTTTTACTCATTTACCGGTATTTTTTTATGAACGAAAAATTACTTCATTTTATCTGGCAGTACAAATTGTACAGTATGGTTTCTCTTAAAACGGTACATGGAGAAGAAATGTCGGTAATTGATTCCGGTAAACCCAATACCAATGCAGGTCCCGACTTTTTTAATGCAAAAGTGATTATTGCTAATACGCTTTGGGCAGGAAATGTAGAGATTCATGTACATGCTTCGGATTGGTTTAAGCACAAACATCAGTTGGATTCGAATTACGATTCTGTTATATTGCATGTGGTGCTGCACAATGATGTTCAGGTTACAAGAACCAATGGAGAAGTTATCCCTCAAATTGAATTAGCTATTCCAGAGCGATTACTTGAGATTTACGCTCAGTTGATGCAAAACTCGCAATGGATACCTTGTGCAACTAAACTTAAACTGGTAGATGCTGTAATAATTCAATCATGGATGCAAACAATGATTGCTGAAAGATTGAGCGCCAAGGAAAATCTAATACATTCGATTCAGGAGGCAAATAAAACAGATTGGGAGAGCTCCTTTTATATTGTATTGGCGCGTAGTTTTGGGTTTGATACCAATAGTGATGCTTTTGAATTGCTTGCAAAATCATTGCCTTTAAAGTGTTTGGCTAAACATAAAGACAAGCCATTTCAGTTGGAAGCGTTGCTTTTTGGTCAGTCGGGGTTGTTGCATTTGCAACAAAAAGCTCCCGATGCTTACCAACTTGAGTTACTTAAAGAATACAACTTTTTGCGTGTAAAATACGACTTGAAGCCAATAGACGGTAAAATGTGGAAGATGTTGCGTTTGCGGCCACCAAATTTTCCCTATATTCGAATTGCTCAGTTTGCCGCTTTGGTACATCGTTCATCAAAATTATTTTCGCAGGTGATTGCGGCCGAATCTGTTAAGGAATTGCATAAACTGTTTAATTGTGAGCCTTCGGAATATTGGCTAACTCATTATCGATTTGGAGAGATTTGTCCGATAAAATCAAAGAAAATTGGAAAATCGGCCTTAGACATCTTGCTAATTAACACCGTAGCTCCTTTCCTTTTTGCATACGGACAAAGTATCGCTGATGAGGCTATGCAAGATAAAGCCTTAGCGTTATTGGAGAGCTTGCCGGCCGAGAAAAATAGCGTGATTGAGCAATGGCGTTTGCTAGGTGTAAAAGCAATTTCGGCATTCGATTCGCAAGCCTTGTTACAACTCAAAAATAAGTATTGCGATGATAAAAAGTGCTTGCGTTGCCGTATTGGGCACAAAGTACTAACTTCTGTTTGAAGAATACCGGTGTAAAAGAACTGCGGTGTCTGTTATCTTTTTATATCCGGCTCTTTTTATCGGTGAAAACGGTAAAAATTGTGCAAACTGTTCCTCGCTTAGTGCTATCCAATCGTTACTTGTTAATGTTAGTAAACCTTTGCTTGGAAAAAATTCTTGTACGGTTGTAGCTACTGCTTTTTTGTTCCACGGACAAACATCTTGGCAACAATCGCAACCAAATAACTGATTGGTAAGTTTAGCATGAAATTGTTTAGGGATAGGTTGTTTATGTTCGATGGTTAGATAAGAAATGCATTTGGTAGCATCTATAGATTGGTTCTCGTTGATTGCATTTGTCGGACAGGCAGAAAGGCATTTGTTGCATTTTCCGCAATGATTTTCCATCGGGATATCATAACTCAATGAGATATCAATAAGCAACTCACCAATAAAGCAAAAAGAACCAAATGTTGGATGAATCAAGTTTCCATTTTTTCCTATCCAACCCAATCCAGCTTGCCGAGCCCATTGTCTCTCAAGGATAGGAGCTGAATCAGTAAATGCCCTTCCACAAACTTTTTCGGGATAACACAAGCTGTTGATTTTTTCGAGCAGTGCATACAGCTTCACTTTTATAATGTCATGATAATCATCACCATAAGCAAATTTAGCTAGTTGTGGAAATTTTTCTTCTTGCTTTTTTTCCGGATAGTAATTTAGGAGCACCACCACTAACGATTTTGTATTTTCTACCAACAAACGAGGGTCGGTTCTTTTATCAATATGCCTTTCCATATACTGCATGCTTCCATGCTTGCCACTTTCCAGCCAAGATTTTAGGTAAGCAGCATCTGTTGTCAGTGCATTAGCTTGTGCAATGCCACAAGCAGAGAACCCCAGTTTTTTAGCTTCAATTTTTATTTGTGTGGATAGTGATACTTTATCCATTTGCCGATTTATTGAAAAAGGTTCGGTTTGTTTTTTCGTGCTTCCTCTAAGTTGGTTAACGATGCCTTAGCTTGTCTTTTATCGCGCAAAGTCTGGTATTCGTTACTAAGGTCATCTAAAAAAGCTTTTTTTGTTTTCTTATTGAAAAGTTGCGATAAGATGGTAATATTTTGTGATGCATCTTTCACATACACTACAGGATATTTGTAATTAGGAGCAATTTTTACTGCCGTATGAATTTTCGAAGTTGTGGCGCCACCAATTAGTAACGGAATAGTTAGTCCGGCTGCTTGCATGTGGGAAGCAACCAAGCACATTTCTTCCAACGAAGGAGTTATAAGACCACTTAACCCTATCATATCAACCTTATGAGCGATGGCTTCTTCAATAATTTTTTCGGTCGGAACCATTACACCTAAATCAATTACTTCGTAATTATTACAAGCCATAATAACGCTCACAATATTTTTTCCAATATCGTGAACATCGCCTTTAACAGTAGCTATTAACATTTTACCAGCAGAGGTGTTTTGTCCCACGGTTTTCTCCTTTTCAATGATTGGCTGCAAAAAGGCAACCGCCTGTTTCATCGTTCTGGCTGTTTTTACAACTTGAGGCAAGAACATTTTGCCTTGACCAAATAGTTCCCCCACAATATTCATCCCATCCATAAGGGGCTGTTCAATAATATCTAGGGCTGTAGGATATAACTTTAATGCTTCATTAAGATCTTCTTCTAAGTAGCTGGCTATTCCTTTTATTAAGCTGTGAGCTAATCGTTCTTGCAGTGTTCCCTGACGCCAAGCATCTACTTTTTCTACCTTTTCACCGCTTATTTCGTTTTTTAGGCTTTCGGCTAGCTCAATTAGCCTTTCTGTAGCATCGGCTCGTTTGTTTAGCACAACATCCTCACATGCCTGAAGCAACGCTGTAGGAATTTCGTCGTACACTTGCAAGGAACCTGCATTAACAATACCCATATCAAGCCCGGCCTTAATAGCATGAAATAAAAATACCGCATGCATAGCTTCTCGCACAGGATTATTGCCACGAAAGGAGAAAGAAAGGTTGCTTATTCCGCCACTTATTTTGGCTTGCGGTAAGTTTTCTTTAATCCATTGGCATATCAGAATAAAATCAACAGCATAGTTATTATGTTCTTCTATGCCAGTAGCAACTGCCAAAATATTTGGGTCGAAAATAATGTCATTAGCAGGGAAACCAACTTTTTCTGTAAGCAGTTTATATGCTCTGCTACATATCTCTTTTTTTCGTTCAAAGCTATCGGCTTGTCCCTTTTCATCAAAAGCCATAACAACAACTGCAGCCCCATAACGAAGAATTTTTTTGGCTTTTATAATAAAGGCTTCTTCCCCTTCTTTTAAACTAATTGAGTTTACAACAGCCTTGCCCTGAATACATTTTAATCCTGCCTCAATCACATCCCATTTCGAGGAGTCTATCATAATAGGCAACCGTGCAATTTCCGGTTCAGAACCCAGCAAGTTGAGAAAGCTAACCATTTCTGTTTCGGCATCCAACATGGCATCATCCATATTGATATCGATTATTTGTGCTCCGTCTTGCACCTGATTGAGGGCAATCTCTAAGGCTTCTTCGTATTTCTTATCGTTTATTAGGCGTAAAAATTTTCGTGAACCGGCAACATTGCATCGTTCACCAATATTTATAAAATTTAGTTCCGGTTTAATTTCAAAATGCTCTAAACCGGATAATACCGTACTAGTTGAATGAGCCGGAATTTTCCTAATAGAAGCATCTTTAAGCAAGGCTTGGTATGCTGCAATATGGTCGGGGCTTGTTCCACAGCATCCTCCAATAATATTTACCAAACTTTCATCGATATATTCCTTCACTTGTTCGGCCATTTTTTGAGGAGTCTCATCGTATTCGCCAAACTGATTTGGGAGACCAGCATTCGGATAGGCGCTAACATAACAAGGAGCTTTTTGTGCCAGTTCTTTTAAATAGATTTTCAAATCGCGTGCGCCAAAAGAGCAATTTAACCCAATTGAAATTACTTT
Organism: Paludibacter jiangxiensis; assembly: GCA_945897785.1. GTDB lineage: Bacteria > Bacteroidota > Bacteroidia > Bacteroidales > Paludibacteraceae > JAFGVL01. Next base: position 12,442 of record CAMDGD010000038.1, read on the forward strand.
AGCTTGAGAAACAGACGCCAAAAAAGCAGGGAGTGTTTGTCCGGAAAGGGTGCGTCCACTTTTGTCGGCTACGGTAACCGATAGCATTATAGGTACGGTGCGGCCTGCGTTTTGCATAGCTTCTTCTGCCGCATAAAGGGCTGCTTTTGCATTTAGGGTATCAAAAATGGTTTCTATTAAAAAAACATCGATACCGTTTTCTAATAACACATCCATTTGTTCCTGGTAAGCAACAACCAATTCATCGAATAATACTGCCCTTGAGCCCGGGTCATTCACATCGGCAGACATAGATGCAGTTTTATTTGTTGGCCCGATAGACCCGGCAACAAAACGGGGTTTTTTCGGATTTTGGATAGTATATTCGTCAGCTACCGAACGAGCTATTTTTGCCGCAGCACGGTTAATCTCTTTTACCAAGCCTTCCATTTGATAATCGGCCATGGAAATGCTTTGAGCATTAAAAGAACAGGTCTCGATAATGTCTGCGCCGGCATCTAAATACTGTGCGTGTATTTGCCGAATAATGTTAGGTTGGGTAATGCACAACAGGTCGTTATTGCCTTTTACCGAAGATTTCCAATCGGCAAATTGCAATCCACGATAATCTGCTTCGGTAAGCTTGTGCCGCTGTATCATCGTGCCCATTGCGCCATCAAGTACCAATATTCTTTTTTCCAGTTCCCGTTCAAAGCTTGTTTTCATCCGTGTTTAAATTTTTAAAGGAATGATAGTATTATTTCATCCCTTAATTGGTATTCTTTCTGTTTTTTCAAAAACAGTGAACAAAGGTACAAAGAATTTGGCTAAAAACAGAAGTACTGTAAGTAGCACAAAGCTGCTTAGTTATAACTGATCATAGCAGAGTCTAACGCCTAATCGATTAGTGCGTTTGATATACTACGATGCCCTTGCAATGTCAAAACTAAAAGCCGGCATCCGGCCGGCAAAAAAAATAAAACAGAGACTACAAAAAAAAACTTTGATGATAAGCTAAAATTTTGTTTGCTAAGGGCATAGGTAGGAGCCTTACGCCCAGCAGTAAATAGAACAGTGGGAGTGCGACTTTAAGTCGCGCCCCCGCTGTTTTGAATAAATAACAAAGACAAAAGACAGGTTTTGCTTTTTATTAAGTGATTTTAAAACTTGTGCAACGTAAAAACGGACTTCCTTACCTTGCCCATAGTTGGTTTTTTTCTTTGAGGTTAAAGCCTACGGTAAGCGGGGCATCAATCTTTAAAATATAAAAGGTCTGAGATAGTCGTTCGAAAAGCCGCTTAGTATTTGTAATATAGTTGTCTAATGATGGGGAGTATTTAAGTGTTAATATTTAATGTTATTGCTCAATAAATCAAAAATTATACTTTTCCAAATGATGAAATGCCATGTCTCATAATTATCTTCGTGGCATATTTCTTACTATGCACTAATTTTTGATTAAAATAATCAGTTTATAAATGCTGATTATTATATATTTTAAAACAACTTTACTCTTCAGCCATGCGGTTTCTAGGGAGGACTTATACTGCCGATGGGATTTGAAAAAAATATGAAAAGACTTTTAATACGCTCAATTTTTATATACAATGAATAATACTAAAGACCTGCCCAGAATAAAAATAACTGTTAATGGAAAAGAAACAGAGGTTTACGGAAATCTCACCATTCTTCAATCTCTCATACAAGAAGGATTTCATATTCCGCATCTTTGTTATGATATGCGCCTTACACGCTCAAACGGAAACTGTGGTCTATGTGTAGTAGAGCTCGAAAATGAAAAAAACGACGTAAAATCCTGCCAAACTCCAATTAAGGAAGGAATGCGTATCATTACTAAAAACGAGCGACTTGAAACATATAGAAAAATTCGACTAGAGCAACTTCTCTCCGATCATAATGCCGATTGTGTTGCGCCTTGTGTTACTACCTGCCCGGCAAACATTGATATTCAGACTTACCTACATCAAGTTTTTAACGGTAACTTTGAAAGTGCACTACGCGTAATAAAAGATAAAAACCCTTTTCCTTTAGTTTGCGGAAGGGTTTGTCCACACCCATGCGAAGCCAAGTGCCGTAGAAATTTAATAGACACCCCCGTAGCCATTAATAATGTAAAACGCTTTGTAGCCGATTGGGATGTAGCTCGTGAGACTCCTTGGCTACCACGCATAAATAACCCTTCCGGCAAACGCATTGCTGTTGTTGGGGCTGGCCCTTCCGGACTATCAACCGCTTATTATTCGGCCATAAACGGACACGAAGTAACGGTATTTGAACGCCAACGCTATGCCGGTGGAATGATGCGCTTCGGTATTCCGGAATATAGACTGCCGAAAGATACCCTCGACAAAGAAATTGAACTTATCACGAAACTGGGCGTAAAAATTATGACGGGGAAGGCCCTCGGAACACATATCCGCTTAGAAGATTTGCAAAATGATTTCGATGCGGTATACCTTGCCATAGGTTCATGGCGTGCTACTCCCCTTCAAATTGATGGAGAAAACTCCAAAGGCGTATTTCTCGGGATACAATATCTTGAACAGGTAACCAATGGGGTGGAAATTGATTTAGGGAAAACTGTTGTTGTTATTGGTGGCGGAAATACGGCTATAGATTGCGCACGAACAGCCTTACGAAAAGGGGTTAAGGATGTAAAACTTATCTACCGTCGTACGCGTGAAGAAATGCCAGCAGAACCTCAAGAGGTAGCCGAAGCTCTGCACGAAGGAGTTGAAATGATATTTCTCACTGCTCCAGATAAGATTGTTGAAAACGAGAAAGGTCAAAAAGAACTTCACTGCATAAAAATGGAATTGGGAGAACCCGACCGCTCAGGAAGAAGAAGACCTGTACCCATTGAAGGTAGCAATCATGTAGTACTTGCAGACACTATCATTGGTGCCATCGGACAAAGTACTAATACACAATTCTTATATAATGACCTTCCTGTTCAGCTTAACAAATGGGGTGATGTTGAAATAAACGGAAAAACCATGGAAACTTCTGTTACGAAAGTTTTTGCCGGAGGCGATTGTGTAACTGGTCCGGCTACCGTTATTCAAGCTGTTGGTGCAGGTCGTCGTGCAGCTGAGGCCATAAATTTTTTCCTGGAAAAAGGCTATGTGCGCGAAGAAAATGAAAATTACAGTTGCTCGCGTGGCTCATTGGAAGACTTGCCTCGCTGGGAGTTTGAGGAAATGCCAAAAATCGAACGAGTAAAGATGCATGAGATTAATCTAGAAGAGAGACTAAAAGGATTTACCGAAGTGGAAACTGGATTAACAGAAGAAGAAGCCCGTGCCGAAGCAAAACGATGCTTGCATTGTGGATGTACCGTACGCTTTAATTGTGGTTTACGAAAGGAAGCACGAAGCCATGGTATTGATTTTAAAAATCCTGTACACGAACGACCATATATTCCGCCAATAGATGACCATCCATTTATCATACGCGATCACAATAAATGTATCTCTTGCGGAAGATGTGTTGCCGCTTGTAGCGAAATTGAAGGACCAGATATTTTGGCACTATATATAAAAAATGGCCGCCAGCTGGTGGGAACAAAAACAGGATTGCAGCTACAAGACACCGACTGCGTAAGCTGCGGACAGTGTGTAAACGCTTGTCCATGTGGAGCCCTAACTTTTAGAAGAGAACGCGGAAGAGTATTCCGAGCAATCAATGACCCTAAACTACAAGTAGTTGGATTTGTTGCTCCTGCTGTTAGAAGCGTAATTTCTGAAGAATTTGGAGTTCCATTTGATAAGGCTTCGGGGTATATTGCAGGCTTATTAAAGAAGGTAGGATTTGATAAAGTATTTGATTTCTCTTTTGCCGCCGATCTAACTATTATTGAAGAAACTACTGAATTTTTAACCCGGGTTGAGAAAAAAGGAGTTATGCCACAATTTACTTCTTGCTGTCCGGGATGGGTGAATCTTGTAGAAAAACGATACCCGGAACTTATTCCGTATTTATCCACTTGCAAGTCACCACAGCAAATGATGGGAGTTACTGTTAAAAATCATTATGCACAAAAGGCTAATATTAAAAGAGATGAGCTTTTTGTTGTTTCAATCGTACCTTGTCTTGCAAAAAAACACGAGGCTGCCAGACCAGAATTTGCCATTAACGGTAACCGCGATGTAGATGCCGTATTAACTACGGTAGAATTCATAGAGATGCTTAAACTTTCACGGATTGATACTTCTACAGTAGAGTTTATGGAATTTGATGAGCCATACAAACGCGTTAGTGGTGCCGGAGTTCTATTCGGAGCTTCTGGAGGAGTGGCAGAAGCAGCTATGCGCATGGCAGTTGAAAAGATTACGGGAGAATCTTTGACTGATCATCTTGAATTTGAAGAAGTAAGAGGATTTGAAGGCTTGAAAGAAGCAAACATAAAAGCCGGTAAAGAAAAGGTCAAAATAGCTGTAATTTCTGGATTGGCTAATGCTGAACCAATTATTGATAAGATAATAAAAGGGGAAAATGTGGGTTATGACCTTATTGAAGTAATGGCATGTCCGGGTGGTTGTATTTGTGGAGCAGGACATCCAGTACCAGAAAAAGTTTTCACCCTCAAAAATCGTCAAGATGTGCTTATCAATATAGATAAAACCTCTAAGTATAGAAAATCACAAGAGAATCCCGATATTCTCCGTCTATACAACGAATTCTACAAGGAGGCAAATTCACCGCTGGCACACAAGCTGCTACATACGGTTTATTCTAATATGAAAGCAGATCATTCTGGTATAGACCCAAAGAAAAAAAATGATTCAGCTTTTATAACACACGAGTTTACGGTATGTGTTTGTGACACATGTGTAAAAAAAGGTGCTTGGAGAATATTTAGCAATATTGAAAAAAGTATTATCGAATTAAAAATGGATCCCTTTATCAATATCAATACAATTAAGCTTAAAGAAAACCATCCCGGTTCTAAAGTACATATCACACTAGACGGAGAACTTATTGAATTTGAAAAGCTTCAAAGCATTTACCGGAGCGTAAAAAAAATTAAGGAGTAGTTTCTTTTTAATTAAGAAGAAACTACTCCTACTCGGCATAACGTCCTCGCTATGTCGAGTTGCTACGTTCATTTGAGCTGCGCACGGTCGAGTAGGCACAGGGAGTTCCACCCCATCCCTCTCACAGAACCGTACGTGATAGTCTCCCATCATACGGCTCTTAACATACAACCTACATTATTGGATAGCCAATTTCCCAATGATAGAAAAACGAAGGATAATGTCGCCTGATGTACTGCAAGTAATAGAAGGCTCGATTAATACTACCGTTAAACCGCTTGTAATATTTGCATATCCATTTTGCTAACCGATTATGTAAACGATGAAATACGCTTTTTAAAGTACGACGCTTAAATCCATCGTAATAGTGAATCCACCCTCGTATTTTATCGTTCAGTAAAAGAGCTATTTCTTGCCACGATTTTGCCCACCTGTCAAATCTCAAACTGCTCAATTCCGCTACTATTTTTGAATAAGACTTTTTGCTTATCTCACAATCGTAACCTAAGAACATCCCTCCTCTGTTTGACTTTAAACTCATGGGATGAAAACTAAATCCAAGAAAATCGAACTTCGTTTTCTTGCTTGTTTCCATTCTCCGATAGTCTTTGCAGTAAACAATGGAGGTCTTTTCTGCTTGTACTGACAAGTTGCAGGCATTGAGCCGTGACTGTACTTTATCAAGAACGAATTGTGCCTGCCTCTCCGATTTGCAATGAATTACAATATCATCTGCATAACGCACAAAAGCCAAATCGGGAAACTGCTGTTCCATCCACTTGTCTAATGTATAATGAAGATAAAGGTTTGCCAACAAAGGGCTTATTACGCCACCTTGCGGTGTGCCTTTTCCTTCTTTGGCAACCAACTCCCCCTTTGCTTTAGCTATGGGGGCCTGTAACCATCTTTCGATATACATTTTAATCCACTTCTCTTCTACATGCCTATCTAAGGCTAACATCATTTTGTCGTGAGCTACATTGTCGAAAAAGGCGGTAATATCTAGGTCAATAACCCATGCATATTTACGCACATTTTCTCTAACGCTTGACAAGGCTTGATGCGCACTTTTCAAAGGTCTGTAACCGTAAGAGTTTTCGTGGAAGACTGCCTCTAGCCGTGGTTCTATGTAATCTTTTATTACCTGTTGCGCCACCCTGTCGGCTACTGTGGGTATCCCAAGCTTTCTTGTTTTACCGTTGTCTTTCTTGATTTCATGCTCTCTTACTGCTGGTGGAAAATAGCTTCCTGAAGCCATGCGATTCCAAATCTTGTACAGGTTCTCTGCCAAGTTCTCCTCAACTTGAGCAATACTTTGCTTGTCGATACCTGCAGTTCCTTTGTTCGCTCTTACCTTTTTGAAAGCTTCTTGCACCATCTTACCTGTAATCGGTATAGGTCGCGCTTTCTCTTCAAACATCATCCTCATTTTTTTTTCTTGAGTTGCTTTTAAATTGAAAACTGTATGATTGAACCCCTTTGCTCCAGTTCCATTACAGAGCCTTCTTCACTACTACGGGTTCATCCGCCACCTCTTAACTCATTGGTAATTGTCTTGCCTTTCACAGCTTGATGTTTCCCTTTAGCATTGTCAAGAGGCTTCCTGCGTTCCGCCAATAAGCCCGAATAAAAGTCATGCCTCCTCAACAACGACTATCGTATAGCCAGTAAACAGGTAACCGCTATACTCCTCACCCACAGCGTAGAATATGGGCTTTTGATAGTATGTACCACTTTCTCGATGCTTCTTCGGAAGGTTCACTTTCGTTCATCTCTTTTATCCTTACATGACTAACTCACTTGTTAGCCTTTTCTGTTTTCGCTTCGCACACAGAAATTGCTCTCTATGCACTAAAACAGTTGTTTGAAGCCAGCCCCTGTAGGCAGACTTCGGTGGGTCGGTTCCACCATCTTATTGGCAGTTACGAAATGATTAGTCATTTCTCACAGCACACCCATGCATAGCGGGGTAGTTTTTATCGTTTTGGCATAAAAGGACAAGAAAATCAGCAAACCGGAAATTTACATACAGCTACTTTTCAAATGGACCTGGAGGCTTTTAAAACATCCGTGCCTGTAATGGCTT
>CAMDGD010000039.1 GCA_945897785.1 Paludibacter jiangxiensis
GCTTCGCTTCCTACGCCAATCTGGGTGATGGAAGAGGCGTACTGGCAGTAATTTGACAGTCAGCCGTCTTCTCGATTGTGTGGCGTTTTTCTTTATTTATTTTACCATTTTATATACAATCCAAAGTCTATTTCAAACCTTGAGTAATTATGCTTGGGTGATTTTATTCTATCGACGTGTTGGTTATCAGCTGTCCATTGCTGAATTGTTCGATTGTAGTTTATGCTTCTGTTGCTGATAAATAAATTGGTGTTAAGTAGAAATCCTACCGATGCAGATTTTACTTCAAATGTCTTTAATTTCAATTCCACCTTAGGATTCACATAAGGCTGAAACGCTATTTTTGTATGATAATCGTACAACAACCGTTCGTTAGACAAGTTTCGTTTATGATAAAAGACTGCTTTCTCTTTCAAAAAGGAGGAAAAACCTATGTCGCATTTCATTGTAGCCCGAAATCTAACATTTTGTATAAGCAAAAAAATGGGGCTTGCATAGAAAGCTAAATCATAGGCTTTAAATTGTCTTAAATTTTCATCCGTTAAATCGTATTCGGGCAAGGCTTGGTATTGATATTCCTCAAAATATGAAACGTAAGTATTAGTAAGCAGTGAACCTATGCCAATGCCGAACTTCTCATTAAGGCGATAAGATACAAAAAAGTCGTAGTTATCAGGTGCTAAATCGCTTTGCATTATCAGTTTCATATCTACCGAAAAATTCGATAGGAAGTCAAATCTATATCCTAATTTAAGAAGTCCGAAATCTAAAATTTCAGGGTCGGAATAAGCATAATTGAGAAAATCTAAATCATCATTTGCAGGAAATTTCTGCACATTATAATCAGAAAAACCAAAGGAGAACGTAAACTCTTTGTTTTTAATATCTAAACCTTGTGCAAAAAGATGTACTGATATTATCTGGAATATGACAATGAATAAATATCTCATAGCTAAGGTGTTATAATTGTCAATATGTCGGATATGCACGAAAGCTCTTGATTGTCATTTAACAAAACATTTACTTTAAATTGGGCCTTTGAGTTTTTTACTGTTTTTTTTAAAATAATCCCCATCGAGCTACTCGGACTGCTTTGAACCCCATTTAGTTCGGCAATGGCTTGATGATTGTTTTTATACATTTCAAAATTAGAGTTCATAGCATATACAATGTATTGCGAAATATCATCTCCGGCTTTAATTTCGCTATCAATGTCAAATAAGGTTACCACTTTTATTGCTTTTACTTTAGAAACAGGGATAAAACTATAATCAATAGAGGTTGCTAGTGCAGAAGTAAACGAAACGGACTCTATGAATTTGTTGAAATTTTGGGCATAATGCCTAATGCTATCAGACACCGTTAATTCTAATGCTACTGCCTCTGCATACATTGTATCGACAGCAGGGTAACTCCTCATATACTGTCCACTATTATCTATACCTGCCAAACTAAGCTTGTTGTAATTTATCTCTATTGGTTCTGGTGGTGTACAACTAAAAAACAATCGCACTCCAAAACCCAAAGTGAATACAATAGCCACTTTCAGCAAAAACGATTCTTTAACCCATTGCTTTTTTATTTCTTTTTTCACAATACTTATTTTATTTTTCATATACACTTCAAGGGAAGTCAAAATGTCACACAACGCGAGTCTCCGCTAACGCACGATTTTACCTAGGTTCCGCATGTCTAATGCGTAAAATCGTTTAAAATATTCATTAATAAGCATTTATAGATTGGTAATTTTCATCTATATTTGTGCATATTAAGAAATAAGGCATAAAGATAATTAAGAGTTCTGGGATTTCATCATTTGGCGGATTAAATTTTGTGATTGATGAAACAATTTCATTGAATATCAACAACTTACTAAATAATGAATTACCTTGTTCGCCTTAGCCTAACACAACAAAGCACAGCGTTCGGCTGCTGGCTCTGCCTCAGTCGGATCTAGAAGTTAGGCTCTGCCTAACATGCAGCACACAAAAACTCAACGTATCATTCGTGCTGTTTTATCTTTTGTTTTTTGCTGGCCGGAGGCCGGCTTTTAGTCCTGACAACATAGGGACAAAGATGCTTCGGCTAGTTTCCCTACGCTCATGAGGGGAGAAATACTAGAAGGACTGGATATTGCCGAAAAAACATAACAACTTACAGTTGACATGAATGCACGACCAAAGGAAGATGTTCATATTATATCAGCTTTCGTATAAAATAAACTCCCACTATTAATAATCGATATTTACGATTACAAATAGTCGAACCCCTATTATTTATCTAACCATACTCTAAAACTATGAGTGCGCACAATACTAACTAGCACCTCATTTTTAGTTGGTGGTTTTAATACTAATTTTATTCTACTTTTAGAAAGCAATAAAATCTTATCAATACTCTCTGATGAAACAATATATTGTCGGCTTACTCTAAAAAACAATTCAGGATCAATTAAAGTTTCAATCTTATCTAATGATTGATCCATAGCATAATATATTCCTTGTTTATCTACAATAAAAGATAACTTTTCTAATGAGCAGAAATAAGCTATATCAACAGAATTAATAAAAACCAACTTTTCACCAATAGCAACTACAAACCTTTTTTTAAAAATTTTTTTTTCTTTTTCAAATAATGGAAGTAAACGCTGAATGTCCAAATTGTTTTTTCGATTCAATGCTTGAAACTTAATTACGCTTTTTTCTAAATCATCTTTATTGATAGGTTTTAATAAATAGTCGATGCTATTTATTTTAAATGCCTGAATAGCATATTCATCATAAGCCGTTGTGAATATAACCGGACAAGAAACACTCACCTGTTCGAACACATCAAAGCTAGTACCATCACCTAATTGAATATCAGAGATGATCAGATCCGGCTTTAACTCTTTATTCAGAAATTCGACAGATGATTTCACGCTGTCACAAAATCCAACAATCTCTAAATCAGAAATTACTTCAGAGAGTAATCTGGTTAGCCTGTCTGAGGCTAACTTTTCATCTTCAATAATTAAAACTTTCGTCATTTTAAAAGTGGTAATGAAACGATAAACTCAGTTTCTGTTTCTAAAACAATTACTTGTTCCTCTGTTCCTAAGCTATATCTTGATTTAATATTATTAAGACCATCTCCATTTGCTGCTGCATTTATTTTTTTTTGCAGATTATTGCTTACGATCACCTTTTCATCATTTGTTTTGATCTTGATTTTCAATTTTTGCTCATTTGTCACAATATTATGTTTCACGCAATTCTCCACCAACATTTGTACTGCTAAAGGCGGAATTCTTCGTTCATTGTAACTTTCATCAATGTTTTTCTCAAAAATAAGATTATCTCCAAATCGCAAATCCATCATACGAATATATTTATCTGTATTCTCTAGCTCTTCTTTCAAAGAAACCGTTTCATGTTTACTTCCGGCTAGTACATAACGAAGGTATTCTGAGAGATCAAGAATATATTTCTCTGCTTTAGGATTATTATCAACAAGCCCCATCAAACTATTTAAGCTGTTGAATAAAAAATGTGGATTTACTTGCGCTTTCAGAGCATTCAATTGAGATTGAATATTCTCCTTTTCTAATCGAACCGATTTAGAAAAATTATCCATCCATTGTTTATAGAAAAAATAAGCTTCATGTACTACTGTAATTAAAAAAGTAATAAGAACAACATTAAATATCTCGAGCACCATTGCGTTCAATATTTTTTGCCAAGCTACCAAATCAAAACCTGCCATGTAAATAAGATTACCCAAAGTAAAAAGACCTAAATATAGAAAGATCAATACAATCTCGAGTAGCAAGTGTTTTACAGGGTAAACTTGCCATGGAAATTTTTTCCATAAAAAACTAACAATTAATGCACAACCAAGCCAAATAACCATTGTTGGGAAAATACCCATAAGCACATGCTTTATCAGATTAAATTCTATTTGTTCGGCATTATTTTTTCCCTCTATCATGTATATAGAAGAAATAACAAAACCGGTGATGATAACCGCAATAATAGTTCGCTTAATGTATTTCTTTCTAGTTAGTTCCATATTAAAAAGTAATTCTGTAAAGCATCATTGGCATAAATGCTTGCTGATATGTCTTAACCACTTTATAATTATATGAATTATAGCTCTCTGCAAAGATATTCTTTTGATTGGTAATATTTTGCAAATCCAACGCCCATTCTTGTGTCACTTTCTTTCCATTTAATTTATAACCAATGCGCAAATCCGTTCTAAAATAATCATCATACCTTAATTCAAACTCTCTCGAATGGTCATATTCAGTATATCCCGACTCTATAGATTTGGTCAGATCAACCGATGAATACGGCCTTCCTCCTGCCAAGGCAGTTTTTATATCAATAGTTACGTATGATTTTTTACCAAGCTTCCATTCATACCCCCAAAGAATATTAAACACATAGTTGGTGTTAAATGCTGTATTCCTCCATTTTCCATCGAATCCTTTGTATTTAGAATCAAAAATAGACGCCGTAAATAAAAAATAATAGCCTTTGCTAAAGAATTTTTCTAAAGTAAATTCAACACCATAGTTCTTTCCTTTTCCTTTATTAATCAAGCTATCATAAGCTGCAATATAGTAATTAGATCCCAAATTTAGCATTGAGAATTGTTCTTGTTCTCTAGAGATTGGCACATTAAAAATATCTTGAAAATATGCTTCTACCTTCACACGAAAATTTTTCGCAAAACTATTATCGTATCCAATCATATAATGATGTGCTTTTGTAGATTTCAAATCTTTGTTGTTTTCACTGTAAACCCCTGTTGTTTCGTTATAGCTCTTATTAAATAAGATGGTTCTGGACTGTATCTGACTATGTAAACCATAGCCCAAATTGAAAGACTGATTCTTAGTTAATGTAAATCGAATAGATGAACGTGGCTCTAAAGAATGTTCATTCGGAAGATTATAATATTGATAATAAGCACCGGCATTCCAAAGCACATAATCTGAAAACTTATATTGATAAGCTAGATACGACTTCAATAAGGTACTTTGTGCATCTTCTACTTTTCTTACAGTAATATATTTGCCGTACTCTTTCACCCAAGAAGAATCACCAAATGTTGTATTATAAAGATCAGCCCCAATCCCGAAAGTTAAACTTGATTTTACAGAGAAACGATGTTTTAACTGTGTATTAACAGATGTTTTCGATTCCGTTAGCACACCATTATACACTTTAAAATAACTTTTATTAACATAATCGACAGTATCTACTAAAGTATTAGAAGAAGACACATTATAAGAAACAGAAGACTTTAATTTTGTTTTTTTAGAAAAAACGGCGCTATGAGTTGCTGCAGTGAAAAGAAGGTTCGCACCAAAATCGGTTGCTGTACCAAAATCGTTATGAGCTACAAACTCTTCATTTATTTCAAAATTATCTTTTCCGAAAACAATGTTGCTCTTACCCATCAACGTAATCAGTTTAAATTTTCCGGCCTTTTTTGTAGGCAAATCAACGATTGCAGTTAAATCTTGATACTTTGGCACAGCAGTTCCCGTTCCCATATCAAAACCTATCTTATTCATCAGATCAAGAGTAGAATAACGGTAATCAATAACATACGAACCCTTTTCATTTCCTTTCCCCATAAAGATAGGACCCTCAGCACCTACCTCAAAACCGTTGAACCCTACCTGCCCGATAAATTCATGTTTACTGTTGTTACCCGAACGAAGATTAATATCAAACACCCCTGAAATTGCATTTCCATATTCTGCAGGAAATGCGCCGGTCATAAAATCTGAGTTAGAAAGAAAGTTATTATTTAGCATACTCACAGGGCCTCCTGTTGTTCCTTGCGCACCAAAGTGATTAGGGTTAGGAATATCAACCCCTTCTATTCTCCAAAGCACACCAAGAGGAGAGTTTCCTCTAATAACAATATCATTTCTGGAGTCATCTCCTGCCATTACGCCTGCATAATTAGACACCATTCTTGCCGGATCTCCTAAACTACCAGCAAAACGCTCGGTTTCTTCTACCGAAAATGTTCTTGCACTAATTGTAGCCATCGAATTTAAAGCTTCTTCTTTGGGATGTTTGAAGTAAATTACTACATCATCCAAATTAACATTTTTTTCTTCAAGTTTTACATTTATAATTTTTTCTTTACCGGAAGTAAGCATAATATTAGGAAGATTATAATTACTATACGCAATAGAACTTACCTTAATATCCCATCTTCCTAAAGGGATATAAGTAAATATATACTCTCCATTATTATTTGTAATTGTACGAAGTGTGGTATCTGAATTTACAATACTTACTATAGCACCAGGTATGCCTTCGTTAGTAAAAAAATCATTTACTACACCTCTAATGGTTTGTGTTGCTTCCTGTGCATAAGTTACACTAAATGTAAAAACTATAACTAGTTGAATTATCCGTTTCATGCAAGTACAATTTTAAATTAAATTTCTACCCCAAAAGTAGAATCAATTAAATCAGCTGCCAATTAAAATACGATGAACATAGGATTTATTCCGATAAACAAAAATATAACTTATTGAACTTTTTCTTGGTATTTGTTCTTGTACCGGCAGCTTCACAAAAAAAACACCCCAAAAGTTTTGTCTAACTTTTGGGGTGCAGTTCAATTATTTTTTTAGTGCATGAGCTCTCAACCACTTATTACGGGTTTTGTGTTTTTTATATTCAAAGCGATATGGAAACTTTATTGTCACTCCTTCCGGAACCCAGCATACCGTAGTCTCCTATCTTAATACAAAACTCACCATACTACTAGGCGTTTGGCTCTTGCCTACTCCCTTACTACGCAAAACATCACCTTAATAACAAAACTTTTATTACCCGCTGGTTGTTTTTTTTATCATTTGCCTTTTGCTAGCCAAAGGCTGACTTTTAGTCCAGAAACCTCGGTATTATAACGCTTCGGCTAGCAGCCTACGCACATCAGAGTAGAAAGAACAAATGACTTAGAGTTTATACAAGGCAAACTCAACTACTTAAAAAATAACTTGAAGTTTGAATAGATATTTGAATCGGAATATGAATTTATTATACGATGCCATTATTTAATATTACGAGGTTAAAAAAAGGCTTACCATGAAAATTAGACACAAGCTAACAAACGAATGTATAACCTATAGCATTAAACAATATAATCTAACTATTTTTCTTGGCAATAAAATTATCCCCAGCCGTAACGCAAGTCATTCTTACCTTTTATTATTCGATGCGTTGAAAGTATCATCTCCCCATTTTATAGGGTTATTAATGATGTAATTCTTTATTCGCTGATATTCGGCCTCATTTCTAATAATGCGGTCGTAATAATTGGGTTGAAAAAAATGATTGTGCCTATTGTATTTGGGTATATCCAATCCCATGGTATCAATATAATCATCAATTTTTGTATTTATGGCCGATTTAAACCCGGCAATAAATGATGAAATGGATTTGGGTTTACGTACAAAATTGGATTGTTTGGACGGATGGCCGGTTGTTGAATGGTGGTGGTGTACAGACGCACGGTCGGTGGAATGTTCGGACGGATGGCCGGTGGAATGTTCGGACGGATGGCCGGTGGAATGTAGAGACGCACGGCCGTGCGTCTCTACAACGCGCGAACCATCCGCATCATCATCAACCCCCAAACCATCCACATTACCCACAACCCCCAAACCATTTATATTACCAATACCCACCAATTCATTTATATTACCAATACCCCCCAAACCATCCACATTACCCACAACCCCCGTATTATGCAATACCACAATGGCGTGCAAATGATTAGGCATAACAATATATTCGTCCAAATACAATTCATTCCGTATTACGAACGACTGCAACCAGGCATCGTTGACGATTTTACCGAAATCGGAGAATAGTATTTCGCCATTATTAATGTGACCCAAATTACATTCCCTGTTTTGTGTAACCAGGGTGATAAAATAAACACCATTATGCGAATAATCCCATTGAGGCATACGGTGCGATTGTGTACGATAGTTGTTTCTGTATTTATCATTCATGGTTTAATGGCGTTTTTTTACGGATTTTCGTTTTAAATAAACCATATGGTTTATTTAAACACGCAATTATTACAACGCACGAATTAAATAAATATTGTATCCGACGAACGACCGATGGATGAATGTACAAACGGATGGGCGGTGGATGAATATTTTAAACGATTTTACGCATTAGACATGCGGAATCTAGGGAGATTCGCGCGGTAGCGGCGAAACAGCGCTGAGCTAGCGCACATTGTATTGCGTGGCAATACTAAAACCGAAAATTTAACATTAGCACACAAAAAATTTATGCGGTAGTGGATAAAAAACATCAGGACATAAATATGCTCAACAACAAAAAACAAAAACAAAAAAAACGGAATAGCTGTTGGCTACCCCGTTTTCATTTTTTTATCTTCTATTTCGCCAAGGCTTATCGCCACCGGCATCTCCTCCACGCCTATAACTCTTCTCTCGCGAATCTGATCTGCGGTTGTTGCTACTTTCGCTTTTTCGTGCTCTGAAATTGCCCTCACCTACTCTATTTCCTTTAGCTTCGGAAACAGAAAACATTTCTTGCGAACCAAAAGCAGTAATTACTTTATCGGCTTGATCGGCAAATACATCAAAAAAAGTAAATTTATTGGTTACTTCGATACTACCAACACTTATGGTTTTATCGCCTACGGTGTCATTAATAATACCTAACAATCGTTTTGGATTAATACCATCTTTATCGCCCATAGATATCTTTAAGCGCACTTTTTGTCCTTTACGCCCACCCTTATCAAATTTACCTCCGGTACTTTTATCGCGAAACGATTCCCGCTCGTTAAGGTTAAGGTCGGCTGCATTTTTATAATAATCCAAAAAACGATTGAACTCTAAAGACACAAATCGTTTAATGATATCTTCTTTATCAATATATTCGAGTTTCTTTAGTATTTCGGGGAATAGAGGGTCTAACTGTTCGTTATTCACTTCCACATTTTCCATCCGATCAATTAAATGAAACAGCTGTTTTTTACACACTTCCATTCCGTTAGGAATTTGGTTTTGCTCAAACTGGCGACCAATAATGCGTTCAATATCTTTGATTTTGTGTTTTTCTCGGCTATGAATAATCGACACAGATATACCCGTTTTATTAGCACGGCCTGTTCGTCCGCTTCGATGCGTATAGCTTTCTATATCATCTGGTAAATTGTAATTAATTACATGGGTTAGGTTATTTACATCTAAGCCACGAGCAGCTACATCGGTAGCCACTAATACTTGTATATTTTTAATTCTGAATTTTTGCATTACGCCATCCCGTTGGGCTTGCGACAAATCGCCATGCAGAGCATCGGCGCTGTAACCGTCTTGCATTAGTTTTTCAGCAATATCTTTTGTTTCCTGACGGGTACGACAAAAAACGATTCCATAAATATCAGGGTTTAAATCTACCACCCGTTTTAAAGCTAAGTACCTATCTTTAGCTTGCACCATATAATACACATGAGCTACATTTTCGGTACCTGAGTTTTTCTTACCAATAGAAATTTCCTCTCGCTCTTTCATGTATTTACGAGAGAGGTTGGCTATACCTGCCGGCATTGTTGCCGAAAAAAGCATGGTACGACGGCTTTCGGGTGTTTGTTCAAAAATGGTGGTAATATCTTCGACAAAGCCCATATTAAGCATTTCGTCGGCCTCATCGAGCACCATAAAATCTACCTTACTTAGGTTTACTTTGCGTCGCTCAATTAAGTCGATTAAACGACCCGGAGTGGCAACTATTATTTGTGGTGGAATATCTAACTGCCGCAACTGAGTAATGATATTTTCGCCTCCGTACACAGGAACGATTTTTAATCCTTTAATGTACTTTGCATAGCTTTTTAAATCATTGGCAATTTGAATACAAAGCTCCCTAGTTGGTGCTAACACCAAAGCTTGCGTTTCTTTTTTTTCTACAGACAATAATTGCAAAATAGGCAAACCAAAAGCCGCCGTTTTACCGGTTCCTGTTTGCGCCAAGGCAACTAAATCCCTGTTGTCGTTAATCATAAATGGAATGCTTCGCTCCTGAATAGGCATAGCATTCTCATAGCCGAGTTCTTGGATTGCTCTTTGAATCTCTTCTTTAAGTCCTAATTCGTTAAATGTCATCGATAAATGTGGTTAATTACACGCTCTCCGAGTAGCTGTCCGGTAAAATTAATCTCTTTTCTCTCCTAAGAAAATCGTGTAACCCTTCCAAAATACAGGTAAGAAACTCATACTGAGTTTATATAGCAGACGAATACTCGAGGTCTGTGTTTGTTTAAAAATCGCCACAAAGATAATTGTTTATTTTGGAATACACACTATCATTACTCAAATGACATGGTTATAAGCACAACTTCGGCTCGGTTACCTATTCGAATACGTGGCCCCCAAGTACCAAACCCTGAGCTTACATAGAAATGTGTTTTTCCCTTTTGCCTGTATCCCCAACTTAGTTCGAATAGCGAACTCGTTAACAGGTTTAGCGGAAATAACTGTCCGTGATGCGTATGCCCTGACAGGTGAAGGTCAATTCCATTAGTCACCGACTCGTTTAAGTTGTGTGGTTGATGATCAAGCAGTATGATAGGCAATGACTTGTCGGCATCAGCCAAAAGAGTAGCTGTAGGTTTTCGTTTAGTTCCGCCAAACGATTGCGACGAATAATCATCCCTACCAGCAACAATACATGTTTCGGGAATCACTAACACGCTATCTTGCAAGAGCGTAATGCCTAATTGCTTAAAAACAGGTACGGTATGAGCTAAGTTATTGATGTACTCATGATTACCCAGCACGGCTATTTTTCCATAAGGAACATGAAGCCTGTCGAAAAAAGGTTTCACCGCATTTACCATAGCGGGGGTAAGCCCCTCGTCGATAAAATCGCCTGTAAAAAGGAGCATATCCGGCTGTTCTTTTTGTACAATTTCGAGCATTTTTAGTATTTCTGTAGTACCAATAACATTCCCAAAATGCACATCGGACACCTGCATGATTTTCAATTCCTTTACACCAGACTCCTTACCAACAACCACAGCAAACTTATTTACCGTTGGATTGGTGGCATTTAAAAACCCAATCGTTAAAACAACCGCAACAAAAGCAATAGCAGACAATAATACATAGAATTTATAAACTCGTAAATCAGGTAGAAAATGCCAAAAACGATCGAGAAATTGAACAATATTGAAAAACAAAATAACCAACAAAAAATACAAAACAGCAGCCAGCCAACCACCTCCCAACTGAAAAACAAAAGCCGGTTGAGGTGCTTGCGGAAAAAACAACAAAATACGGTTAAATAAAAACAACGAAGCTAAGCCAATAAAAAGAAAAGAATAGCTAAATTTTATAACAGCATTATTAGGCAACAAACGATATCCTTTAGTAAATAAATAATAATTTACAACAAGATAAATAGCACTTATAACCAAGGCAAAAACAACCATAGCTTGCGAATTTTTCATTTATAATAAAGCAATTAGTACAGAGAGATATTATTCTCCATATCGTTGTTCAATAACATTCCAGTCAATAATTTTCCACAATTCACTAAGGTGTTTTGCTCTTACATTCTGATAATCGAGATAGTATGCATGTTCCCACACATCAACGCCCAACAAAGGCTCCATGTTTTTTGTTACCGGATTACCGGCATTTAATTCCTTAACAATACGAAGCTCGCCGTTGTCTGTTTTAGCCAACCACACCCAACCAGAACCAAAAACGCCCATACCTGCATTTTCAAACTCCATCTTAAAAGAATCAAAATTTCCCCATTGTTGAATAATGCGATCGAACAAAACCCCGGTAGGAACTAGCTTTGGAGTAGCACTAAACTGTAAGAAATACAAATTATGATTAAGCGTTTGTCCGGCATTATTAAAAATTGCCCCATCCGATTGTTTCACAATACTTATCAGGTCTGCTTGTTCGAATGCTGTACCCACAATCAACTTGTTTAAGTTTGTTATATACCCCTGCAAATGTTTTCCGTAGTGCAAATTCATGGTTTGCTCACTAATTACTGGCTCAAGGGCGTTATTTGCATAAGGCAATTTAGGCAAACTAAAAGTAGCTTGCGCCATGCTGTTTGTAGCTATAACAAAAAAAAGCAACCAAACACTAAGTCTAGGTATTCGTAAAGTTTTCATAGTTAAGGTATTTTGGTTTAAAAAAGCCGATTACTAAATAATCGGCTTTTTTAAAGATGGATACTAAAATCTCTTCTCAACAATTTTCCAATCTACAATTTTCCATAATTCAGCCAAATGATCCGGCCTACGGTTTTGATAGTCTAAATAGTAAGCATGCTCCCACACATCAAAAGTAAAAATAGGTATTAAGCCTTTGGTCATTGGGTTTCCGGCATTGCTTTCTTTTACAATTTCCAACTTACCTTGGGCATTTTTCACTAGCCAAGCCCATCCCGAACCAAAGGTAGTTACTCCTGCAGTTACAAATGTTGATTTAAATACATCAAAAGAGCCAAAGCTTTCGTTTATGGCATCTAGAAGAGCGCCTGTAGGTTCGTTATCCCCGTTAGGCGAGAATTGCTCAAAATAAAAAGTATGGTTCCACACTTGAGCAGCATTATTAAATATTCCCCCATCCGACTCTTTAATAATCGTCTCTAAATCGGCATTTTCGAATTGAGTACCCGGAATTAGGTTATTCAGATTAGTAACATAAGCCTGATGGTGTTTGCCATAATGAAACTCAAGGGTTTTCTCAGAAATTATCGGTTCTAATGCATTTTTCGCATAAGGCAATTGCGGTAATTCAAATTTCATAATAAAATTGTTTTAAAGGGTTAATTAATTTTATGTAAATATAATACTTTTATTAAGTATTGTAATACTTAAATAGAAAACTTTAATAAAATTTTACATGTTGTAGCTAAAAAAATAATCAATGTTAAGAATACGATTAGACCTAAAAAAACGGATAAAATAATACAAGAAAAGGAATTGAAAGATAAAAACAGCTATTTTTACTAAAATTTTCTATAAAACTGAGCAATATAAAAAGAATATTGGTCAACTAAAGAGCCAATTTAGGTGTAATTACTTCACAGTAAGAAAATTTAAACAATTTATTACTATGAACTACTTAAAAATGAACAATATAAGGAATTTTTAAATGCTAACTTCATTGGGTTAGTACTTATACCATTCTGATACATTTGATTTTTCACGGTTCTTGAAATTCAACACGTTTGTTTCTCATCACATAAGAGTTGAATTAAACGCATTACAACTTTACTGCTCTTGGAAATGCTAATTAGTCATGTAATATACAAAACACAAGTACCTTTACAAGAGCAAATTTAATTGCATTTTAAGCAATACTTGCAAAAAAAACTCACAATATATCTGATTGTTAAATAACAAAACCATAGCCAGAAAAAAAAATCAACTAAATGAATGGTAGCATGCAAAACGGATGAAAATATTGCAGAAAAACTTTTAACTATAGCAGAAAACAACTTTCTTTGTAAGAAATATACAACAAATCATAAAAAAAACACTTGTTATGTTACAACCAAACGACATAAATATTTTAGCAAAAAAAGGTATTAGCAAAGTCCAGTTTGAGGAACAATTAGCTTGTTTTACCCAAGGCTTTCCATATTTACAAATAAAAAAGGCTGCCGACCTTAACGAAGGCATACTGGCAATATCTGAAACAGAAAAAGAACAGTACATCAGCACTTGGGAAAACTATGTAGCAACAGACAAAAAGATAATCAAATTTGTACCGGCATCGGGTGCAGCAAGTAGAATGTTTAAAGATTTGTTCGAATTTATTGATGCCGATTACGAAATACCAACGAGTAATTTTGAACAACAATTTTTTACCGAAATTACTCGATTTGCTTTTTATGACAGCTTAAATAAGGCTTGTGTAAAAAAAACAAGCAAACAAGTAAAAGAACTGCTTGAAAACAAGCAATACAAAACAATTATTAAAGTTCTTTTGGAAGAAAGCGGACTAAACTACGGCAACTTACCCAAAGGCTTATTGCAATTTCATAAATACAACAGTAGCAGAACTCCATTAGAAGAGCATTTGGTTGAAGGAGCACTATATGCACAAAGTAACGGGAAAGTAATATTGCATTTTACCGTATCGCCGGAACACCGAGCTTTGTTTGAACAATTGGTAGAAGATGTGGTTTCAAATTATGAACAGGCATTTAATGTTCGTTTCAACATTACATTTTCCGAACAAAAAACGGCTACCGACACCATTGCTGCCAACGATAAAAACGAACCTTTTAGAGAAAACGGTGCATTAGTTTTCCGTCCGGGTGGTCACGGTGCGCTTATAGAAAATTTAAACGAGTTGGAGGGAGATATTATTTTTATTAAAAATATTGACAATGTAGTTCCCGACAAATACAAAGAAAGCACCGTAGAAAACAAGAAACTAATTGCCGGCATATTGGTAGCAACACAGCAAAAAACATTCGATTATTTAAAAACACTTGAAGATGATACAATAACCGATTCTATGCTAAACGAAATTTTCTTGTTTTGCAACAATACTCTAAACATCCAACAGGCTAATTTTTCCAGCTATTCGCGCAAGGAAAAAATCGATTATCTTAGTATAAAATTACATCGTCCGATACGGGTTTGTGGTATGGTAAAAAATGAAGGAGAACCGGGTGGTGGACCATATTTGGTTAAAGAAAAGGATGGATCGGTTGCACCACAAATTCTTGAAAGCTCACAAATAAATACGGCAGACCCAACAGAAAAGGAGTTAATGCAATCAGCTACACATTTTAATCCGGTAGATTTGGTTTGTAGCATAAAAGATTACCGAGGAAATAAATTTAATTTACCTCAATATGTTGATAAGCAAACCGGGTTTATCTCTATTAAGTCAAAAAACGGAAAGGTGCTAAAAGCATTAGAATTGCCCGGCTTGTGGAATGGAGCTATGAGTAATTGGAACACTATTTTTGTTGAAGTACCCATTGCCACATTTAACCCGGTAAAAACGGTTAATGACTTATTGAGAAAAGAACATCAGGGATAAAACTTGCTAAGCAACAGTAAATGCTTAAAACAAACACCAACCAATGAAACAAATTTATGTTACAAGGCATAATTAGGCATTTTTAAGCAATTTTGATTTGTAATAATAAAATAAAAAAACTACTTTTGTTACTGAAGCCGTTGGTTGAGATTGGAAAACTCAACACTACAAATTTAACGAGGGAATATTACGTTTTTAATGGCGGGCTGCGCCTTCGGGTTCTCAGCATTGAGACAAGCAGATTACAAAGGAAACCAACACCTCAAATCCTATTTATAGGAGTTTTCTCAATAAGCCAAACGGCTTTTATTTACACAAAGCCTCGAAAAATCGAGGCTTTGTTTGTTTTTACACCTATAATACAACAAGCTTTTGTATTGCTTGTAATACCGCATATCCTTGATCTATGGATGGTATATTTTTTATAGAAATAAACCGTCGAGCTTGCTTCTCCTTGATTTTGCAATTGCTTGGGTTCATGGCAATATATGACAAAACAGCCCCAAATATTGCTGTTTGATAATACGATGATTTTGGGTTATAAACCAAATAAGCAATAAACCGTTCCTCTTTTAACACCAGTTTTTCAAAACCCAACTGCATAGCTAACCAACGGAGGCGCATGGCAGTAAACAATTCCTTAACAGCATCCGGAAGGGGTCCGAACCTATCTATCATCCTATTCTCAAAAAGAAGCAAGTCCTCCTCCGAACTTAAGTCGTCCAACTCACGGTAAAGGCTAATTCTTTCAGGTACATTTTCAATATAATCCGTTGGGATATGCAGTTCAAGGTCAGACTCAAACTGACAATCAGTTACAAACTTAAACGGGTTCGCTGATGAATGACCAGCATCAGCATATAAATCAGCAAATTCATCCTCTTTCAATTCATTAACAGCCTCGTTCAATATTTTTTGATAAGTTTCGTAGCCCAAATCGGCAATAAATCCACTTTGCTCTGCGCCCAACATATTTCCAGCACCCCGAATATCCAAATCCTGCATGGAAATATGAAAACC
The DNA here is from genome assembly GCA_945897785.1 of Paludibacter jiangxiensis. GTDB lineage: Bacteria > Bacteroidota > Bacteroidia > Bacteroidales > Paludibacteraceae > JAFGVL01. The sequence goes on from CAMDGD010000039.1 coordinate 16,124, forward strand.
ACTACCTAAATCGGCAAAAGTCTCAATAGCCTGTAAGCGACGTCGAGCATCTTGTTTTAGATTGCTTAAAGGAGGTGCCAACAAATAACAATAGGCTTTTCGGTTACTTCGCCCTACCCTACCCCGTAACTGGTGTAAATCGCTCAAACCAAAACTTTGCGCATTATTAATGATAATCGTATTAGCATTGGGAATATCGACACCCGATTCGATAATGGTTGTAGCAATAAGCACATCGTATTCGTAATCGATAAAATCGACAATAATCTGTTCTAATTTTTGCGCATCCATTTGTCCGTGCCCAACACAAATGCGAGCCTGAGGCACTAGTTTTTTTACCAAAAGCTCAAGTTCATATATAGTTTGAATACGGTTATTAATAATAAACACTTGGCCATTTCGGGTCATTTCGTTTTCAACTGCCACCTTTATAATCTCTGGCTCAAACGAATGCACTTCGGTTTGAATTGGGTATCTATTGGGCGGTGGCGTGTTAATAATTGACAAGTCGCGCGCACCCAACAAAGAAAATTGCAGCGTACGAGGAATAGGCGTAGCAGTCATAGTTAGGGTGTCCACATTTACCTTTATGCTTTTTAGTTTCTCCTTAATAGCCACACCAAACTTCTGTTCCTCATCAATAATTAGTAAGCCTAAGTCCTTAAATTTCACCTCTTTTCCCACCAACTTATGCGTACCTATAAGAATATCAATGTTACCTTCGTGTAACCGAGTAAGAATTGTTTTTACATCAGCAGGCTTTCTTGCACGAGTAAGGTATTCTACGGTACATGGGAAATCTTTTAGCCGTTCTTTAAACGATTTATAATGCTGTGTAGCCAGCACCGTTGTTGGTACCAAAACAGCTACTTGCTTACTATCGGCAACCGCTTTAAAAGCGGCACGCATAGCTACCTCTGTTTTTCCAAAACCAACATCACCGCAAACAAGCCTATCCATTGGCAATGTTTTTTCCATATCCGCTTTCAACTCATTGGTAGCCTTTAACTGATCGGGGGTATCTTCATAAATAAATGAAGCTTCCAGCTCCTGTTGCAGGTAGGTATCGGGCGAAAAAGCAAAACCCTTTTCTGCTTTACGGCGAGCATACAACTGAATCAGTTCTCGGGCAATATCCTTAACTTTTTTCTTTGTACGCTCTTTTAGTTTCTCCCATGCGCCCGAACCAAGCTTATTAATTTTTGGAGGCTCTCCATCTTTCCCCTTGTATTTAGCTATACGATGTAAATTATGAATGCTAACAAAAATGATATCTTCGTCTTTATACACCAACTTGATAACCTCCTGTACACGTCCATTAACTTCTTGTTTAAACAACCCGCCAAAACGACCAACACCATGATCTATATGCGTAACAAAATCGCCTATTTGAAACTGATTGAGTTCTTTTAAAGTCATCACCACCTTACCGGCACGAGCTTTATCAGATTTCAGACTATATTTATGAAACCTGTCAAACAATTGATGGTCAGAGAAAAAGCAAGTTTTTAAATCGTGGTCAACAAAACCTTCGTGCAATGTTTTTAATACAGGGGTAAACGGAATATTCTCTTCTTTATCATGAAAAATAGCAGCAATACGATCGGTTTGTTTTGAGCTATCACTCATGATATACAAGCTATAGCCTTCAGATATATATTGGTTAAACGAACTAAACACCAAATCAAAATTTTTATGATACAAAGGCTGTGGTGAAGTTTTAAAATCGACTTGAATACTTTGCGAAAAATGCTTGTTTTGCGCAAACTCAATTTTCCGAAAAGGGTGTATTTGTGTCAAAAAATCATCGCCCGTAATGAGCGCTGTTTTTAAATTGGGTTGATTAACCGTATCGTTGGCCGCAACCAAAGAAGCATCATATTGTTTATTTATACAATCTTTTACCAACCTAAAATCGTTAAATAGCAACAAACTTTGCGCTGAGATAAAACTCAACAAGGCAATTGTTTCGCTTTGTTTTTCTCGATGAATATTAGGCACAATACTTACAGTTTGTATAGATTCAATAGAAAGCTGTGTTTCAATATCGAACAAACGAATAGAATCGACCTCTTTACCAAAAAAATCGATACGATAAGGTAATTCATTCGAAAAAGAAAAGATATCGATGATACTACCTCGACTAGAAAACTGTCCGGGTTCGTACACAAAATCAACCCTATCAAAACCATATTGAAGCAGTAAATCGACAATAAACTCGGTATCTAGCTTTTCGCCAACACTAAGCGTCAATACTTTTTCTCGTAAGGAAGTAGCCGTTATTACCTTTTCGGCTACAGCTTCGGGATAGGAAATGATTAACGAAGGCTTTTGGGCATCAGACAAACGATTCAAGACATCCGTTCGTAATACCTGATAAGCAGGATCAGCGATTCCATATTTAAACGATTTTTTATACGAAGTAGGATAATAGAACACCTCATCTACGCCAAAAATTTGGCACAAATCATTGTAAATATAGGCAGCCGACTCTTGATCATCTGCAATAAAAAAGATAGACGCTGGATGACTTTTATGGATGCTTGCAATCAGCAATGGAAGTGCCGAACCTTGCAAACCAGACACAGTAATATCCGCTGCATCATTATTTTGCAGAATATCTAAAAGCGCCTTAAGCTGTGGGTGCTTGGCGTAAAAATGAAATAACTCGTATAAGGTCAAAACATGAAAAATTTAGCCTGCAAAGATAGGATAGATTTAGCATTGAGAAACTGCCTTCTGAATATTTTTTACATTTCGCACATGACAAAAAAAAATCCCTGTTAAAAAGAGTATTATCATTACTAAACCTTAGTTTAGATTATCTTCTTTCATTTCTACATAAAAAACGAAAAGTCGAAGGTCGAAAAATATATGGT
>CAMDGD010000040.1 GCA_945897785.1 Paludibacter jiangxiensis
ATTCGTTTGGTTAAATAAACGACTGCAAGCTATAATTTTTCGGGTTTTTTGCTTGATAATCAAATATTGCCCTTATATTTGTATCGATTTTTCTACCGTTACGCATTGCGAATCAGTTCGCAAGAAATCAAAAAACAACATTTTTTTATTATTTTACAACCTACCTTCCTTTCAATAGGATAGCTTCGTTTATATCAATAATTGATACTACGCTAAAAAACAATAATATTTTATTTTAATCCCATGTACAACATTTTAGACCTCAACGAGAAATTACTACCCGAACTAAAACAAATCGCCAAAGAAGAAGGCCTTAAAAAAGTCGACTCGTTTAAAAAAGAAGAATTAATTTATAAAATTCTCGACCAACAAGCCATTAACAAAGCCAGCCAATCGAAAAGCTCGGAGAGCACTAATGACAAAAAACAACGCTTACGGGTAATCAAAAAAAATCCGGAGCAAAAAGTATATTCAGCTTCAGGAGAAAACGGCAAGCAAGAAGATAAAACAAAAAAAGCAGCTCCGGAAAAACAAAAACAGCATCCTAAAAATGCCGAGAAAGCTATAGATAAAGCGAATAAAGGAGCCAACGATTTACAAGCAACAGCGAATAATCCAAGCAGACCTATTGAATTTATAGCCAAAAAGGTAGTTCAAGCAGAAGCGCAAGCTACGGTAGCAGAGGAAAGCTCGATTATTCCAGAAAAAGCGCCAACACAAGTGCAAGCTGTTCCTGAAAACACAACCACAGAAAACACAAGTAATACTGACGCGCTTGTAACAGAGAAAAGTCTGAAAACAAACGAGAAAGAAACAAATCAAACCAGCAATAACGGCACGAATAACAATCGTAAAATTATACATAAAAACAATGAAAACGAGAAAGCCTACGAATTCGAAGGCATTCTTATAGGTTCCGGTGTATTGGATATTATGCAAGATGGCTACGGATTTCTACGCTCTCCGGATTACAATTACTTTAGTTCTCCCGACGATATTTATGTGTCGCAATCGCAAATAAAACTATTCGGATTAAAAACCGGCGATGCCGTTAAAGGATCGATAAGACCCCCAAAAGAAGGCGAAAAATATTTCCCTTTGGTAAAAGTAGAAAACATAAACGGTCGCACACCGGAATTTGTACGCGACCGCGTTCCTTTTGACCACCTAACACCATTGTTTCCTGACGAGAAATTTACACTAACCAAAGGACGAAACGACAACTTATCTATTCGGGTAGTCGATTTATTTTCGCCTATTGGCAAAGGACAACGGGGCTTAATTGTGGCTCAACCAAAAACAGGGAAAACCATGTTGCTAAAAGACATTGCTAATGCCATTGCAGCAAACCATCCCGAAGTATATATGATTATACTGTTAATTGACGAAAGACCTGAGGAGGTTACCGACATGCAACGAAGCGTAAATGCCGAAGTAGTGTCATCAACCTTTGATGAACCTGCAGAAAGGCATGTGAAAGTTGCCAGCATGGTGCATGAAAAAGCCAAAAGACTAGTAGAATGCGGTCACGATGTAGTTATTCTACTAGACTCAATAACCCGTTTAGCCAGAGCCTATAATACCGTATCGCCAGCCTCAGGAAAAGTACTTTCAGGCGGTGTTGATGCCAATGCACTACATAAACCCAAACGGTTTTTTGGTGCGGCACGAAATATAGAAAATGGCGGCAGCTTAACTATAATAGCTACAGCACTAACTGATACCGGCTCAAAAATGGACGAAGTAATATTCGAAGAGTTTAAAGGAACCGGAAATATGGAACTACAACTTGACCGTAAGCTATCCAACAAAAGGGTATTCCCTGCAGTGGATATTACCGCCTCAAGTACCCGTCGCGATGACTTGCTGTTTGATCAAGAAACACTAAACAGAATGTGGGTTTTACGCAATTATTTGTCGGATATGAATTCGGTAGAAGCCATGCAATTTGTGCGCGACAGACTCGAAAAAACGACTTCTAATGAAGAGTTTCTTATTTCAATGAATAGCTAAGATTGATTACGAAAGTGGATGATTCGCTGTTTCACTTACTACTAATAGCGAACACATAAAAATCAAAAATAAGCTTATGGTAAAAAAAAGCATCTTATGCTTGCTTATTGCATTTAGCGGAACACTATTGTTTGCTAAAAGAAACTACGATATTGTGGTAAGTAAAGATGGTAGTGGCAATTTTACAAGTATTCAAGAAGCCATTTCTTCTGTTGGGGCAATGATGACTGAACGAAAGACCATTTTTATCAAAAACGGTATCTACAACGAAAAAATTATAGTACCAACACACTGCTTAAATATCAGCTTGATTGGCGAAAATAAAGACTCTACCATTATATCGTGGGCAGACCATGCCAATATGCCTATACCGGGAACTGAAACAAAAATGGGTACTTTTAACACTTATACCTTATTGGTACAAGGACATGGTTTTAGGGCTGAAAATATTTGTATAGAAAACAATGCGCCTCAACTAGGACAAGCCGTTGCCTTACATGTTGAGGGCGATAAAACGGTATTTGTAAACTGCAAGATACTAGGCAATCAAGATACTGTTTATGCAGGTAGCGAAACAAGCAGACAATATTATAACAACTGCTATATAGAGGGAACTATAGATATTATTTTCGGATCTGCTACAGCCTATTTCGATAAATGCCATATTCATTGCAAAAAAGATTCGTATATCACAGCTCCCTCAACACCCGAATACAAGGCTTTTGGTTTTATATTTAACAACTGTATAATGACTGCCGACAGCACCATAACTAAAGTATATTTAGGCCGGCCATGGCGACCATACGGAAATTCTGTTTTTGTTACTTGTTCGCTAGGCGATTTTATTGCCAAAGAAGGATGGGATAATTGGCATAATCCGGAAAACGAAAAAACAGCCCGTTTTATTGAATTAGGAAGTACCGGCCCCGGAGCCAACAACTATGACCGAGTAGCTTGGGCAAAACCAATATGCGACTGTAAAGCGAGTTATTTTTCGGTAAAAAAAGTATTGAGTGGCTACGATAAATGGAATCCGGAAAACTAAGAAACTGTTTTTAAGCAATTAAGAATCTTCCTATCCTTGTTTTTAACAACAAATGGGTTAAAAGCACGGAACAAAAAGCTACAAAAACAAAAATCAATACAGGGGATAAAACAGGATATTCGGTTGCTTTACTATATAACCAGTCAGTAAAAAACCTTTCTTTAAGAAACAATAAAGTAATAATCCATACGTGAAAAATATAAATACCGTAGCTGTATTTATTAATTCTTTCAATGATCGGATACTCTTTTATTCTCCCCTCTTTTACCAGCAAATGTACCACGATATAAACACCAAAAATAAAACTTATATTAGAAAAATAACGAAACACATGTAACGCAACACCATTCACACCAACATAATCTCGTATAAAACAAAGCACAAACCACACGAGCAATAAAGACAGAGCTACTTCCCAGCGAAAAAACAAAATAACCTGCTTTTTATACCGCTCCACGACATATCCCCAATAAAAATACACGAAATAATACACTAAAAAATTCACCCCAAAAAGAATAGTTGTTTTAAAAAAAATACTGATAACAGAACTTACAACAAGGACCAACACATGCACCCACGGATACTTAATTAAGGACAACGGTTTAGTAATAAAAAAACAAAGAAATAAGGTAAGTAAAAACCACAAATGCCAATAGCCTTTTTTAATAAAAAGCCACAACAACGAAAAAGCACTTTCAGGATTAGAAAAATCTAACCGGTTATGACTTAACACCATCAACACCACAAATACAAGGTACGGAATGAGCAATCGTTTAACCTTGTTCCACAAAAACAGTCCGTAATGCCCATATTTGTGTTTTACATGAAGTAAATACGAAAACAAAAAACCGGAAATAAATAAAAAAACAGGCATACGCCCTCCCATCCAAATAGAAAAAATGGAATTATAAGTGCTTTCATAATCCGTTTGCACAAATTTCCACCCCATATAGGGAGAAAAAGCATGCAAAAGCACCACTAAAAAAATAGCGACAGCACGCAAATATGCAATTTCAACTAATCTATTGGCAGCCATTGATACAAGTATGTTTTGCAAACAAAAGTAAGATTTTAATACAATTATTTGGATTTTTACAATCAAATTATAATCTTTGCAAAAGAAATTAAAACCCGTGCTTACTATTTTACCCAAGCAGATACAACTATTACAAGTGTTGGAAGGGTAAATCAAAAGTAATTCTTAGATACATCAACATGACAACAAAATTTACAACTAATTGGTGGTGGCGCTTACGAGAAATCTGTTCGTGAGTAGCATTGCTGTATTTGTATAAATATGAATAAATACAAAGACCTGTCGAACTCACGACAGGTCTTTTTTTTTGACTTTTTATCAGCATAAACATAAGAACAAAAAAATATGAAATACTCCGTTGACAAAAATGGCTATTATGGAAGATTTGGTGGCGCATACGTACCCGAAATCTTACAAAAAAATGTAGAAAATTTAAAACAAAACTACGAGCGAATTATCAATGAACCATCCTTTCAGAAAGAGTTCAACACCCTTTTGCGCGATTATGTTGGTCGCCCCTCTCCGTTATATTTTGCCCAACGACTTTCCGAAGTCATCGGCGCAAAAATATACTTAAAAAGAGAAGACCTAAACCATACCGGAGCACATAAAATCAACAATACCGTTGGACAAATTTTACTGGCAAAACAAATGGGAAAAACCCGTATCATTGCCGAAACAGGAGCCGGTCAACATGGAGTAGCCACTGCAACAGTTTGTGCTTTGATGAATTTACAATGCATTGTATATATGGGCGAATTAGATGTAAACCGCCAATACCTGAATGTACAAAAAATGCGTATGTTAGGAGCTACCGTAATACCGGTAACATCGGGCAATAAAACCTTAAAAGATGCCACCAATGAAGCCATACGAGACTGGTGTAATAATCCTACCGATACCTTTTACATTATTGGGTCGGTGGTTGGACCTCATCCCTATCCGGATATGGTAGCCCGATTTCAGTCGGTTATAAGCGATGAAATACAACTACAATTACAAGAAAAAGAAGGTCGAAATTATCCCGATTATTTAATTGCCTGTGTTGGCGGTGGAAGCAATGCCATAGGCACATATTTTAATTATTTAGATGACAAAAGGGTAAAAATTATTTCGGCCGAAGCAGCAGGATTAGGCGTAGATACAGGCGAAACAGCTGCAACCATTCAAATTGGAACTGAAGGCGTAATACACGGAAGTCGCACACTCCTAATGCAAACCGATGACGGTCAAATTATCGAACCATATTCTATATCGGCCGGATTAGATTATCCGGGTATAGGGCCGGTTCATGCCCATTTAGCAAAAACAGGACGATGTGAAGTGCTGGCTATTACTGACGACGAAGCCCTTGACGCAGCTTTTGAGCTCACCAAACTCGAAGGCATTATACCCGCTATTGAAAGTGCACATGCCTTAGGCGCCTTGCATAAAATCGCATTTAAACCAAGTGATGTGGTTGTGTTAACCGTTTCAGGAAGAGGCGATAAAGACATGCCAACTTATCTGGAATATTTTAAAAAATAAAACGAAGCCCCTCCCCAACGCACCCCAAGAGGGAAGGATTATTTATGGGGAAACTTAGAATAATTAACAAGATTTAAAAACACAGAACATATGAAAACAAATACTATTCACACAACTTTAAACACCCCCTCCTTGGAACGGGACCGGGGGAAGGTTACTAAATTAACCGTAAATACCAAAACACTTTTAGGAGATTTGCAGACCCCCATTGGTATTTATTTAAAAATAAGAGACCTGTACCAGAACTCTGTTCTTTTAGAAAGCTCTGATTATAACAGTGCTGCAAACAGTAATTCTTACATTGCCTTTTCTCCAATGGCAAGTTATATTGTTGAGAGGAATGAAATTCGTATTGAAGAAATTGGCGGAACTGTAAAAACAGAAGAAGTAAAAGATAAATATTCTGTCCCAAATTCTTTTGATCAATTCATTGCCTCATTTGAAGCTGATAAGATAAAAGATAAAAATCTGGTAAATGGCTTTTTCGGATATTCTACATTTGAAGCTGTTCAATATTTTGAAGATGTAAGCTTCTCGGCTAACAAAAAACCTGAGAATGACATGCCGGAGGTCAAATATGTTCTATACAAATATATTATTGCATTGAATCATTACAAAAATGAAATCACACTTATAGAGAACTTATTGGATGGTGAAAGCTCAGAACTGGCAAACATTGAAACTATTCTGGAAAGTCCTAATATTGCTATTTACGACTTTGAATCAGTTGGAAAAGAAACATCCGACATTACAGATGAAGATTATCGTCAGATGGTGACACTTGGTAAAAAACACTGTTTCCGAGGAGATGTATTCCAAATTGTATTATCACGACGTTTCCAACAAAGCTATAAAGGTGATGACATCATGTTGTATCGTACACTTCGCTCAATCAATCCATCGCCTTACCTATTCTATTTTGATTTTGGGTCTTATCGTATCTTTGGTTCATCTCCTGAAGCTCATTTAATGGTGAAGAACGGAAAAGCCTACATCACTCCTATTGCCGGAACCTTTCGCCGTTCGGGTGATGATGAAAAAGACAAGAAAATAGCTATTGCTCTTAGTAACGATCCAAAAGAAAATGCAGAACATGTGATGTTAGTTGACCTGGCAAGAAATGACCTTAGTCGTAATGCCGATAATGTCGTTGTAGAAGAATTCAGCGAAGTACAATATTATTCACATGTATTACACTTGGTGTCGTTAGTAAGCGGGGTATTACCAAGCAATTCTAATATAATTAAACTATTTGCCGATACCTTCCCTGCAGGAACTCTTTCAGGAGCCCCAAAGGTAAGGGCGTTGGAATTAATCGATAAGATAGAAAAGCATGACCGTGGCTTTTACGGTGGCTGTATCGGATACATTGGTTTCGATGGAAATTTCAATCAAGCCATTACAATACGTTCGTTCTTAAGTCGTAATAATGTATTGTATTATCAAGCCGGTGCCGGTATCGTTGCCAAATCAGTTGAGGAGAGTGAATTACAAGAAGTAAATAATAAGTTGGGAGCTTTAACCAAAGCAATACGAAAAGCCTCCAAAGCACCTCTAAAGGAAGAGATTAAAGACTCCATCAATAAATAATTACTTGATAAAAACAATACATTATGAACACAATAGATAAAGAAAAAACAAACAACATCCCCTCTTTTGAAGGGGGAAAGGGGAGGCTCCTAGTTTTTGACAATTACGACTCATTTACCTATAACTTAGTACATGCTGTTAAAAAGTTAGGATATAAAGATGTTGAAGTACATCGCAATGATCAGATAGCACTTGAAGATATTGCTAAATATGATAAAATCATTCTCTCACCCGGACCGGGTATACCGAGTGAATCAGGTATTTTATTGGATGTGATCAAAACCTATGCTCCTACCAAAGCAATTTTTGGGGTTTGTTTAGGACTACAAGCAATTGGTGAAGCCTTTGGAGGCAAGTTACTTAATCTACCTGAAGTGTATCATGGAGTTAGTACAAATGCTAAATTAATGATAGACGATGTACTATTTAAAGGATTACCACGTAATATTGAAGTTGGAAGATATCACTCATGGGTAGTGGCCAATGAAAATCTTCCAAATTGTTTTGATATTACTGCCATTGACGACAACGGCTTGATAATGGCATTGCGTCATAAAGAATACGATGTATGTGGCGTACAATTCCATCCCGAATCAGTATTAACACCAGAAGGAGAAAAAATGATTAAGAACTGGTTAGAAGCATAAATGAAAATAGAATTATATCAAGAAGGACAAGAGAAAGCTATTCATCAATTAATTAAAAAAGTATATGATGAATTTGTTGCCAAGGATTATTCTAACGAAGGAAATGTTATTTTTTATGATTGGATATCTCCTAACAAAATCGCAGAACGTCAATCTGAGAATAATAGTCTTTGGGTAGCTAGTGAAGATAATATGATTGTTGGCATGATTGAAATTAAAAACAATAATCATATTTCTTTACTCTTTGTTGAAAAGACATATCAAGGTAGAGGGATAGCAAAAGTATTAGTAAAAGAAGCGTTGGAATATTGTAAAAAGGTCGATAGAAATTTAGAAACATATTCAGTTAATGCTTCTCCTTTCTCAATACCTATATATGAAAAATTAGGTTTCAAAGCGATTAAAGAAATACAAGAAACCAATGGAATCATTTATTTACCAATGGAAATGAAAATTAATAACATATTATGAAACAGATATTAACCAAACTGTTCAATTATGAAAGTTTGAGCAAGCAAGATGCAAATGAAATCTTAAGTAAAATCGCTAACGGTGAATACAACAATGAGCAAATAGCATCATTCATTACGGTATATTTAATGCGTCACATTACTTTAGAAGAACTTATGGGGTTTCGTGAAGCATTATTAAACCTGGCTATCAGGGTTGATCTCAGCGAGTTTGACCCAATCGATATTGTAGGTACCGGAGGTGACGGAAAAAATACGTTCAACATCTCTACTTTGAGTTGTTTTGTGTTAGCAGGTGCCGGTTATAAAGTAGCTAAACATGGGAACTATGGAGCAAGCTCTGTAAGCGGAGCCTCCAATGTGTTAGAATATTTCGGTGCTAAATTCACTACCAATGAAACTACAATAAAGAAAGCTATTGATCAATCAAATATAGCATATCTGCATGCTCCTATATTCAATCCGGCAATGAAACATGTTGCGCCTGTTCGTAAGGCTTTAGGTGTACGTACATTCTTTAATGTTCTAGGACCACTTATCAGTCCTGCCCAACCAAAGTATCAGTTACTTGGAGTATACAGCCTGACCATGATGCGTCTTTATACTTATATTAATCAAATAATTGGCACCAACTACACTTTAGTACATAGTTTGGATGGCTACGATGAAGTATCGCTAACAGCAGACACCAAGATACTATCCAACCACCAAGAAATTGTTATTTCTCCGGAGAAGATGGGCTTTTCTCGCTTACAACAAGCACAACTAAGTGGCGGAGACAGTATCGACGAAGCTGCTGCTATCTTTAAAAATATATTCGAAAACAAGGCTACCGAAGCACAATTAGCGGTTGTTTTAGCCAATTCAGCCTTGGCTATTCAAACACTTTGTCCTGATTACACCTTAGAAGAATGTAAAGCAATTGCCTTACAATCTATTGAATCGGGTGAAGCTAAAAAATCATTTACAAAATTTTTAGAAATTTACAACTAATCGTTGACACTTAGCACAAAAAACATGACCATATTAGATAAGATTCTAGCCGACAAAGCCATTGAAGTAGCCGAGCGCAAAGCAGTGCATACCATAGCTGATTTAATTGAAAACCCGTTATTTTTTAAAGAAACAATTTCTTTAAAAAAACGATTATTGGCATCCGATTCAGGCATTATAGCGGAGTTTAAACGGAAATCACCATCAAAAGGATGGATTCATGCAACAGCTGATTTGGTGAAGATAACATCCGGCTATGACCAAGCCGGCGCATGTGGCATTTCCATCTTAACAGACGAAAAATATTTTGGAGGAACACCAGCCGATGTACTAGCAGCTAGACCCCTGGTAACTTGCCCCATTCTACGTAAAGAATTTATAATTGACGAGTACCAGCTATACGAAGCCAAAGCAATGGGGGCCGATTTAATCCTCTTAATTGCCGCTGCATTAACAGTACAACAAACCAAAGCATTGGCACACAAAGCACATGAATTGAATATGGAAGTATTGCTGGAAGTACACAACGAAGAAGAAATTGGTCATGCCAACGAGTTTGTAGATATGCTCGGCGTAAACAACCGCAACCTAAAAACATTTGTAACAGATATACAAATATCGTTCGATCTAGTAGATAAAATACCAAACGACTTTGTAAAAGTAAGTGAAAGTGGCATTTCTGAGGAAGAAAACGTTCGAGCATTACGTAAAGCAGGATACCGAGGTTTTTTAATGGGTGAGAATTTTATGAAAGAAGCAAACCCGGCGGAGGCATTGAGTAATTTTATAACACACCTCCCCCCATCTCAAAAAGGGAGAGCTTGATTGCTCTACCATAAACAACGAATTTACATTTTATGTAAAAAAGAAGCTACATGTATAATGAAAAATAAATCTAAAATGAATCATACACTCCCTAATATGGAGGCTGTTGGGGGAAAGTTGCAAATTAAAGTCTGCGGCATGCGCAACGCCCAAAACATACAAGATTTAGCCAACCTAAAGCCTAATTACATCGGATTTATCTTTTATCCAAAATCGCCACGATATGCACCGAATTTAGATGCTCAGGCAGTGTCAGCTATCCCCGCCACTATTCAGAAAGTAGGAGTATTTGTAAATGAAACGACAGAAGTAATGCATGAAAAAGCACTCATTTACGGTTTAGATGTACTACAGTTACACGGCAAAGAAACACCTGCACAATGCTTACAATTGCAAGAAGAAGGATTTACCATATTTAAAGCATTTCCTATTGCCGAAGCCAACGACTTAAAAAACACCAACGGATATGAAGGCTGTTGCGATTTCTTTCTTTTTGATACCAAAACGCCCGAACACGGTGGCTCCGGACAAAAATTTGATTGGAGGATATTGGAAAAATATTCCGGCAAAACGCCCTTCTTTTTAAGTGGGGGTATTGATTTGGAAGATGCAGAAGCAATCAATAATATAAGTCATCCAAAGTGCTACGGCATTGACATCAATAGTAAATTTGAAACAGCACCGGGATTGAAAGATATAAACAAACTGAAATCATTTATAAAAAGAGTAAGCACAAACGATAAGCAATAAAAAACATAAAACTAAACACAGATGAATCGGATTAATACTTTATTTGCTAAAAAAAATACGAATATTCTATCGGTGTACTTCACCGCCGGATACCCTAAGCTAAACAGCACAGTAGAAATAATTAAACAGCTGGATGCACAGGGCGTAGATATAATTGAAATTGGCATTCCTTTTTCTGATCCCTTAGCCGACGGCCCTGTAATTCAACACAGCAGCCAAGTTGCCCTAAAAAACGGCATGTCGCAACACCTATTGTTCGAACAACTAAAAGACATCCGAGCTATTACCAATATCCCCTTGATACTAATGGGTTATATCAACCCTATTTTGCAATTTGGTTTCGAAAAACTTTGTATTAAGGCTAAGGAAGTGGGCATTGACGGCTTTATTATACCCGATTTACCCATGGCAGAATACCTGCAAGAATTTAAACCAATAGCCGACAAGTACAAGTTAGAAAACATTTTGCTTATAACACCGGAAACACCCGAAGAACGAATTAAGCTGATAGACTCTCACAGCAAAAGCTTTATTTACATGGTATCATCAGCTGCTACTACGGGAGTACAAAGTTCATTTTCCGGAAGCAAAGAAGCTTATTTTGAACGAATCAACAAGATGCAACTAAAAAACCCACTACTCATCGGATTCGGAATTTCTAACAAAGAAACATTTGATAGCGCATGTAACCATGCTTCGGGAGCGATAATTGGCAGTGCTTTTATACAAAGTTTAGATGAAAACACAAGCGAAAAAGCAGCTGTTGAAGCCTTAATTAAAAAGATTCGCAGTTAGCATAAAAAAAGCCTTGAACGAAAGTTCAAGGCTTCAGTGAAAAATCATCACCAACCAATCAAATTTTCCACCTTATAATAACAAAAATTTAGTTTATCTAAAGTAACCAAAATATAGGTAAAGATAATTTCCTGCTATATACAAACCGCTTCAATTGATAAAAAGAATACATCAATTTGTCAAACAAAATAAACAGTAACAACGGCAAAAATATAAGTAAAAAGTGTATATTTGTTCCACATAACGAGCATATATGTTAAAACTTACGCTACTCTTAAACCCCATATATGTAACCCTATTCTGGGCAATCACTTTACATATTCATCCTCGAAACACCCATTTTCCAAAAGCATTCTTAGGCAAATTTATGGTTGTTGCCTTTTTGCTGTATCTGTCTCATTTTACTTTTTTCTACCCCATCCCCGAAGCATATCATTACCTAGATTCCTTTTACAATCTATTTTCACTACTACTCTATCCTATGTATTATATTTACATTCGACTGCTTACGGTTGATGCTAAATTTGAATTAAAAAAACACTATCCCTACTTTATTATCCCCCTAGTTTTATTTTTGCTATACGGCACAGGCATTTTGCTTATGACTAAAGAGCAACACTTGGACTTTGTGTACAATATATTGCCATCAAAAACTCACACCTCTGGTATTTTTAGCTATCAAAAAAACATATATCTCCTTAGTAGAGTCGTTTTTGTTTTGCAAGGCATTGTATATCTATACCTTTCTAACCGCGAAATAAAACGAAACAAATCAACCATAGAGCATTACTACACCAATACAGAAAGCAGTAATATCAATAATATTTATTTTCTAAACTTAACCCTTATTTTCACCATGCTCATTGGTATTGCTTTGTCTTTTATGGGTAAAGAATTATTCCTCAGATCAACCCATATTTTGATATTTCCCTCCCTGTTCTTATCTGTTTTACTTTTTTCAATCGGGCTATTAGGCAGTATGCAAAAAGCGGTCGTAATAAGCAAAGAAGAACAAGAAGCCGTTACCGCTAATGAAGAAAAACAATACGATAGCCTATCGCCTCACTTAGCTCCTATTCGAGAAAAGTTGCTTCATTTATTTATAGAAGAAAGAATATACTTAAACAAAGACCTAACACTATGGGATATTACCCGCACCATCGGCACTAACCGCACCTATATATCATTAATTATCAATAACGAACACAACACAAACTTCAGTTCGTTTGTCAATAGGTACCGCATCAATTATGCAAAAGAGATACTGCAAAAAAACAGCCTTATAAACAATCAAGACCTTGCCGATATGACAGGATTTGGCTCTGTAATATCCCTTCAACGATCATTTCAACAAATCGAAAACAAATCAATTACAAAATACAAGGCAGAAATTAACCAAATTGCAGGTTGCAACTAACCTACATACAAGCTGTTGTTATTTTTAAGGGTTTTAGCAATGTTTTCTTAGTACATGACAAAAAAATGATAGGCTGAACTCACACCGCCCTCCGGTGGTCGTCCGCCGTGGCGGAACAAACTGTCTCCTCTTGAAAACGTAATTTTTTAATTACCTAGTTCGTTGGGTTAGTTTTGATACCACTTTTACAAACTCTAAATTTTCATTTTCTTGTAATTCACCATATTTGATTTTTATTCCAAAATATTGATATTTAATATATTAAAATTTTAATGCTCTTGAAAATTATATTTCTGTCATGTACAAAGAAAAAGTAGTTATTTTGATAAAAAATAAGCATAGCAGTCCCCTTTAACAATTTCCTCAAACAAGTATTAATGCATTTTTATATAAAATTTAAAAATATAAAAAAAATTATCTATCTGAATATCAATTAAAGATTTGCTATATAAAAAATCGACTTGCTCATATTGAACTGTTTATACGTTAAATTGATTCGCCCATTTATACCCGAAACCCATACTATTCCATAAGACCTCAAGGCTAAACCATTTAGTTATTGCTTCAAAAATTACGTCAAATACAATTTGTAATTTCAATTTAAAACAGTAATTTTAACTTTTAAAAAAGTTACACCTACATATCAAATTAAATGAAAAAAATATTAAAATCCAATTACGAAATAATTCCGGAAAAGCAGCTAATGATTGAGCTATTAGATGGCATTGTCACTCCAGGAAGCATAATTCATTTTAAAAAAATTCAGTTATCAGATAAGCAATTTAATCCATCCTATAATGCTATTGGAGATATAACAAACACCAGCTTTGATGTTGCAACAAGTCAAATTAATGCATTTGTAAATTTTCTGAGATCAAACAACGATTCTTTTATAGTGAATAAATCTGCCATTATTTTATCAACAGTCAATCAGCAAGCATATGTAAACCTTTTTAATACATTTAAAGATCAATTCCCTCAAAGTCTTAAAATATGTACAAGCCTAGCGGAAGCTGCAACATGGGTAGACAGAACAGATGACTTAGAATTTATACAAGATAGACTCAACTATTTGAAAAAAAACTTGAAGTTTGAATGGATATTTGAATCGGAATATTAATTTCTTGTACGATGCATATTTCACTACAAAAAGAACGATAAACCAGCAAATCTCTTTAAAATTCACTTCCGTTTATCGCTCCTATATTCTTTAAAACTGCCTTTAAGTACCTAATACGAACCCAGTGCTTTCCCTGCGGTTTGTAGTTCAACATAGCTTGTCGCGTTTGTACTCCTCGCTGTGTCTCCGACTATATCGGAGAGCGTTCAGAGTTCTATTTATTAGGCGCTGGCATTATTTTATTATCACAAATTCTCTGAAGTTTTCTTTGTCTATCACTTTGCTTTTTGCATTGTATGTTTCGGTGAAAGTTTTTGGTAATTTTTGATATTTCTTTTTATTCCATTTAAATTCATAACCAAATATTTCACCTCCATTTTCTTCTACAAAGTCAACTTCTTGTTGCTGTTTTGTTCTCCAAAAGTAAGTGTGTGCAAGACTTTGTTTATATTCTATTTGTTTTACTCTTTCTGAAATTAAGAAATTCTCCCAAAGAGCACCTTTATCATTTCTTAATTCAATTGGATTGAAATTTCCAATAACCATATTTCTAATTCCATTGTCGTAGAAGTATATCTTTTTGTTAGTCTTTATTTCGTTTCTAACATTTCGACTAAAACTACTCAATTTAAAAATAATGTATCCTTTTTGTAAAATATCGATGTATTTGCTAACTGTATTTTTATCAACATGTATAATTTGAGCAAGTTCGGAGTAGTTTACCTCACTGCCTATTTGAAGCGCAAGAGCTTGAACCAATTTTTCTAATACTTCTGGTTTTCGTATCTCAGCAAAAGAAAGTATATCCTTATATAAATAGCTGTTTACTAAATTTCGTAAAATGCTTACTTCATCTCCTGAATTATTTAAAACATCAGGATAAAATCCATAAAGCAATCTATTTTCTAGATTTTGTTCTGAGTGCAAATAGCCGTGATGATTTTCATATTCTTCCCAAGAAATAGGAAACAATTGATATTCCCATTTTCTACCTGTTAACGGTTCGTTGATTTTACTTGACAAATCAAAAGACGAAGAACCACTTGTAAATAATTGGACATCTTTAAATCTATCTGTAATGATTTTCATAGTTAGTCCAATTCCTTCAATTCTCTGAGCTTCATCGATAAAGATGTATTTATACTTTCCAAGTATAGTTTTTATCTGCTCAGTATTTGGTTCAGTCAATAATGTTCGTGTCTTAGGATCATCACCATCAAGGAGAAGGTAATCTTTACTCTCTAGAATAGATTCAATAAGTGTTGTTTTTCCTACTTGACGTGGACCAATTACAACGATTGCTTTACCTGAATTAATTCTATTTTTAATTCTTTCACTTATTAATCTTGTATACATTGTATTTTTTTCTACAAATATAATAACATTTAATTATTATATTCACCAAAAGATATATTATTTAATGAAAGTACCGTCTGCTGTAGGTCCATATCTCAAAGCAAAAATACCACATAGCTGAGCGTACGGCTCTTGCCTACGCCCTTACTACACAAAATGTAAATTTATCCGGCAAAGATTTTTTTTTATAACCGCTGATTGTTCTTTTAATCTTATGGCTTTTGCCAGCCGGAGGCCGGCTTTTAGTCCTGAAACATCGGGACGAAGACGCTTTGGCTAGTTCAATTTATTAGCGGCTGGCATTTTTTGTTTTTAAATAGTTTTCAGGAGTCATAATACCTAATGAACTGTTTTTGAAATCTTTTGTATTTCTTGTTATGATTAAATCAACCTCACCAGATAATTCAGCTGTGAAATTTTGTAAAGCATCTTCAAAATCTTTGAATTTTGAATTTAATGCTTTATTAATAATCGCTTTGTCTGTTGTTAGAACTTCTGTTATTGAAATTAGCTGGATTAAATTCTCAACAACTTTTTCATGAGTTGCAGTTTGTTTAAGCAAATAATAGACATTGCTTATAATAACAGATGTTACATATCCTTTTATTTCTTTTGATTCGCAAAGGGCTAAAATCTGTGCAGCATTATCAGAAAATGGTTTTCTATCAAAAAAGAAGTCAAAAATTACATCTGTGTCGATAAGTACCTTTTGCATATTATAAATATTTTGCTTTTAGACTTTTAGATAATTCTTTTTTGTAATCAAAATTCTTCGGAGCCTTGAATGAACCTTTTAGTGATTTTACAATTGGAGTTAATTCAAAAACCTCAGTATTATCTTCTTTAGTAATAGCTTTTAGATAATTTTCGATTATGTCAGATAAACTACGTCCTTTATTGTTAGCATATTTTTTTGCTTTTGCTATCGTAGTCTCTTCTATTGTTAATGTTAGTTTAGTGTTCATGGTGATTTATAATTAGTTGGTTATACGTGCAAATATACAAATAAAAACACGACCGTGCAAATTATTTGCAAAAGACACGTACACCCTGTTCCTTGCCGCTAACACCGTAACCGCACGATTTTATGCATTAGACATGCGGAATCTAAGTAAATATGCGCAGTAGCGGTGTTTTTATTTTCTAAGTTTTACTTTTTCAATATCTTCAACAGGTAACCAATCGTCCATATTTCCATATTCAGACCTATCAATCTTGAAAGGTTCAATATCACTATAATCCTTTATTGTAATCAACACCAAATATCTTTTGCCTGCAAATCTTTGTTCAAGTCCTTTATTCAAATGCAATTCTGGTTGATTCTGCACAACAATTTCTATAGATTGTTCTTTAGTCAATATATCCGAATTGAAAACACTTTCGACGGTTGCTTTCCCGGAGGCCGGCTTTTAGTCCTGAAACATCGGGACGAAGACGCTTTGGCTAGCTGGGGTTCTATGCCTTTTTATTTTTTTAAATCAAAATATTGTTTCATAATAGCTTTCGTTTCTTACGTCATCTGAGCAGCTAAACTTTTATAGTCTATATCCAATCCTAATACCAGGTTCAAGTCCCCATGGAGCTTGCTGTACTTCGTCTAGTCCAATTTTTACGGTTCGGCTGGTTAAAGGAATTAGAATACTTACATTTGGATTTATTGTCAGGTGTTTCCATAGTACCCATGTATATCCTAATGGTATACCAACAACAAATGTGTTAAATTGTCCTTCTTGTAGGTTAGGGACTGTAATTACATCGTTCCAACTATACATCATTAATAAACCGGCACTCCATTTTCTCATTTCTTTGTGGGAGAAAATTTCCAATCGATATCCTAAAGCATCTATGTTATCTTTGGTAAAAGATTCGTCTGTAAGATGTTTGTCATTTATATTGATATGAGCAAAGAATAGTGAATGCTTTATCCTTCCTTTACCAATATATGCATTTAAGTTTATACTATGCCACTCTCCAATTCTGGGAGCCATTAGATCATATTCAAAACCCCATTTGAAAGGACTTTTTATTGTATCTTGCGCATATATGGTTGCTGACAACAAAATACAAAGTGCCAAACAAGGTAAGTGTCTTACTCTTGAAAAAAATTCATTTTCTTTATTCATAATCTGTTTTCTCCCTAAATTTGTAATAATAAAATTTGAT
>CAMDGD010000041.1 GCA_945897785.1 Paludibacter jiangxiensis
TTTTTGTAAAACCTAACTATTCACAATGGGGTGCCTTACTATTTCGGGCTGAGATTATACCCTTTGAACCTGCCAAGTAATGTTGGAGAGGGAAAAAGCCAATCTTATTCATATTTTTTTTGAAACCCTCATTGCAATTTATTAATTATTTATTAATCAATTTGTTATGAGAAAATTTTTTGCTATTGCCTTGTGGCAATGTGTAGTAGCTGCGACTTTTGGGCAGCTAAGTGGTAAAGTAGTGGACGAAAAAGGTCTTGTTTTACCCGGAGCCGTTGTTACCGTAAACAACAACAATAATCAGTTAACAGATCGAGGTGGTGTTTTTGATTTTGCCGATTTACCTGCCAAAGAACACCGGCTTCAAATAACTTGTGTAGGATGCGAATCCTTTGATACACTTGTTGTAGCTCCTGCTGTTTTAACAATTACACTAAATCAATCTGCTTTCTTATTAGACGATGTTATTGTGTCGTCTTTGCGTGTTAATGAAAAATCGCCAGTGGCTCACAGCAAGGTTACTAAGGAGGATATTGCTGCTATCAATTTGGGACAAGACATCCCCTTTTTATTAAGCATGACGCCTTCGTTTATTTCGAGTTCGGAAGCTGGAAATGGTGTCGGATACACGGGTTTTCGTATTCGTGGTACTGATGCTAATCGTATTAATGTAACGGTTAATGGCATACCGCTAAACGATTCTGAGTCGCACGGTGTGTTTTGGGTAAATATGCCCGATTTTTCTTCTTCAATAGAAAATATTCAGATTCAACGGGGTGTTGGTGCTTCTACTAATGGAGCCGGAGCCTTTGGTGCCAGCATTAATATGCAAACCGAAGCGCTTAATAAAGAGGGCTATGGCGAAATTAGCAGTTCGTACGGATCGTTTAATACCAACAAAAACACCTTAAAGTTAGGTACCGGTTTGTTGAAAAATAAATTTGCATTCGACTCCCGCTTCTCATCACTATCTTCCGATGGCTATATTGATAGGGCAACAACCGATATGCAATCGTATTATTTTTCGGGTGGGTATTATGGCAAGAAAACGCTGGTTAAAGTGATTACTTTTGGTGGTAAAGAGAAAACTTACCATGCATGGAACGGCTTGCCGAAAGATTCATTGGCTACCAACCGCACTTACAACCCTAGTGGTGAGTATGTCGACAATGAGGGGGTTACTCGTTATTACGACGATCAAACGGATAATTACAACCAAACGCATTACCAAGTGTTTTTTTCGCACAAGTTTTCCAATCGCCTAAATGTGAACACAGCACTTCACTATACCCGCGGAGTAGGCTATTATGAAGAATATAAAGCGGATGAGAATCTATCCAAGTATAATCTTGCGCCAATTATTTATACCGTAGATACACTAACTAGTACCGATTTGATTCGGCAAAAATGGTTGGATAATCATTTTTATGGCTTAGTATATTCGTTAAATTATACCGGAAATAAGTTGCAAGCTTCGTTGGGCGGTGGTGTCAATCAATATGATGGCGATCATTACGGCTTTGTGCTTTGGATGAAAGAGGCTAAACAAGCAATAAGTAAAAACGAGTTTTATAACAACAGAGCTCTTAAGCTGGATGCAAATGTATATGCAAAAGCAAACTATGCTTTTTTTAAAGGGTTTAATGTATATGCCGATATGCAGTATCGCTATATAAACCACAGCATGAAAGGCTTGGGTGATAAACTGCAACTATTGGATTTGAATCCTGAATTTAATTTCTTTAATCCGAAAGCGGGTGCACATTATGAAATAAACAAAAACCATTCGATGTATGCTTCGTATGCAATGGCTAATCGTGAGCCAAACAGAAATAATTATACCGAGGCTGGTGTAAATGAAAAGCCTACTTCTGAGAAATTGTCGGATGTTGAATTGGGTTATTTGTTTAAAATGAAGCATTTTTCGTTTGGACTGAATGCCTATTATATGCATTATGATAATCAGTTGGTGTTAACCGGAAAACTTAGTGAGATAGGCGAGCCGCTTACCACAAATATTCCAAAAAGCAAACGAGAGGGCGTTGAATTAATGCTTGCTTATAAGCCTTTAAAATGGATTAGTTGGGAAGGTAACATAACATTTAGTCGCAACCGTATTCAAGATTATACCGAATATGTTGACGATTGGGATACTTACGGTCAAGTGGCTAATTATTTAGGAACAACAAGCTTGGCGTATTCACCAGATGTAACGGCTGCCAGTTTATTGTCTTTGCACTTCAACGGATATCGTCTTGCTATGCAATCAAATTTTGTCGATAAGCAATATATTGATAATACCGAAAGTGAGGATAGAAAAATTGATTCGTATTTTGTGAGCAATTTACAGTTGTCAAAACAATTTAAGGTAAAGCAAGCCAATACATTGGTGTTTTATATGACCGTAAATAATATTTTCAATACAATGTATTCGGCTAATGCTTGGTCGTACTCGTATTATAGTGGTGGTAGTCGTTCTCAGGAGTTGGGTTATTATCCGCAAGCAGGAACCAATGTTATGATGGGACTCACGCTTCGTTTTTAAGCCTTGTTAATTTTTATAGTTTGGTAAAAAGCATGCAGGTATAGTGAAAACTATATTTGTGTGCTTTTTTTATCGTTTAATCAATACACTTCCGCTCGAATAACCTCCACCAAAAACAGTAATGCCCACTAGCTCATCTTTTTTAAGGGTATTCCAGTTTTCAGACAATACGATTGCTGTACTTGCACAGCCGGTATTGCCAAGTGTTTCAATATTGCCTAAAAAGCGACTCATATCCAGTCCGAGTTGTCGTGCAATATTTGATATTATGCGCATGTTTGCTTGATGAGGAATGATATAATTGAGGTCTTCTATCGTTAGCTTATTGTTCGTTAGTACCACTTGTAAGGCATCAATCATATTGCCACAAGCATGTTGAAACACATCTCGTCCAAAAGGCATAACCAGCCCTTTTGTTTTTGGGCGTAAATAGACTCCCTCAGGGCCTTTGCCTATATGCCCTAAGCCTTGAGTAAACACATCTATAATTTGGGCTTCGTTAGCTTCATTTTTATCTTTTGATATAAAAACCGCTGCAGCTCCGTCGCCCCATAGATGACCCGATTTTTCGCATCGTTCATCGCTATAAGCAGAATTGTGCTCCGAAGCAATAATTAAAGCTCTACTCGCTTTATTGGCCATAAAATAAGTTTGCACAATTTCTATAGCATTTACAAAACTCGAACAGGCCGATGAAATATAAAAAGCTTTTGCTTTACTCATGAGGTATTTTTGTTGAACAACATGAGCTAAGGTTGCTACTGTGTCAAGGGGCGAGTAGGAGGCATGAATAATTAAGTCAACGGTATCAGGAGCATAAGGTAGGTGGGTTAGGGCATCGGCAACTGCGGCTAATCCCATGCTGTGATTGTCTTCGTTTTCGCCAGCTTTAGAACGACTTTGAATACCGGTGTGCGATAGAAACCATTCGTTGGTAAGGCCGCTTAGTTTTTCGAAATAGCTATTGTCAAGTCGTAAAGAAGGGATGTAATGTCCTAAAGCATTAATAAACATGATTTTTTGAGGTATTATGGGTGAAAAAAGATATAGTGAATCTGCACAAAAGCAGATGTTTTGTGCAAAGATATTCAAACCATGAAACATTAAAAGGAAAAAGCAAATTTATTTTGAAAAAATCAATTAAATATTACCTGTGTTATAATTATGTTGTTTGTTTGATTTGCTTCAGTGGGTTTTTTGTATATTTGTGGAGAAAAACACACCAAGATATGCGCTCAATAAGAATTAGTTGTTTGTTATTATTCCTGTCGTTTTTTATTTTTTCGGCTTGCGAAACACCCGAAGAGCCTTCTGAGAGTCTTACTGCGGAATCTATGGTAGGTACTTGGTACTTGATAGATAGAGGTCCGAACTTAACGGATGACGGTATTACCGAGTGCGAAAAAAGAGAGTTTTTGGTGTTTCGAAATGATTTTACGGCTATGCGTCACCAAGACTGTTTGCCAAAATCAGATACAGAGGGTGTTTGGAGTATTGTTGACGGAAAATGTTCCTTATTAATGGAAATTAATTTTAACGGCATGCAGGTGTCTAATGATAGTGTTCCCATTGAATTTGTTTATGTTACGGAAACAAAAATTAAAGTTCAAAAGCAATATCCTTTGTTTGTTGCTTGGGGTATTTATGAGAAAACTCAATAGAAATATGAAATAATAAGGTTATTTTTTTTAGCATCAATTTAAAAAGAAAACATATGAAGAAACTAGGGCTATTAGCTGTATTAATGATTTTCTTTGCAGCATGTACAGAAGAAGAGGTGCATATAACCATGAATACTCATGTGATTATAGGTAAATGGAATGTTAAGGATAAAGTGGGTGGGTTTACCACCGATTGTGAACGCACGGAATATATTCTATTTAATGCTGATAGTACTATCTTTCGGCAACAATGCGGACAAACATCCGGTATTTGGTATATCGAAAACGAGAAATTGGTGTTAGACCTGGTATTGGATACCGTTTTTACTGATGCAACTTACTCTTGCGAATTACTTTCGGAAAGGGAAATTAAAATTAAATGTGTAGAAAAGCCTTATATTTGGGCAACATATACTAAGGAATACTAGCTATTTATTCACAAATTTAGTAAGCATGTCTTTTACTCCCAAATACCTTCGAAAAGCATTTCGCTTGGCCGAAAAAAATATCGATAAAGGAGGTGGTCCTTTTGGAGCTGTAATTGTAAAAGATGGGGCGGTTATTGCTAGCGGCGTAAATAGTGTTACTTGTAATAACGACCCTACTGCCCATGCCGAAATTGTTGCCATTCGAAAGGCAGCGAAAAAATTACAATCATTTGATTTAAGCTCTTGTGAAATATACAGTTCCTGCGAACCATGTCCTATGTGCTTAGCTGCAATTTATTGGGCCCGTATTGATGCTGTTTATTATGGTAGCACCAAAAATGATGCGCAAGCTATCGGCTTTGACGATTCTTTTATTTACGAAGAACTGAAGTTGGATAATGCTGATAGAAAAATTAAGATGCAACAATATTTATCGGATGAGGCGCTTGCTGCATTTACTGCGTGGGATAATAAAACAGATAAGGAAGTGTACTGATATTTTTTATGCTTTAAGTGCTCTATCCATCATTCTTTTATCTTCTTTTTCTTTCAAAGATTGTCGTTTGTCGTAGTTTTTCTTACCTCGAGCCAATGCTATTTCTAGTTTTGCTAAGCCTTTATCGTTTATAAATAAACGGGTGGTAATTATGGTATAGCCTGTTTCACGCGTGGCACGTATTAATTTTGTTAGTTCTCGTTTGTTTAGCAAAAGCTTTCGTTCTCGTTTTGCTTCGTGGTTGCTATACGAACCAAATTTATATTCGGCAATGTGCATGTTTTTTACCCATAACTCGTTATCGGTAAAGTAACAATACGAATCAATTAAACTTGCTTTTCCATCACGAATCGATTTAATTTCGGTACCCAACAACTGAATGCCTGCAATATAGCGGTCGCTAAGTTCGTAATCGAATGAAGCCCGTTTGTTTTTGATATTGATATGCGAAGGTTTAAGCATTTTTTATTGAGCTGCCGGAACGGCTAAAATTAGTATCTGATAAATAATGGTAGGTATGAGTATGATAGAGCACGAAAATAGGAGTACAAAATTACTCCGTTTATTTTCGTCAAACGAGGGGATTATCTTCCCTGTTCCTTCCCATACTATAAATAAGGTGTAAATATACGCAATTTTAATGAAGAATAAGTCGGGAAACAAAGCTGTTAAAATGCTAATTGCTAAAGAAAGCACAAACGAATAAATCAGCAGTAGATGTGCTTCTTGTTTTGTTAAGAAAGCCTCGAATCGTTTTAATATAAACTCTACAAGTACAAAATAGATACCCCAATACCCTACATAAATGGCTATTCCCCAAATTAAAGCTTTTAATAATGATTTAATAAAAGGATAATCGGCTTCATTCAGTAAAGTGCCAAAAAAGGTTGCCGCAATATTTAACGCCAGTAAAGAATAGAAAAAAAAGAAGTTTTTTGAATGGTCGTTATTTTCTTTCAGCAATAACTCCCACATCTTAGCCGGTGTAGAAATTATTTGTATAGTTTTTTGAATTATTTCGATGAATTTCATAGCGTTAAAAATCAGCATGCAAATGTATATAATTATGCTCTAAGTACATGATAGAAAAGAATTTTTTTAGAGCCAATACAAAAGAATAAAGAGAACGGAGAACGGAGTATACAGAACGGAGAACTGACAAGCTTTGTGTTTAATAGCTGTAAAAATCTGAGAAGCTAAATCTGTGGGGTTTTATAGCGTCAAGAAGCAAGACTGGGTTTGCTTACAGTTAATAACTCTATATTTCTACTTTCGACCTTTTGACTTTACATGCGGGCTAGTGTACTACTATTCGCGCTGTTAGGTGCGAGAAATTGGTAGAAAAGATAAGTCATAATAAATCAACCGCCCTAGAGGGGCGGGACTTTTATACATAGAACAGATAAAAGAATAAAGTGCAAAGAATAAAGACAGGTTTTAATCTGTGTTAATCCGTGCAATCTGTGGTTTTATTTTTTTGAGTAAAGAACCAAGAATCTAAACAAAAGAACAAAGAGCAAAGAAGAAAGATAGGTTTTACATTTTTAGTAGTGCAAATTAGGAGTTTTGTGTTTTGAACTTCTACTGTTCGACTTTTACAAATTATGTTGAATAAAAAATCTCTCTAGTGTTTTTATTCATCGGCCTTTTTATGATAAAACATAAAATGTTGTATATTTGTTTCTGTTAACTAAATTTTTTATTTTATAGTGTTGATTTTATGGCGCCTCTTGTAAAACTAAATGTAATTGGATTAACTTACAGTCAAACGCAGTCGGCAGCATATGCCTTAGTATTGGGTGAAGAAGACTCAACCCGAAGAATTCCTATTGTTATTGGGGCAACCGAGGCGCAATCTATTGCCATGCATTTGCAAGGATTAACACCCACCCGTCCGTTAACACACGATTTATTTATTTCATTAATGCAAGCATACGGAATAGAGTTAATGCGTGTCGTAATATCAAAAATGGAAAAGGAAGTGTTTTACTCAGAGTTGGTTTTTAAGGATAAAGCTGGTGTTGAAACAAAAATTGATTCTCGAACTTCCGATGCCGTTGCTATAGCTGTTAGGTGCCAAAGTTCGATTTACACCACAGAAGAAATTATTAGTGCAACAAGTATGTTTTTCGAAGAAGAATCTTCGGATAGTGTTTATGACGAAGATGAAATGGAAGATTTTGAACAAGATGTACCAGATGAAATATCTGAAATATCTGAAATGACTGATTATAAGGCATTAAACGAAGCAGAATTAAATGCTCAGCTTGAAAAGGCCGTGCAAGATGAAGATTACGAAAAGGCATTATTAATTAGAGACGAAATAAAGCGCAGAACTGAGGTATGATTTGAGGGATTGTCCTTGTTTTATAAATAAAAAACGCAAAGTGATGACAATTATAGTCTTGCTTTGCGTTTTTTTTTTATGACAAACAATTTTGTTTAAGTGAAATAAATTTCGCCGTTGTGCTTATCGCTATCAGCGTAATATTTCATAAACTGTGCCCGTTCAAATAGTGTAGGATTTTCCGAGTTGGCGTAATTTAATTTGGCTTTGAATTCTGAAATAGAGTAATACCCTTGTTCATTCATCCATTTTTCCATTTGCTCAATAATTTCCCCAATTATCTTATTGCCATTTTTGTAGATAGTACTACAGATTTGTACTGCTTCAGCCCCAACCAATAGGGCTTTGATAGCATTTTCTGAATGATGAATTCCCGTAGAAGAAACAACATTCGAATGCTTAACTAAGCCGGAGATTAAGGCAGTCCAGCGAAGTGTGTTTGAAAACTCGGATGGAGAACTGAAAGCTTCACCTTGTTTAATTTCCATTTTAGTTAAATCAATCTCTGGTTGATAAAAACGATTGAATAGAACGATGCTGTTAGCTCCGGCGGCAATCAATCTCTCTGAAAAAGCAATAAGGTTTGTAAATTGCGATCCGATTTTTACCACTATAGGTATCGAAACAACATTTTTTACCGATTGTACAATTTCAATATATACTTGTTCTGAAGTGTTAGAATCATCTTGTTTGTTAGTGCTCAGTAAAAAAAGATTCAATTCAATGGCATCAGCCCCAGCCAATTCAATTTGGTGAGCAAATGTTGCCCAATCTCCACTTTTATAGCAGTTTATACTGGCAATAATCGGAATAGAACAAAGTCTTTTACTTCCTTTTACCAATTCAATATAATCATTAAGATTATGTGAATGTACATAGTTTTTTATGTAATCAAGTGCTTCAGTGTAATTACTGTGTTCTAGTAGTTGAGAGCTGTGCATCATAATTTGTTCTTCAAACAATGATTTTAGCACAACAGCTCCGGCTCCCGCATTTTCTAAAGCTAAGTTTTTTTCAGGCGTATTGGTTAAGCCTGAACTACTTATGATAATCGGATTCTTTAGTTTTAACCCTAGATAGGTGGTTTCTAATTTTGTCATGATATGCTTATTTTAATTAGGTAAACAAGTACTTGTAAATATAATGAAAATTATTGAGAAGAAAAAATATTTTTTGCACAAACAGCTTTTTATTTTTATTTCCGATGTTGTTTTAATTCATCTTTGGAAACATCATCCAGTTTTTTATCCCACAAATATTTTTTTGTTTCGGAAACCACAACGCCACTTAATAGTATCAAGGCAATAAGGTTTGGAAAAGCCATTAGTCCGGTAGATATATCGCCAAAATTCCAAACCAAATCCAATTCAAAGATACCGCCAAAAAATATGGAAACAATATACACGATGCGAAAATAAATAATCGTTTTCTTTCCCCATAAATATTCGCAACATTTTTCTCCATAATATGACCATCCGATAATCGTAGAAAAGGTAAAAGCAATTAAACTTATACTCAACATGCCGCTTCCAAATGGAATAGTATTAAACGCTTCCTGGGTTAATTTTATCCCTTTTAATCCGCTATTCCATACGCCGGTATTCACTAGCACTAAGCCTGTAATGGCGCAAATTACTACGGTATCCCAAAAAGTGCCTGACGAGGAAACCAATGCTTGCCTCACAGGGTTTTTTGTTTTAGCCGCTGCTGCAATAATTGGGGCAGAACCCAAACCCGATTCGTTCGATAGTAAGCCTCGAGCAACTCCAAATCGTGCGGCCAACATAATGGTTGATCCTGCAAAACCGCCCAAAGCAGCTTGTTTAGTAAATGCCGCAGTAATAATTAGTTGTATGGAAGAAAGAATATTTTCGTATCCGCTAATTAGTATTAATAAACAACTGATAATATAAAACACCGCCATAAATGGAACGAGGTTGTTGCTTATGCGAGCAATGCTTTTTATGCCTCCAAGCATAGCTGTTCCGGCAAGTACCATAACTATTACCGCAACCCATGTTTTATTAAACCCAAAGCTTGAATTTAAGGCATCAGTAATTGAATTTGCTTGAATGGATGAACCGCAGGCAATGGCTGCAATCATGGTGAAAAACGCAAATAAGATAGCTAGTGTTTTTTGATTTAACCCATACTCTAATGCGTACATAGGGCCACCGGCATACCCTCCCGATTTTGTTCTTACACGGTATTTTACAGCTAATAATCCTTCGGCATATTTAGTCGAAATACCTAACACCCCCGTAATCCAAGTCCAAAATACAGCACCAGGACCGCCCATGCTAACTGCAGTAGCCACACCAACAATATTGCCGGTGCCAATAGTTGCGGCTAAGGATGTGGCCAGTGCACTAAACTGACTGATATGTCCTTCAGAATCAATGTCTTTTTTAAATGATAGTTTTATGGCTTTGCCAATATATCGTTGAATAAATTTTAGTCGGATAGTTAAGAATATATGCGTGCCAAGAAGTAATCCTAATAGAGGCCAACCCCAAATAAAATTAGCAATAGCAGCAATGGCGTTTGATATATTCATCAACAATATTTTTAGTGAATAAGGCCGTAAAGATATTATAAAAAAGAAAAATCTCCAATTAAGGAGATTTTTCAATTGTGCTTGAGTAAGTCAAGCAGTAAAGTAAAACTATTTTTCTTACTTCTTGATGTTGTCGTAAAGCGTAGCCATCATTTTTCGTAATTGTTTTGGCTGAAGCCCTTTATTTACACTAGACATATACGATAAACCAAACGAGGAATTTCTGAACAATAAAGCAACGGCATCAGCTTCTAAATCATTTTTAAGCTCGCCGCCATCAATACCTTTTTGAATTACATTAGTCCATAATTTCACTTGGTCAGCATTGATTTTATCAAATTTCTTGATTAAATCATCTTGTTCTGTAATAGCTAACAAGTAAAAGCTAAAATAACCAGAGTAGTTTGATGGTCCGATTAGTTTTGATAAATCAGCCATCGTTTTTTCTAACAATGAACTGTATTGATCGATAAAATCTTTTACAGTATCCGTTTTAATAGAAGTAAATTTTGATTCAATTTCTTCTACCATAATTAAATAACGGTTTAGCGATTCTCTGTAAATGTGTTCTTTGTTGTCGATGTGATAAAATAACCCTCCGCGAGTAATACCAACTTCTGCTTCGATGTCGGTTAGGTTAACTCCATGGTAGCCTTTTCTAATAAATAACTTTGTTGATAATCTGATAATCTCTTCTTTTGAAGTTTTCATAATTTAATGTGTTTTTTTGGTTTGGTGAATTGGTGGTTTGATGAATTAAGAAATTAAATTATTGTTTTTTAAAGTGTGTAAAGATAAACATATTATTGCTTTTTTTTGTTCTTTTGGTAATTTTTTTTAAAACATAATAATTGGGTTTGTTTATCTAGGTGTTTTATTATTAATGTTTTAATTGCGTTTTTATTGTAAAAATATTTTTTGTTAAAGTATGTTGTATATACAAATATAGTAAAAAAAATAAAGTCTAAACAAGAAATAAAAAAAAACTTAAGGTTTTTTTAGAATTATTCTAATCTTTAAACTTTAGGAATAATTAAACACAATTTTGTACAACAATATTCAAAGAATGAATGTTTTTATTGAATTTCTGTCACAGTTAATAGGACGGAAAAATAGTGTCATTCAATGAAATAAAAATACGACTTGTATTATTTTCATTTAAAATGGAGTAGTAAAATATAATAGATTAGAAATGGATTGAAAATTTTCTGTGATTTTTTTAGTACTAGCTATTTTTGGGCAGGTAGTGTTGCTGAATGTTGGTCATGCTATTCCACATACTACTTCGCACATTTGGGTTCATTGCTTCGAGTGTCTGTATCAATTTTTTTATTTCTGCTCTATAGGAGTCTTTTTCGTAAGGGCAGTTTTTTATTTGTTTTTGATAGCTTCTTATTTCAGCTAAAGCCATCATTTCTTTTTCGCTTAACAGGCTTAATGGGCGAATGATGGTCATGTCGAATTTATTCATTGATAGTTTTGGAGGCATGCTTCCAAATGCCCCTTGAAAACTCATGTTTAGCAATAGGGTTTCTAAAATATCGTCTTGATGATGCCCCAATGCAATTTTGTTGCATCCGTTTGCTTTAGCTAAATCAAAAAGCGATTTTCGTCTGTTCCATGAACATAAAAAACAGGGCGATTTTCTGCTGTCGGTAGTTGCGTCAAACTTTGTAGTTGTATGAACAAACGGAATATTGTATTGTGCGGCAAACTGCTCTAAATAAACCAAATCTGCTGTGTAAGGAATGTTTGATACCGAGACATGAGCTGCTACTAAGGTGAAAGAGGGAGTTGATATTTTCATCCGTTCGCCCAGAATTTCGGTTAAGGCTAAGGAATCTTTTCCGCCCGATAGGCCGATAAGAATTTTGTCACCATCATTAATTAACGCATACTTTTGTATGCATTTCCATGCTTTTTGTCGAATTTTATACAATTGATTATTTTGAACTTTTGTTAGTGCTTGCATGTGTTGCGTATCGATGGGCGAATTTTGGCTACAAATTTATGCCTTTTTTCAATGGCTACTATTTAAATATAGGTAAAAATCAACTACTTTTGTCAGAAATTCTAATATTAGGCATAAGCGCACTGTAAATAGGTGTATAACTACAAAACAGTAAGGAAATAAATTAATTTATAAAATGGGAAAAGTACTAATTATCGGAGCCGGAGGTGTGGGCACAGTTGTAGTCCATAAAGTGGCACAAAATGTAAGTGTTTTTACTGATATTGTTTTGGCAAGTCGTACCTTGTCAAAATGTGCTATTATTGCTGCTGATGTAAAAAAACGGACAGGTATAACTATAAAAACGGCACAAGTAGATGCAGATAGTGTTGCCGAATTGGTTGCTTTGTTTCGTGCCGAGAAACCCGAATTGGTTATCAATGTAGCCTTGCCTTACCAAGACTTAACAATTATGGATGCATGTTTGGAATGTGGTGTAAACTATTTAGACACAGCCAACTATGAACCAAAAGATGAAGCTAAATTTGAATATTCATGGCAGTGGGCTTATCAAGATAAATTTAAAAAAGCAGGCTTAACAGCTATGTTGGGTTGTGGGTTTGACCCTGGAGTAACTAGTGTATATACCGCATACGCAGCAAAGCATTATTTTGATGAAATACATTATTTAGATATTGTTGATTGCAATGCTGGAGATCACGGAAAAGCTTTTGCCACAAATTTCAACCCCGAAATTAATATTCGTGAGGTGAGCCAACGAGGCAAGTATTACCAAAATGGCAAATGGATAGAAACCGAACCCCACGAAATACACAAACCGCTCAATTATCCGGGTATCGGTCCTAAGGAATCGTATGTTATTTATCATGAAGAACTGGAGTCGCTGGTAAAAAATTTCCCAACACTTAAACGGGCTCGTTTTTGGATGACATTTGGGCAGGAGTATCTAACGCATTTGCGCGTAATACAAAATATTGGTATGGCTCGAATCGATGAGGTTGAGTATAACGGAGTAAAAATTGTGCCTATACAATTTCTGAAAGCAGTACTTCCTAATCCGGGCGATTTAGGCGAAAATTATACAGGAGAGACTTCTATCGGTTGCCGCATAAGAGGTATTAAAGATGGTAAAGAAGCTACTTACTATGTGTATAACAACTGCAAACATCAGGATGCCTATAATGAAACAGGAACTCAGGGGGTTAGCTATACTACAGGCGTGCCGGCTATGATAGGGGCAATGCTCTTTTTGCAAGGAATATGGCGAAAACCGGGTGTGTTTAATGTGGAGGAATTTAATCCAGATCCGTTTATGGATATGCTCAATAAACATGGCTTACCTTGGCACGAAATACATAATGGCGAGTTGGAATTGTAATATTATAAACAGAGTGAGAATGTTACTTTGAGTGACGCCCTCACTAAATTAGAACAAAGATAAAAGAACAAAGATAAAAGAGTAAAGACAAGTTCTGCATCTAAATCTGTGTTAGTCTGTGTAATCTGTGGTTAATTTAGAGCCAAGAGCGAAGAACAAAGAATAAAGACAGGCTGTAAATAGTGCATACTTAGCAGGCATTTTTTTGTTTTATTCAAGAATAACCGTATTTTTATACTGTAAAACGGTTGTTAATTTAATACTGGTAGTTGTGAAAAAAATGCTGTTTCTTTTATGTTTCTGTTTTTCGGGCTTAATGTATGCCTCCGATTCCTTATCAGTCAGTGCAAGTGATGATGAAATTGTTTTTATTGAAGTAGAAAAATCACCTGAATTCAAAGGCGGAATACAAGGCCTATATCAGTATTTAGGAGAGACAATTGTTTATCCTGATTCAGCAAAAAAAGCCTTAATTCAAGGCCGTGTTATTTTGCAATTTATTATAAATATTGACGGCGCTGTTCAAGAGGTGGTCGTGGTAAGAAGTTCAGGCAATACATTGCTTGATGATGAAGCCGTTCGTGTAGTACGGTTAATGCCAAAATGGATTCCCGGCGAACAATCCGGAAAACCTGTGCGCGTAAAGTACACTTTGCCTGTTGTGTTTAAGTTGAATGAACAATGAATTTTTTACTGTTACTATTTATCTAACTAAAAACTATAAACCTATGCGTCATCTATATACTTTCCTTGGTTGTGTTTTTATATCTGTATGTTCGATGGCTCAAGATTTGGCAGAACAACAAATGCAATTGCAAGATAAATCTACTGCTTTGCAAGTAACGGAACCCGTTAAAGCCCTTGAAGAGTCGGAAGATAATTCCTTGTATGTTATGGCAGAAGTTATGCCTGAATATCCCGGAGGAATTGATAGTATGAAGTTGTTTATTGACAAGCAAATTGATTATACTACTATATCTAAAACGGCACAAACCAACGAACGGGTTTTGATTGAGTTTGTTGTAGAAAAAAACGGTGAGCTAAGCAATGTTGCTATTTTGTTGTCTTCAGGAAATAAGGCATTTGATAATGAAGTGTTACGCATAGTAGAAAAAATGCCGCTATGGCAAGCCGGAATCATGGAAGGAAAGTCGATACGCACCAAATTGATTGTTCCGGTGTATTTTAAAAAGTAATTTAGGCAAACCTTTTGCTATTGCGGTTGTCGGTTGACAGCCGTTTTTATTTGTACCAAAAAGGCTATCTTTGCATTTTCTTTAGGTAATTGGTACTGTGTTTTAATAGAAATATCAATTCGTTAAATGCCTTATGGCTTATTAATCTAAAAAGAGTAAACCGAAATGAACAGAAGAACAGTAATTAGCTTAATGTTTGTGTTTTTAAGTGCTTTGTTTTTTTTACAAGGCCTAAGTGCTCAGAAAAAAGAAAATGTGGAAGGGGTGATTTTTTCCTTCGTTGATACTGTTCCCGAATTTGTTGGTGGACGAGATGCTTTGATAGCTTTTTTAACCAACGAAATGGAATTTCCTGAAAAGGCTAGCAAGCAAGGTATTAAAAAAGGGAAAGTGTATCTTGAATTTGTTGTAAAAGAAAACGGGGAATTGGTTAATATTGCAGTTTCAAAATCAACAGATAAAATCTTTAATAAGGAGGCAGTTCGTTTGTTATCAATTATGCCGGCATGGAAGCCCGGCGTGCTTAATGGAAATAAGGTAAATTCCAGGTACGAGTTCCCCATAAAATTTGGCTATGATTGTGTGCTCGATTCAAAATAAAGCACCCTTATTTTTATATGTATTGATATGAAAACCAGATGTTTTGGAAATAATAATATTCATGAATTAAAAAATTCCTCATGTGGGTTCCATTCAACCTTTAAATACTATTCGGATGAAAAAACTACTATTGCTTATGCTCTTTTGTTCCTTTAGTGGGGCAATTCTTTTGGCTCAACAAAGTACGCGAAAAGAAAAACAAATTGTTCAACCCATTGTTCCTGCCCCGGAGCAGCTCGATTTTACCTCTGAAAAGCAGGCTCCTTCGTACAATGGAGGAAAACAGGCTATGTTTAAGTTTATTTATGACAATATGGTGTATCCTGCAGATGCAAAAGAAAAAGGAATTCAAGGAGATGTAACTC
Organism: Paludibacter jiangxiensis; assembly: GCA_945897785.1. Classification (GTDB taxonomy): domain Bacteria; phylum Bacteroidota; class Bacteroidia; order Bacteroidales; family Paludibacteraceae; genus JAFGVL01. The sequence continues at coordinate 15,546 of CAMDGD010000041.1, forward strand.
TCAAATTTACGGTAGATGTTGATGGCTCTTTATCAAACATCGAAGTGGTAGAAGGTTTGTATCCTAGTATCGATGCTGAGGCCGTTCGTGTTGTGAGCAAAATGCCTAAATGGATTCCCGGCAAGTACGGCATTCGAACAATTTCCATGAAATCGTCTATTATAATAGGATTTCATTTGCGGGAATAATGCTTAATTGTAAGTCAATGTCGAAACTGTTTTTTTTATTTTTTTTGCTGCTTGTCTTTGTGCCTTCACAAGCTCAGCCGCCACAAGTGTTGTGTAGTCATAGGTATAAGGCCGAACATCTTACCGGCTTTGCTCAATACCCTGATGGGGAAGATGCAATGTACAAGTTTATTTATAAAAATTTGTCGTGGGAGTGTGGAGAGAAAAGTTTTGAAGGAACCGTATATCTCAATTTTACAGTAGATAGAGTAGGCAGTATTTGGGATATTGAAATACAACAAGGTGTAGCTCCTTGTTTAGATAAAGAGTTAGTTCGTGTTATTAAACTTATGGGTGCGTGGATTCCTGCAAGCATTAATGGAGCGTCTGTTTGCTCACAAGTTACTTTACCTGTTCGTTTTCGCTTGGGTTGGGAAGAACGAAACCAACGAAATATAAAATGATACATTATAATGCTCTTTCTTCGCCTTGCTTCGTTATTGATGAAGCTAGATTGCGTAAAAACCTTGCATTAATACAGGCTGTAAAAAGCCGTTCGAGGGTAGAAATTATTCTAGCTTTTAAGGCCTTTGCATTATGGCGTTTATTCCCAATTATTCGTGAGTATTTTTCTTTTTCTACAGCCAGCTCCTTAGCCGAAGCCCGTTTGGCTGTCGAGGAAATGGGCAGCAAGGCACATACCTATGCCCCCGTGTACACCGAGCAAGAATTTTCTCAAATTATGGCATGTAGTAGTCATATTTCATTCAATTCTTTAGCACAATTCAATCGTTTTTATCCACAGGTTCTGCTAGCAGCGCACCCAATTTCTTGTGGTTTGCGTATTAATCCCGAGTATTCCGAGGTGCAAACTGATTTGTATAATCCTTGTGCTGCAGGTTCCCGTTTGGGTATTGTTGCTCCTGATTTAGGCGATAAGTTACCCGATGGTGTGGAAGGGTTGCATTTTCATTCCCTTTGCGAGTCCGATTCGTATGAGTTAGAAAAAACACTATATGCTGTAGAGCAAAAGTTTGGTAAGTATTTATCCAATATAAAGTGGCTGAATATGGGCGGCGGGCATTTACTTACCCGAGAGGGGTATGATGTGGAGCATCTTATTGGGTTGTTGCAACATTTTAAAGCAAAATACCCACATATACACCTTATTTTAGAACCCGGAGCCGCTTTTGTTTGGCAAACAGGCGAGTTGGTTGCTACGGTGCAGGATATTGTTGAAAATAAAGGTATTACTACGGCTATGCTCGATGTTTCTTTTGCTTGCCATATGCCCGATTGCTTGGAAATGCCTTATAAGCCCAATATACTTGGAGCAACAGATGCTGTGCCCGGGAAAAAAGCGTATAGATTGGGGGGTAACAGTTGTTTGTC